>NZ_JBHRXY010000007.1:0-179864 GCF_042648745.1 Paracoccus angustae
CGGGGAAGGGTCACATGGGTCAAATCTCAATGGAAATTATGGGCCTGCCTGGGTCACTTCTGGGTGGAAATCAACACTCCTTGCGCTTCACGCGCAGCATCTGCGCCAGCCTGCGGCCTTCCCCGATGCTGACGAGATAGAAGCCGGTCGGCTCGCCTTTGCCGTTCGATTCCGGCTCCACCACCAGATTTTGCAGGATGCCCTTGGCGGCGATGCTCGCCGCCTTCGCCCCGATAGACGCCTCGCTGTGCGGGGTCTTGCGGGCATTGTTCGGGTGCTTCTTGAGCTTGTTGAGCGGAATGAAGACGGTCGTGCCGTGTTCAACGGTCGGGGCGGTGTCGGCGGTCGTGGTCATGGTCTTGATCCTTTGGCTTGGGTTGAAGCGCAGCGCTGCGCTGCAACCCTGCCCGTCGGCGAGACCGGGGGGTGCAAGGTGCAAGGGCGACCGGGACGGAGGGGGATCACCCGGCCTGCACAAGCGGATCGAAGCTCTTGGCGAGAGTGAGAAACACGCATCCGCGCAGAAGGCTGGGGAGACCGTCCCGGTCGAGCACCAGCGATCCCTTGCGCCGCGCCAGGGGGCAGAGCCCCCAAGCAACCGGCCCGGCCAGAGCGGAGCGGCGGCCGGGCGCATAAATTGGATCAGGCGATGGGATATCGAAAACTAAAGCATCTTGATCGTGATCGCCGCATTCATGCAAGCTCAGATAGATTCACGCTTTTGTTTCGCTATACTTAGCGACAAGAAGAGTTGGCTTGGGGATAGGCGATTGCGCCTAGATGGTGGGCAAAGAGAATGCAGGTTGTCTATCTGGGGCGTTCGAGCCGACACACCAACCCACCGCCGCAGGTCGAAGGCGACGTTATAGAGCTGTTGACGAACAACTGGGACGACTATGGCTTCAAAACGAGCTTCCCGGTCACCTGTCGACTGAACGGCGAGGTGGTCGAACTGCCAGGCCTTCGGCTGTTGGTAGCTGAGGCGCACACGTCCAGCACCGCCTTGGACAAGATCCGAGACGAGGGCTGGGACGGCGTTTTCCCTATACCAGATGCTGACTATGTGTCTGTGCCCGGCGAGATCACCTTCTATGAGCAGATAGAAGGGGCGCTTGGCATCGAGGCCGCGATCGAGG
This sequence comes from Paracoccus angustae, assembly GCF_042648745.1. Lineage (NCBI taxonomy): Bacteria > Pseudomonadati > Pseudomonadota > Alphaproteobacteria > Rhodobacterales > Paracoccaceae > Paracoccus > Paracoccus angustae. The sequence goes on from NZ_JBHRXY010000007.1 coordinate 1,137, forward strand.
TGGCGAAGGTGCTCCGGGACGCGAGCTATCTCGTCCATGTCGCAGACGACGCCGACGCCAAGGCCCTTGTGAACAGCGAGGGCTTTCGTAACTCGCTGCAGCGCGAGCGCGCCAGCATGCAGGCCTTCATAGATGGATGGAGGGTGTTCGAGCGGCAGGCGATCGCGGTGCTCGATCTTGGTTTTCAGTTCGAGAATGTGTTCGGCAACGCCACCACACTAAAGTTGAAGTTTCAGCCCCGGACCCGGCTCCCACATGATGTCAATGTCCTGATCGGACCAAATGGCTACGGCAAATCGCAGTTGCTGCATCAGATGGTGCAGGACTGGATTTCGCCTTCGGATGAGGACGAGCGCGGTTTCGTCGAGAAGCCTAACCTCAGCCAGCTTGTCGTGGTCTCGTATAGTCCGTTCGAGCGCTTTCCGGTCGATCTCGCAGGTCGCAAACTGCAGGATAAAGCGGCCTATCGCTATTTCGGCTTACGTGGTTGCACGACCCCGAGCGATACCAGCAAGCGCAGCCGGATCACACTGTCGCACGACTATCCAAAGAGGAACGCGGCGCAGTCCCTAGTTCAGTGCCTAGCCGACGATCGGCGCTTGCGCTCGATCCGGGATTGGTCTCGCAAGGTCGCGACGATGGAGAGGGTCCTGCGGACGGCGATGGCCTTTGATTACGCAGCGGTCGAGGTCGGTCCGCGCAAGAGGAAGGAATCCTTCTATCACGAGACCGCCCTCGTCGATCCACTCGCAATCGATATTGGTGATGGCGAAGATCGACGACGATACATCCCGATCACGCCCGATCGCGTCGAGGAACTCGACGATGAACGGTTGAGCGCGGCGCTCGAAATGGCATCCGGCGTGATCTTCTTTCTCGACGGCCAACCGATTGAGTTGAGTTCAGGCCAACGACTCTTTGCCTACATCGTCATCAACATCCTGGGCGCGATCCGCCGCAATAGCGTAATCCTGGTGGATGAGCCGGAGCTGTTTCTTCATCCGACTCTCGAGATTCAGTTCGTCGACATGCTCAAGACAATCCTGTCGCGGTTTAACTCGAAGGCGTTGCTGGCGACCCATTCGGTGGTAACGGTGCGCGAGATTCCGTCCGATTGCGTTCATGTCTTCGAAAAGACCGAGGACGATGTCCTCCTGAAACACCCCCCGTTTCAGACCTTCGGCGGCGATTTCCAGCGGATTTCGTCCTATGTCTTCGGGGACAAGGCGGTATCGAAACCGTTCGAGAGCTGGATCAGAGAGCAGCTTGAGGAACTGGGCTCGGCTGAGGCGCTGATCGCGGAACTGGGCGATGAGATCAACGAGGAGCTCATCGTTCAGATCAAAGCGACGGAGCGCGGCCAGTGGTAATGCTGCTCGACGCGCCCGCCGCCTGTAGCCTGCAAATGGTCGACGACGTGGTCGCCGAGCGGCAGGGGGGTAAAAATGCAGGTTTCTTCGCTGGCATCGCGCAGGATTGGCGCGACTGTGTCCAAGCCTATATCGATGCGGAAGGATCGCCGGCTGCTGTGCCGACCTGGCCTGACATTGCGCACAAGAAGAACAGCTTCATGAACCTGTATCTTTCGCCAATGGACGGGTCGGTCCAGGGCAAGATGCTTGCAGCGATGCGCGATCATGATCTGTCGCTCTGCCCGGCCTGCGGCGAGGCGGGCGCGCCCAATACGCTCGATCACTATCTGCCAAAGGGCCAGTATCCGCATTTCTGCGTGACGCCGCACAATCTGTTTCCAATGTGCGATGCCTGCCAGACAAACAAAAAGGAAAAGACAGGCGACGCTGCCAATCCGCGATTCTTTCTACATCCCTATTTCGACGTGTTCGCGGCGAACCAAGTGCTTGAAATCACCATCGATCCGCCATTCGAGGCTCCAACTTTCAACTTGGGTGCGGTATCCCTCCTGACTGCGCCGCAGCAGGCCCTGGTTAGCCGACACGTTAAGGAGCTCGGCATTGTTCAGCGCTATGCCCGGTTTTTTCGCAACCAGCACCAGCGCCTGCTTCGGCTCGTCCAAAACCTCCGCGAGGCGGACCTCGATGTCGAGACGAACCTCATTCTCTTTCGCAACAATGCAGCGGCGCCCACTCGAAACGCTTGGGAACATGTGTTCTACAGCGCCGTCCTCTCCAACACCGACATGCTGGATTATCTCAAGGACGGCGATTTTCCAGATTACCGCTAGATTCGGTTTCGACAGATTGAGACAAAGCTGCGGTCGATTCTCCGAGCCTCTAGCCAAAATTCAGTATTTGTTTCAAATCGAATATAGCAGCTTCATTTAGTTTTTTAAGGATAATTCTGTAGATAAAAAATATATGCTCTTTCTGGCAGGAAAATTGGCGAAGATAGGCAGCGGGGTGAATTCCAAGTGACAGAAATAGCTGTTGCTAGCGAAAGACAAACAGCCATTCGCTTGCTCTCCTGCATTCAAGCTGCGGGAGATGTAAATAATGTGAGCCACTGGGGAGGTGATGTTGTTTGCGTCCTGCACTCACAGTCGCGCCTGCAGGCACTCGATTTCTGGATGCGCAATCCCGACTATCTCGCCAACGAACTCCTAACGGAGTTCGAGACGTCCGGTGAACGCGATCTGCTGACGATCGCACAGCGTATATTCGATGATCGCGAACCCGATCTTCGGCGCTTACCGAGGCGCGTTATCGCGACGCCTTTTGCCTCGGACTTTTCGGCGACACGATGCAGCGCATCTACGCCGATGGAAGGAGCGTCTAGCGGAGGCGATCCCGCAGGTCTGGGCCAGGCCGAGGAAGCGGATGAACCATCGTTGCCCCACACGGGTCATCACGCTCATCAACAAAATTAGACGAGGTGAGGATGGGGAGGAACAGCAGCCGCGCAGCGATGCCGAGCAGGGCGTTGTTCGGCTGTTCGTCATCTCGCAGGCGATAGCCGACAAGAGCGCGGCCGAGGCCACCGTCGCTGCACGAATGGCTGAAATCACCGGCGATCCGAATTGGGCGGAGGGAGCCGACGCGATCAAGACGCTGGCGTTGGAACACCTGATGTCAGCACGCCGCTTTGGCTTTGAACCGTTCTTCGAGCCTCTCTACGGGGTCGAGCGCATCCGCACGAGCTTTCTGCAAGGGACAGGTGCGGGCATTGGCCTTTTCACCCGCGAAATATTGCCGCTAGTCGCGGCCCTGCGCGCGGGAGATCGATTTGCCGTCGCAGCAGTCGTTCGGCGCACATCGCCACTTCTCGAGCGTAAAGCGCTTGAGGCTGCCGGCGAGAAACAGGTCGACATTCTCAGCAAGGTCAAGGCTGCCTGCGATGGCCTGCTGGCCTTGGTGAACAGGGGGCAGAAACCCACTGCGCGCTCGGTCTTGCGCTATGTCGCCGAAACCAACCTCTTCACGATCCCCGAGGTGCTGGTCCCGTTTTCCGCCGCCGATGCCGTCGGCTCGGACGGCGAGATTGACGCAGCCGGTGACGCTGGCGACCAGGAAGAGGAAGTCGATGTCAAAAGCGAGTTGGGCGGTTGGCGCTTGGCACTGGAGGCGCCCTTCGACCAGATCGAGCGATATGATCGCTACGTTCGTGGCGTCTCGCAGTTCGACACGCACCAGGGGGTAAAAGGGCTGGAATTTCCGAGGGTAATGGTTGTCGTTAGCGACGATGAAGCCCGTGGCTTCATGTTCGCTTATGACAAGCTCTTCGCGACGAAGGCGAAGAGCAAGACGGATCTTGAGAATGAAGCGGCCGGGAAGGAGACGACCATCGATCGGACGCGGCGACTATTTTACGTGACCTGCAGCCGCGCCGAGCAAAACCTCGCCGTCGTTTACTACACCGCTGATCCGACGCTGGCACGCGACGCGATGATACGGCAGGAGTGGTTCGAGCCAGGCGAGATAGAACTAATCGCCTAAAGGCTTCGGCTCTGCGGCGACCCTACGGCTGGTGTTCCTTCCACTGCCGATGCTGCTCGCGCAGTGCGGCCTCGATGGCGGCAAGCCTGGCGTTGTAATCCAGTCCGTTCGGGCTTTTGCCGGCGACCTCGCCGGAGGCGATAACGAGGCGCCACGCGCCGTACTCGTGAAAGGGGTTGAGTCCGATGACGTTACCGAGTGCGACGTCGCTTGGTTCCGGCGCGCACAGCAGCTTGGCGAAGGCTGCGATCGCCGCGTTCATGTCCCAATCGGAGACGAACAGCACAAGCGCGCATAGGGCAAGCAATGCCGTTGGCGCACCTTTCCATCGATAGATTTCGGGCTGCCGCTTGCCGAAATCGATGCCGCCATTCGCGGCGACGAAGGTGCACAGTGAGATTGCGGCCTCGTAGTACGACTGGAGCTTGGTGACGTCGAACACCTCGCGCCCATGATTTTTCTGGGCAAGTTCAATCGCTTGCCGCCACGTCGCGTCCTCGAACGGTAGCAATCCGCCCTTCACCAGTTCGAACAGGTCAAGATGCTCTTCGGTGAACTGTTTTTTTGCGGCGACTTTCCAATCGAAGGCTGGCATCTCCGCTTGGGATGGGTGGAACTGCCAGCGCTGATGGTGGGGATGACGCTGAAGAGCGCGCGCCCAGGAAATCGCTTCCAGCGGCAGCGATACCGTGAAGCGGGTGGCGGATTTAAGATCGAAGAACCACTGCCGCATGTCCCTGATACGACGCTGGTCAAATATGCCTTGCTCGATACCCTTACATACCAGCAGCCGGATGGCTCTTGTTTCCGCGCTTTTTCCGATCCGAAGTCGAGGAGGCTATCTTGGGTCGAACGAGTTTCGTCGTTCCCGTGGAATTCGCAGAATGGATGGTGGGCGTCGCCACCATTCGGATCGACAAACCTGAAGTGGGCTTGTCGGAGAATCGCCTTCGACGCCCGCGACCTTCCGGAGCGAACAATGTGAGCACCGAATTTTCCGCACGATGAACATTGAATGTCGGAGCGGATCGCATCGCCAGAAGCGCTGAGAAGTTCAGCTCCGTCGCGTGATGACGTCGGCTGCTGGCCTGTCATCAAGATCGCCAGTTGATCAACATCAAGCTCGCGCGCGAACCTTACTGAGAACGCAGTTGCCGGCATTTGCTCCCACTCATCTTAAGCATTTTACGTCGGGTGAACGACCGTCAGAGAAGACCCTTACCCTTGAGATCGGCGGCGAAGGTGGCGAGCGGCATGACCAATGTGAGCGGCCGACTCTGAAGCGGCTCGGCTCCATAGCTGGCGTACCATTGAGCCGCACGTTCGCCTTTGGCGTCGATAATCAGCAGCACGCCGCCGGCCTCGGACGCGATACGCAGGCAACGAAGCGCCGCAGTTGCGAGAAGCTGACCGCCCAGGCCGAGGCCCGCGACTGTGACATCGGTTGCGATCCGGGCCAGCTTAAAGCCGGAAACCTCGTGCTGAGCCAGCCCTTTCGTCATCGACGCCGGCACGTCCTCGTGCGCCACGGCAGAGGGGGCGAGCGTGTAGAAGCCGAGCACGCGGTTGGGCGTGGCGACGTCGATCGCGCAGAAGGTTTTCGAGGCATTCTGTTCGTGGCTTTGACGCGCATAGCGTCGAAGAAAATCGTTCATCGCCGGATCGCCGCAGTCGAAGGACTGGCGATCATGCGATTTCGCGATTGCTTCCTCCTTCCAGGCCGGCAGCGTCATAGAGTATCAGGCAACGCTGCTATTGCCGTCCGCAGCTTGGCATTGGGCCTGGGGGGATTTTCCAAGAGTTCGAGCACGCGCGCATGATCGCGCGCAGACAGGCGAACGATCTCGGCCGCCTCGATGACAGCCTCGGCTTCCCGCAGGGCGGTTTGAGTGACGAAATTGGTCAGGTCGGTGTTGCGGAGCGCAGCGGCACGCACGAGTTTGGCCTTGGTTTCCGGCGAAACTCGCAGGTTCATGCGCTTATTGTCATCCACGGCTGCCTGGGGCATCTCCGTCTTCCTTGTGAGTTGTACTTGTTCAGGATGTACGCGAACTCTCCCAGATTTTCAAGATCGTGTGTCATCATGGCGTACGCGCCCGCCCTCTGAAAGGGGGCGTTGCGGGGGCTCCCCGCAGAAGGGACCGGCAGAGACCTTGGCTCGGCCGCAGGGGAAAGCTTTCCCCTCATCAGACCATTTCCTTTGTACGCTTCCCGTATCCCTCGGCTAAGATGGAAAATTGAACCGCGGGTCGGTATGATGTAGCTCTTGCGAAGACATTCGCTGTCTGTTCCGCGAGTTGGAGCAGCGGCCGTCACCGGCGATAGATGGCGAATTTTTTTGAGCCGATCAGTCGAAAAAACCCAGTGATTTCAAGAGGATATCTTTTTGACGGTGGGTACAACGGTATACGATCTCTCAAAAATATTTTTCTCTTTGTTTTTCAATTAGTTATGCCGTAAAGTAAACAATCGAGTGGGAATGACCCGCCGGCGCCACAGCGCCGCGTAATCCCGCAGCGCCCCGGCATGGTCCGGCACAAGCCGGGCGGTGGTGCGGGGCGCCGGGGCTGCGCCCAGGCACAGCAGCGCCGCCCCGACCGAGGTTCCGGTGCTCGAGGCCGCGACCTCGACGCCCTCAGGGCGCAGAACGGCCAGCATGTCCAGGTAATCGGGATTGCGGGCGAAAGGCCCCTCGACAATGGCGGGGCCGCGCGCGCCGACCAGATCCAGGCAGGTTCCCGTCATCAGCGCCAGATACCAGGACAGCGCGGCCGTCCGCTGCCCCTCCGGCGCGGGCGCGCCCAGCCATTCCATGGCGCGTCCCCGGAACGGCCCTGATCCCGGCTCGATGGCGGGCAGGATCATCAGCCCCGCCGCCAGCGCGCGGTCGCGTCCGGCCCTGTCCGGCATGGCGGTGCTTCCCGCGCGGATCAGTTCGTATTCGCGCCCCCCCATGAAGCGGGCCGAGGGCACGGGCTGGCCAAGCGCGTTCACGTTCACCAGCACGTCGCGCGCGGGATCAAGGGCGACCGGATCGCCGCCCACGGCCATTGCGACCACCCATGTCCCGGTCGAGACCACCGCGAAGGGTGCCCGGCGCCCCAGCACATAGGGATAAAGCGAGGCATTGCTGTCATGGATGCCCACCGCGACAGGCGTGCCCGCCGGAATGCCGGTCGCGGCGGCGACGGGCGCGGTCAGCCCTCCCAGCGTCTCGTCGGACCTGCGGGCGGGCGCGATGCGGCCCGCTAGGCCCAGCCTGTCCACAAGGTCCGAAAACCGGCCCTGCCAGGGATCCCACAGGTCGGTATGGCAACCCAGCGAGGTCACGTCGCTGGCCGGTTCCCCCGTCAGCCGCCAGCCCCAGTATTGCGGATAGGTCAGGACATGGGCGATGCGGTTCCGCAGCCCGGGATCGGTTGCCAGCAGCCAGTGCAGTTGCGCGCCCAGGTTCAGGCCCATCGGCAGCCGGGGCGAGCCGGTCCGCGCGAAATCCGGCCGCAGCGCGTCGTATTCGGCGGCCAGCGCGTCGGGACCGGCATGTTCATAGTCCGGCATCGGCATGGCCCGCCCTTGGGCGTCCAGCAAAACCGCCGCCGCCCCATGGGTGGTGACCGAAATCGCATCGACGCCATGCGCGGCGTGGAACGCCGCCAGGTGGTGCAGGAAGAATTGCCAATGCCCCTCCAGGTCCGCGTGCGGCCAGGGCGGGCCGGGCAGCGGGCGGTTCGGGCGGGTGGCAACGGCGATTTCGGCCAGGGTGTCGCCATCGACCAGGGCCAGCTTGGCATTGGTCTTGCCGATGTCGATCACGGCGACGCGGGTCATGGCAGATGGAACATCGGCACCAGGGGAACCGCGACGGGTTCGTTGTCGTCGCGGGTCTGCATGATGTCGGCCATGTGCGCCCACCAGCGTTGCATGACGGGATGGGCGGGCAGATCGTCCATGCCGTGATCGTCGGGGCGGGTCAGGATCCCGAACAGGGCATTGGTTTCGGGATCCAGGTGGATCGAGTAGTCCCGCACCCCGGCCTGCCTCAGAAGCGCCGCCAGTTCCGGCCAGATCGCGTCATGGCGGCGGCGGTATTCGTCGGCCATGCCGGGGTTCAGCATCATGCGGAAGGCGTATCGCTGCATCATCCTCTCCGTGCCATGGACCACAGGCGCGGCACCGCGATCACCGCGATCAGCAGCGCGCCCACGACGATGGACATCACGATTCCCGGCACGTTCAGCAGCCCCAGGCCAAATGTCACCAGCCCCATCACGATGGCCGCCAGCACCACGCCCGCGATGCTGCCCGACCCGCCCAGGATGCTGACGCCCCCCAGGACGACGATGGTCACGACCTCCAGTTCAAAGCCCGAGGCGATCGACGGCCGTGTGGATCCAAGGCGCGAGGTCAGGCAGACGGCGGCGATGCCGCTCATCAGCCCGGTCAGCAGAAACAGGACAAAGCGCACCCGGTCCACGCGGATGCCCGAAAACCGCGCGGCGACGCTGTTGTTGCCGATGGCAAAAACGGTGCGGCCGAAGCTGGTGCGGTGCAGCAGCACCCCGAAGGCCAGGGCGGCCGCCGCGAAGATCACCAGTTCCACCGTGATCACCCAAAAGACATAGCCCTGCCCGAACCAGGCGAAGCCGGGGGGGTATCCGGTGAAGGCCCCGTCGCCCAGCACGATAAAGCTGATGCCGCGGAACAGGCTCATGGTGCCGATGGTCACAACGATGGAGGGCAGGCCGAAGCGCGCCACCAGCAGCCCGTTGAAGGCCCCGCAAGCCAGGCCCGTCGCAAGCCCCAGCACCACCAGCACCGGCGTTCCCGCCCCCGCCGTCATCGCCAGCCCCATCACGGTCGAGGCCAGGGCGATGATCGCGCCCACCGACAGGTCGATCTCCCCCGCGACGATCAGCATCGCCATGGCGAAGGCGATCATGGCCTTTTCGGTGAAGTTGAAGCTGGCGTCCGAAAGGTTCCAGGGATCGAGGAAATAGGGCGAGGCGAAGGCGTTCAGGACGAAGATGCCGACGGCGACCACGGCCAGCAGCGCCTCCCAGCTTTTCAGGGCGCGGGCGGCGGGGCTGGTCAGGCGATCGGGAATCTGGCGTTCCGGGCGAAGGGCTGCTGTCATTCGGCGGCCTCGGCTTGTCTGAGGATGATGCGGCCCGGTTCCCGCCGGCTTGCGGCGTTGAAGGCGATGGCCGCCAGGATCGCCGTGCCGGAAATCGCCATCTGCCAGAAGGGCGAGATGCCCGCGACCGGCAGGGCGTTCTTGATGATGCCCAAAAACAGCGCGCCCATGACCGCGCCCGCGACTGTGCCCGACCCGCCCGCGATGGCGATGCCGCCGATCACGCAGGCGGCCACCACGTCCAGTTCGAACCCCCCGGCAATGTCCACATAGGCCACAGCATAGCGCGCGACCCACAGGTATCCGGTCAGCCCCGCCAAGGCGCCCGACAGCACAAAGGCCGCGAATTGCGTGCGACCCACCGAAATTCCGGCATAAACCGCCGCATGGGGGTTGCCGCCGACCGCGTAGAAGGCCCGGCCCAGCGGCGTGCGCGTCAGCAGCAGCGCCACCCCCGCCACGCCCGCGACGGCGATCCAGGCCATGACCGGCAGGCCCCCGATCACGGCGCGGGGAAAGGCCTTGAAGCCCTCGCTCATCTGGTGGGCGTTGATCCAGGCGCCGCCGGTCATCAGAAAGATCGCGCCGCGATAGATGGTCATGGTGCCCAGCGTCACGACGATGGAGGGGATGCCGAGTTTCCAGACCAGCAGCCCGTTCACCGCGCCAAGCCCCGCGCCAAGCGCCACTACCGCCAGCAGGATCAGCGGCAGCGGCACCCCCGCCCCGTTCATCAGCGCCGCCGCCATGCCGCAAAGCGCAAGGTTCGCCGCCACCGACAGGTCGATGCATTTCGTCAGGATCACCGCCATCTGCCCAAGCGCCAGCAGGATCAGCGGCGAGGTGTCGGTGAACACGCCCGCCAGATTGGCGGGGGCGACAAAGCCCGGAAAGCGGCTGGCGACCGCCGCCAGCAGGGCGGCGATGGCAAGCGCCAGGATCGTTTCGCGCGATTTCAGGATGCTCATGCGGCCTGTCCCCGTGGCTGGCCGATCCCGGCGGCGGCGCGGACGAGATTTTCGGGAGTCATCTGGTCGCCTTCGAATTCGGCGGCGATGCGGCCTTCGCGCATGACGATCACGCGGTCGGACATGCCCAGGACCTCGGGGATCTCGCTGCTGACCATGATCACGGCCAGCCCTTCGGCGGCCAGTTCGGACATGAAGTCGTGAACGGCGGCCTTGGACCCGATGTCTATGCCCTTGGTCGGCTCGTCCAGGATGATGACGCGCGGTCTGGTCGCCAGCCACTTGGCGATGACCACCTTCTGCTGGTTGCCGCCCGACAGCAGGCCCACGTCCTGATCCAGGCTTGCCGCGCGCAGGTCCAGGCGGCGGGTGTAGTCGCGGGCCAGCCTGAACTCCTCGGCCAGGCGCAGAAAGCCGTGCCGCCCGGTCCTGCGCAGCGACGGCAGGGTGACGTTCTGGAAGATCGGCAGGCCCTTGACGGCGCCCTGCCGTCCGCGGTCCTCGGGGACATAAACGATGCCCGCATCCACGGCCTGCGCGGTGGACCGGATCGCCAGCACGCGACCGTCGATGCGGCAGGCGCCCTTTGACGGCCTGGTGATGCCGAACAGCGCCTGCATCACCTCGCTGCGGCCCGCGCCGATCAGGCCGTAGAAGCCCAGGATCTCGCCCCGGCGCAGGGTAAAGGCGATGTCGGCGAACTCGGTCGGGTGGCAGTATCCGGCCACGGTCAGGACCGGCTCGCCGATGCGCGCGGGGCGCTTGGGATAGATCTGGTCCACCGAGCGGCCGACCATCATCTGCACAAGCTGGCCCTCGGTCACGTCGGCCATGCGGCCCTGGCCCGCGAACTGCCCGTCGCGGAACACCGTCCAGCGGTCCGCGATGCGGAAGATTTCGTCGAACTTGTGGCTGATGAACAGGATCGCCTTGCCCTGGGCCTTCATCTTTTCGACAAGCTCGTAAAGCTCGGCGATCTCCTTGTGGGACAGGGCGGCGGTGGGTTCGTCCATGATCACGACGCGGGCGTCGATGGACAGCGCGCGGGCGATGGCCACCAGGTGCTTGCTGGCGATCCCCAGATCGCGCAGGCGCGTCGCGGGGTCCAGATCGGCGCCGATGCCGCGCAGGATGGCGCGGGCACGGTCGCGCATGGCGCGGCGGTCGATCAGGCCAAGCCGGGTGCGCGGGGCATGGCCGATGAAGATGTTTTCCGCCACCGTCATGTCGTCGAACAGCACGGTTTCCTGGTGGATCGCGGTCACGCCGGCATCCCCCGCCGCCTGCGCGGTCGGAAAGCGGACCGGCTGGCCGTCCAGAAGGATCTCGCCTTCGTCGGGCTGGTAAATCCCGGTCAGAACCTTCACGACCGTGGACTTGCCCGCGCCGTTTTCCCCGATCAGCGCCGTCACCTGGCCGGGATACAGGTCCAGGACCACGCCGCCCAGGGCACGGACGCCGGGAAATGTCTTGACGATGCCGCGCAGCGACAGCACCGGGGCCGCGCCGTCCTGCGGCCGGGGATCAGCCTGCATGGGTTCTTGTCCTTGCGGGAAGCGCCGCCCCCGGCGGGGGCGGCGGGCCAATCAGAAGATCGAGCTGAACTGGTCGATGTTGCTGGCGTCATAGGTGAAGGGATCGGCCATGGCCGCCGTGTTGTTGTTGTCCAGCGTCACCTCGCCCATGCGGCCGATGGGGATGGTCGCGCCGGGTTCGGCCTTGGCTTCGCCCTTGGCCAGGTGATAGGCGATCATGGTCGCGGAATAGCCCAGGTCGATCGGGTTCCAGATCGCGAATGACTTGGAGGCGCCCGATTTCACGTGGCCCGCCATTTCCGAGGGCAGTCCCAGGCCGGTCACGTTCACCTGTCCGATCTTGCCCGCATCCGTCACCGCCTGCGCCGCCGCCACGATCCCGACCGAGGTGGGCGCGATGATCGCCTTGAGGTTCGGATAGGTCTGCATCAAGCCTTGGGCCTCGCGGTAGGACTTGTCCGCGAGGTCGTCGCCGTAAACCGTGCCCACGACCTTGACGTTGGGATAGTTGCCCGCGACCTTGTTCATCTCCTCGATCCAGGTGTTCTGGTTGGTGGATGTGGTGGTGGCCGACAGCACCGCGACCTCGCCGCCCTCGGGCAGGTGGTCGGCGGCCAGCTTGATGATGGTGTTGCCGATCAGCGGCGCGGATGAAGGATCCAGGTGCATCATCCGCCCCTCGGGCGCGACGCCGGAATCCCAGGAAATCACGGTGATGCCGCGGTCCATGGCCTTTTTCAGCGTCGGCACCAGGGCGTCGGTGTCGTTGGCCGAAACGGCGATGGCGTCCACGCGCTGCGCGATCAGGCTGTTGATCACCTCGATCTGGCCTTCGGCGGTGGTGTCGGTCGGGCCGGTATAGATGATCTCGACATCGCCCAGCTCGGCGGCGGCTTCTTCGGCGCCCTTGTGGGCGGCCTCGAAGAAGCCGATGCCGAGCGCCTTGACCACAAGGGCGATGCGGGTGGTTTCCGCCTGCGCGGTGCCCGTCATCAGCGCGCTTGCGACGGCGGCGGTCGTCAGGATGCTGCGAAGAATGCTCATGTTTCCTCCCCTTATGAGCAGATGCGCCTTATTCCTCGGCGCGTTTTCGTCGGTCCGATGCGGGTTCGACCACGATCAGCCGGATCTCGGCGGCCTCCAGCATCCGGGCCGCGCGGTCGTCGATGCCGTCGTCGGTGATGACGGTGCCGATACGGGTCAGCGGGCACAGAAGCAGGCTGGAGCGTTCGCGGAACTTGGAACTGTCGGCCAGCACCACCAGCTCGTCGGCCTGGCCGATCAGCTTCTGTTCGGCCTGGATCAGCAGCGGGTCGCCCTCCATCAGTCCCAGCGGACCCAGGCCCCGGCAGCCCATGAACATGCGGCTGGCGTAGAAGTGGTTGCTGCCGTCCTGGTCGAAGGGCGACAGGATGATGTTCTGTTCGCGATAGATCGCCCCTGCGGGCACCAGCACGGTGTTCTTGGACTGCTTCAGCAGGTGTTCGGCGATGGGAAAGCTGTTGGTGAAGACCTGAAGCCGCTTGGTCGTCAGCGGGTGGACCATCTGAAAGGTGGTCGTGCCGCCGTTGATGATGATCGCGTCGCCGTCCGCGCACAGATCCACCGCCGCCTGGGCGATGGCGCGTTTCTGCGCGATGTTGATCGTCTGCGTGACCGCGAAGGGCCGGGCGTTGATGCCAGCGAAGGCGGGGGGCGCGATGGCCTCGGCCCCGCCGCGCACCCGGCGCAGCTTCTTGGCCAGGTGAAGCTGGGCGATGTCGCGGCGCACCGTGGCCTCGGACGCGCCGGTCAGGGCGCAAAGGTCCGCCACCGTCACCACCGGGCGTTCGCCCACGGCGGACAGGATGATGCGGTGGCGTTCCGTTTCCAGCATGTGTTCCCCTCTGACCGCCAGCATCCCTTCAGTTTCGCGCATTGTCAATCATGTTTGCGCATAATCATCGTTTCTGCACCTGCATAATGATTGGTTATGATTGCTGATGATTGACTTTGGCGCATTTCGCCGCCATTCCTTTGGTCAGCACGGCGCAATCCGCCGTTCCTGGGAGGGGACCCGATGACAGACAGCCTGACCGCCAACCGCCTGGAAAGCCTGTGGGACGACGCCAAGGCTGCGTCCATGACCGAGCCGCAGAAGCTGCTCTACCGTTCGAACCTGCTGGGGTCGGACAAGCGGGTGACGAATTACGGCGGCGGCAACACAAGCGCCAAGGTGATGGAAACCGATCCGCTGACCGGCGAGGCGGTCGAGGTTCTGTGGGTCAAGGGCTCGGGCGGCGACATCGGCTCGATGGGCATGGACGGGTTCGCCACGCTCTACATGGACAGGCTGCGCGCCTTGAAGGGCAAGTATCGCGGCCTGGCGCACGAGGACGAGATGGTGGCCTATCTGCCCCATTGCACCTTCGGGCTGAACCCGCGCGCGGCCAGCATCGACACGCCGCTGCACGCCTATGTGCCGCGCAAGCACGTCGATCACGTTCATTCGGACGCGATCATCGCCATTGCGGCCTCGGCCGATTCGCGCGACCTGACGCGCCGGATCTTCGGGGACGAGATCGGCTGGCTGCCCTGGAAGAAGCCCGGCTATGAACTGGGCCTGTGGCTGGAAAGGTTCGCTGTCGAGAACCCGCAGGCCAGGGGCTGCGTGCTGGAAAGCCATGGGCTGTTCACCTGGGCCGACAACGCCAAGGACTGCTATCTGACCACGCTGGCGATCATCAACAAGGCCGCCGATTGGCTTGATCGCACGACCGGCGACAAGCCCGCCTTCGGCGGCGCGGCGCGGCCCACCCTGCCGCCCGCGCAGCGCCGCGACATCGCCGCGCGGCTGATGCCCGCGATCCGGGGGCTGATCTCGGGGGACCGCCACAAGGTCGGCCATTTCGACGACCGGCCTGCGGTGCTGGAATTCGTGGGGTCCAGGATGCTGGACACGCTGGCCCCCCTGGGCACGTCCTGCCCCGACCATTTCCTGCGCACCAAGATCCGCCCGCTGGTGGTCGATTTCGACCCGGCCGATCCCGACCTGGACGCGACGGTTGCCGGGCTGGACAAGGCCGTCGCCGATTACCGCGACGGTTACGCGGCCTATTACGACCGCTGCAAGCACCCCGACAGCCCGGCCCTGCGCGATCCGAACGCGGTGGTCTATCTGGTCCCCGGCGTCGGCATGATCACCTTCGCGGGGGACAAGGCCACGGCGCGGATCTCGGCCGAGTTCTATGTCAACGCGATCAACGTGATGCGCGGGGCGTCGGCGGTCAGCACCTATCAGGGCCTGCCGGAACAGGAAGCCTTCGACATCGAATACTGGCTGCTGGAGGAAGCCAAGCTGCAACGGATGCCCAAGCCCAAGTCGCTGGCGGGCCGGGTGGCGCTTGTCACCGGGGGCGCGGGCGGGATCGGGGCGGCCACGGCGGAACGCTTCCTGCGCGAAGGCGCCTGCGTGATGCTGGCCGACATAGACGAGGCCGCGCTGAAGACCGCCCATGACGGGCTGGCGGGCCGGTTCGGGCGCGACATGGTGCGCAGCGCGCCCATGAACGTCACCGACGAACATCAGGTCGCCCGCGTCTATGCGGACATGGCGGTCGAGTTCGGCGGCATCGACATCCTGGTGTCGAACGCGGGCATCGCCTCGTCCGCGCCGGTCGAGGACACGTCGCTGGCCTTGTGGAACAAGAACATGGACATCCTGTCCACCGGCTATTTCCTGGTCAGCCGCGAGGCGTTCCGCGCCTTCCGCGCGCAGGGCATCGGCGGGGCGGTGGTCTTTGTCGCCTCCAAGAACGGCCTTGCCGCCAGCCCCAACGCGTCGGCCTATTGCACCGCCAAGGCGGCCGAGATCCATCTGGCCCGCTGCCTGGCCCTGGAAGGGGCCGAAGGCGGCATCCGCGTCAACGTGGTCAATCCCGACGCCGTGCTGCGCGGGTCGCGCATCTGGGAAGGCGAATGGCTGGACCAGCGCGCCAGCACATACGGCACCGACAAGGAGGGGCTGGAGGAGATGTACCGCAAGCGGTCCATGCTCAAGCGGTCGGTCCTGCCCGAGGACATCGCCGAGGGCGTGTATTTCTTCGCCTCCGACCTGTCGGCGAAATCGACGGGCAACATCCTCAACGTGGACGCGGGCAACGTCCAGGCCTTCACGCGGTGATGGCCATGATCGACAGGACCATCATCGAGGCGGAAAACGCCGCCCGGCAGGCCGACCTGACCGCCGACTACGATGCCTTGGGCGCGCGGCTGGCGCGCCGGGGCCTGGACATCGAGGCGCTGACCGCCCGGGCCATGTCGTTCGGCGTGGCCGTGCCAAGCTGGGGCACCGGCACGGGCGGCACGCGCTTTGCGCGCTTTCCGGGCGGGGGCGAGCCTGCAAGCATCACCGACAAGCTGGACGACTGCGGCGTGATCCACGCGCTGACGGCGGCCACGCCGCGCGTCAGCCTGCACATCCCCTGGGACAAGGCCGACCCTGCCCTGCTGCGCGAAAAGGCCGAGGAGGTCGGGCTTGGCTTCGACGCCATGAACTCGAACACCTTCCAGGACCAGCCGGACCAGGGGCGCAGCTATAAATACGGATCGCTGTCCCATACCGACGCCGCGACCCGCCGCCAGGCCGTCGAGCACAACCTGGAATGTATCGAGATCGGCCGGGCCATTGGATCGCGCGCGCTGACGGTCTGGATCGGTGACGGCTCGAACTTTCCGGGCCAGACCTCGCTGTCGCGGCAGTTCGACCGTTATCTCGATTCGATGAAGGCGATCTATGCCGGGCTGCCGGACGATTGGCGGATCTTTTCCGAACACAAGATCTACGAACCCGCCTTTTATTCCACCGTGGTGCAGGACTGGGGCACCAGCCTGATGACCGCGCAGGAGCTTGGCCCCAAGGCGCAATGCCTGGTGGATCTGGGCCACCACGCGCCCAACGTGAATATCGAGATGATCGTGGCGCGCCTGATCCGCGCGGGCAAGCTGGGCGGCTTTCACTTCAACGACAGCAAGTATGGCGACGACGACCTGGACAGCGGCACCGTCGAGCCGTTCCGCCTGTTCCTGGTCTGGAACGAGCTGGTCGAACTGGAGGACGCCCCCGGTCTCGATCTGGCGCACATGATCGACCAAAGCCACAACGTCACCGACCCCATCGAAAGCCTGATCGTGTCCGCCGTCGAAATCCAGCGCGCTTACGTCCAGGCGTCGCTGGTGGACCGCGCGGCCCTGGCCGGTTTCCAGGCGGAAAACGACGCGCTGATGGCGGCGGCCACGCTGCGCGCGGCGTTCCGCACCGATGTCGATCCGATCCTGCAAACGGCGCGGCTGCGCGCGGGCGCGGCCATCGACCCGGTCGCGGCCTACCGCGCCTCGGGCTGGCGGGCGCGGGTCGCGGCGCGGCGCCCCCAAGCGGCGGGCGGCGGCGGCGGGATCGTCTGACCCGCGGCCTTTGACCCGGCAGCCTTTATCTTCGCCCCGTTTCAGGCGACAAGTTCCGCAACCCGCCTTTCCGAGAAGATCCCCATGACCTGCGCCTGCGGCCATCACCATCATCCCCGCCACCACCATGGCGCGCAGGGCACGCCTGTCGCGCTGAAGACGCCAATGGTCGGGCTGACCGGGCGGCTGATCTGCCAGGACGCGGGCCAGACCATGACGGCGCTGTCGCTGCTGCCCGATCATATCCGGCTCAGCCGCAAGGAACCGGGCTGCCTGCGTTTCGACCTTTGGCAGGACGAGGATCCGCTGGTCTGGCACCTGTCGGAACTGTTCGTCGATGCCGAGGCCTTCGCAGCCCATGGCGCGCGGATCGGGAACAGCGCATGGGGCCGCGAGGGGGCCGCGATCGGCCGGGATTTCCAGCGCCGCGACGTGATCCCGGTCATCCGCCGCGAAACGCGCCAGGATCTGGATGCCATCGACGCCCTGCTGCGGGACGCCTTCGGCGGCGACGACGAGGCGCGGCTGGTGCGCAGGCTGCGCGAGGATGGCGACCTGTCGCTGTCGCTGGTGGCGGACGCGGCGGGCGCCGTCCTGGGCCATGTCGCCTTGTCGCCGCTGGAGGCGGCCGCCCCCGCCCATGCGCTGGCTCCGCTGGCCGTCGCGCCCAAGGCGCAGCGGCTTGGCATCGGCGCGGCGCTTGTGCATCAGGCCGTGACCTGGGCCGACACGGCCTCGGTCGTGGTGGTGGGGGCGCCGGGCTATTACGGGCCGCTGGGGTTCAGGCCCGCCGATCTGTCCTCGCCCTATGCGGGTCTGGCGATGCAGATGATCGGCGACCTGCCCAAGGGCAGCGCCATCCGCCATGCGCCGGCCTTTATGACGCTGTAGGATCCTGGCAAGCCTTGCGCCCGGGCCGCGTCGGGTTACATCTGGGCGCAAGCACGAAAGGATCCCGCATGGCTGGACAACCGACCTTCGACGCCGCTGACCCCGCATCGGGCAGCGACCTTGGCACCCTTCCCGCATGGGATCTGACCGATCTCTACCCGGCGCCGGATTCGGCCGAACTGACCGCCGACATCGCCCTGCTGGAAACCGAGGCGCGCGACTTCGCCGCCCGTTACCGGGGCCGGCTGGCCGATCTGTCCGCACCCGAGATGCTGGCCTGCATCGAGGCTTATCAGAAGATCGACATCACCGCAGGCCGCATCATGTCCTATGCGGGGCTGCGCTATTACCAGAACACGGTGGACGCCGCGCGCGCCAAGATGATGGGTGACCTGCAAGGGCGCATCACCGACATCACCACGCCGCTGGTCTTCTTCAGCTTGGAATTCAACCGCATCCCTGATGAAACCTACGAGGCGGTCTTCGCGGCCCCCGACGGACCCGCGCGCTACAAGCCCGTGTTCGACCGGATGCGCGCGATGCGCCCGCACCAGCTCTCCGACGAACTGGAACAGTTCCTCCACGACACGTCGGTCGTGGGCGCCGCCGCCTGGAACCGCCTGTTCGACGAAACCACCGCCGCGCTGGAGTTCCAGGTCGCGGGCGAGACCCTGGGCCTAGAAGCCACGCTGAACCTGCTGACCGACCACGACCGCGCGCGGCGCGAAGCGGCGGCCCGGGCCCTGGCCGCCGTGTTCGGCAAGAACGTCAAGCTGTTCGCCCGCATCCACAACACGTTGGCCAAGGAAAAGGCCATCGAGGACAAGTGGCGCAAGATGCCCACGCCGCAGACCGGCCGCCACCTGTCGAACCACGTCGAACCCGAGGTGGTCGAGGCGCTGCGCAACGCCGTCACCGCCGCCTATCCCCGCCTGTCGCACCGTTACTACGCGCTGAAGGCGAAATGGCTGGGCCTGGACAAGTTGCAGGTCTGGGACCGCAACGCGCCGCTGCCGACCGCGCCCGCGCGGACCATCGGCTGGGACGAGGCGCGGCAAACGGTGCTGGACGCCTATGCGGGCTTTTCGCCCCGGCTGGCGGAACTGGCGCGGCCGTTCTTCGACAAGGGTTGGATCGACGCCGCCGTGACGCCCGGCAAGGCGCCCGGCGCCTTCGCCCATCCGACCGTCACGACCGTGCATCCCTATGTCCTGCTGAACTACCTCGGCAAGCCGCGCGACGTGATGACGCTGGCGCATGAGCTGGGCCACGGCGTCCATCAGCGGCTGGCCGCGAGCCAGGGCGAGTTGCTGTCCTCGACCCCGCTCACGCTGGCCGAAACGGCCTCGGTCTTTGGCGAGATGCTGACCTTCCGCGCCCTTCTGGCCAAGGCCGCCGACCCTGCCGAAAAGAAGGCCCTTCTGGCCGGCAAGGTCGAGGACATGATCAACACCGTTGTCCGCCAGATCGCCTTTTACGATTTCGAATGCAAGCTGCACGCCGCCCGCGCCGAGGGCGAGCTGACCCCCGACGACATCAACGCATTGTGGATGTCGGTCCAGGCCGAAAGCCTGGGCCCGGTTTTCGAGTTCATGCCGGGATACGAGACCTTCTGGACCTATGTGCCCCATTTCGTGCATTCGCCCTTCTACGTCTATGCCTATGCCTTCGGCGACGGCCTGGTGAACGCGCTTTACGCGACCTACGAAGGCGGGCTGCCGGATTTCCAGGAAAAGTATTTCGACCTGCTGGCGGCGGGCGGATCGAAGCACCACAAGGAACTGCTGGCGCCCTTCGGACTGGATGCCTCGGACCCCGAATTCTGGGACAAGGGCTTGTCGATGATCGAAGGCTTCATCGACGAGCTTGAAGCCCTGGACGCCTAGGCGATGTCGAAGCGGATCCTCGCGGGCGCCGCCCTGCTGGTCGTGCTGGCGGCTGCGGCCTTTTTCGTCTTCGCCCCGGGCTATGTCGAGCGGGCGCTGAACCCGCTGCGGATGCCCGCCGAAGGCTGGCCGGTGTCGGCGCGGGCGCAGGCGCTGCACGACCGGCTGGTGATCGGCGACTGGCATTCCGACGCGCTGCTGTGGGACCGCGACATCCTGGACCGCGCCGGCCGGGGACACACGGACGTGCCGCGCCTGCTGGACGGCAACGTCGCGGTGCAGGTCTTCACCACCGTCACCAAAAGCCCGCGCGGCCAGAACTATGACGGAAACAGCGCCGATGCCCCCGACAACATCACGCCGCTGTTCATGGGCCAGCTGCGCCCCGTGCGGTCGTGGTTTTCGCTGCGCGAACGCGCCCTTGTGCAGGCCGAGGCCCTGGCCCGCGCGGCCGAAGACGCGCCCGACCGCCTGCGCCTGATCCGCACGCGCGGCGACCTGCAAGCCGTGCTGGACGCGCGTGCGGGCGGGCAGCGGGTGCTGGGCGCGATCCTGGGGTCCGAGGGCGCGCATCCGTTGGAAGGCGACATCGCCAACCTGGACGTGATGCATGACGCGGGCTTCCGCGTGATGGGCCTGACGCATTTCTTCGACAACGAGCTGGGCGGCAGCCTGCATGGCGAAGGCGGCACCGGCGCGGGCCTGTCGGATTTCGGGCGTCAGGCGGTGGAAGGCATGATGGAGCGCGGCATGGTGATCGACCTGGCCCATGCCTCGCCCATGATGGTGCAGGATGTGCTGGCGATCCCCGAGGCCCGCCCGATCCTGTCCCACACCGGCATCCGCGGCCATTGCGGCAGCGCGCGCAATCTGGACGACGAGTTGGTTCGCCAGATCGCGGCCAAGGGCGGCGTGATTGGCATCGGCTTCTGGTCCGACGTGGTCTGCGGCGGCACTCCCGCCCATATTGCGGAGGCCGTCGTTGCCGCCATCCGGCTGGCGGGCGAGGATCACGTTTCGCTGGGGTCGGACTACGACGGCTCGGTCGGCGTGCCCTTCGACGCGGCGCATCTGGCGGCGCTGACGCAGGCGCTGCTGGACGAAGACCTCACCGAGACCCAGATCGCCAAGGTCATGGGCGGCAACATGATCCGCTATCTGTCCGAAACTCTGCCCGAAGGTTAGGCCATGAAACGCACCGCCCTTTTGCATTCGGAACTGTCCGGACTGATCGCCGCGATGGGCCATGGCGATCTGCTGGTGATCGGCGATGCGGGCCTGCCGGTTCCGCCGGGCGTGCGCTGCATCGATCTTGCGGTGACGCGCGGCGTCCCCCGGTTTCTCGACGTGCTGGATGCCGTTCTGGCCGAACTGGTGGTGGAACGGTCCGCCTGGGCCGGCGAGGCGGGCGAGGATCTGGCCCGGGCCTTGCAGGCGCGCGGCCTGGGCACGCCCGCCATTGTCGCGCACGGCGCCTTCAAGGCCCTGAGCCGCGATGCGCGCGCCGTCGTGCGCACCGGGGAATTCACGCCTTATGCCAATGTCGCGCTGTGGTCCGGCGTGGCTTTCTGACCTGCGGAACCGCCCGGGCAAAACCGCGTTCGGTCGCAGATCATGGCAAAGGAGTTTGGACGGATGCAGAAGACGCTTGTCGGACTTGGGGCGATCCTTGCGATGCTGACGCTGGCCGGATGCCAGACCGCGCAGGGCTTTGGCGAGGACGTTTCGACGGCCGGCCAGGTGATCCAGCAGGAAAGCGCCGAAGCGATGTGAGACGGATCAAAGGCGGCCTTTCGGGGCCGCCTTTGCGCTTACCGGGTCTTTGGGTGCTGTTTGGCCGCCGCCCGTATCCGGTTGGCAATCGGCCAGGTCCAGCCGATCTCGCGCGAGCGGTTGGGCCGCAGGTATACCCAGTTCAGCAGCGCGGCGGGCACGCCCAGAACCAGGCCGAGGATCGCGCCCCACATAAAGGTGGCGGCGGCGACATGGCCCATGGCCAGCCCCGCAATCACCACCGCCCCGGCGATGGACGCGGCCCAGATGTGAATCAGGAACATTCGAAGATGCATGATCATGCTCCGAGAAGAAGGTTCCTGCGAAACAATCGCGCGGCAACCGCGGTTCCAGTTCAGGAGGATGCGATGCGACTGATGTTTCTTGCTCCGCTGCTGCTGCCCCTGCCGGCCGCGGCCTTTACCGCGCAGAACGGCATGACGGCGGTGCAGACCGGCCCGTCCGAGATCACCGTCCTCCACGAGATCCGGCGCGGCGACACCGATTACTGGTGCGCGGCGGGCGATTTCGTGCAGCGCGCGATGGGGGCGCCGGGAAACACGCGCCTTTGGCGCGCCTCGCCCAAGCCGCGCCGGGCGGGGGACGGCATCGTCTTCACGCTGGACGAGGCAAGGGCGGCCCCCGGCGCGGGGCTGTCGCAATTCGGCAGCGGCCCGCGCGACGGCTCGATCCCGGTCAGCATGGCGGTGGGCAGCTTTTGCCGGGTGATCGTGCCGTATTCCGATTAGCGGCTTGTTGGCGTCGGAGCGCGATGACGAGCGTATGCCGCGCCGTTTCCGCCCGTGTCTGTCTGGCGCTCCGATCTTTCTCACCGTCGCCCTGGCGCAGCATGGCGGGCGTCTGCTGGTCGATCAGGCCAAGGTGTTGTGCAAAGCCGTCAGGGTGACACGGGCGGAACGGCCGTTCGGGATCGGCGCGTGAGTCGTGTTGCCGGATCATCTGCATTGCATCCGGCCGCTGCCGGATGGGGATTGCGATTATTCCGCGCGGTAGGGCGCGATTAAGACGCGGTTCACGAGGGGGGGAGACGGTGGGGTGGAACCCCGCCCTACGCTTACTAAACTTGCGAAGGTGAACTCTGCTCAGTATCATGAATTTACTACAACGTTATTCTCAGAAGAAGGTGATATTTTGTCAGAACCAGTTATCGAAGTGCACTCTGTTGATAAATTCCTAAATGAGATTTTCAAGGTTCCTCCTGCCAAATGCGTCACGCGCTGCTTTCGTGGTCAAAAAAACGTAGATTGGCCTGTAAAGCCTAGTGTATTTAGAAAGACTTCAGAGAACGCTGAATCCAAGATGCTCTCTGATTTGTTCTTGGAAACACCAGGTGATTTCTATGAAGATCGCACGATGTTTGAGAAGCTAGTTAGAGCTCAGCACTATGAATTACCAACGCGTATACTGGATGTTTCCCTTAATCCTCTTGTTGCCCTGTTCTTCTCAACTGAAAATCATATCGGGGATGACAGCATGCCAAAGAACGGAGTTCTGTACATTTTTGATGTAGAAGAGGATCGAACCAAGAATGCCGATAGCGATATAATTAGCTTAATATCCAACCTGTCTAGATTGTCCGATAAAGATTTAGACGATTTAAAGAAAAACAGCAAGGATTGTAAATCGGATAAGCAAAAGGAGGAATTTAGAAAAACTCCTGCCTGTGAAAAGCTGTGCCAGTTTGTTAGGATGGAAAAACCATATTTTTTAAATAATGTAGACCCTTTAGACCTAAGAAGGTACTACTTAGCCCTTCCCTATAAGGCCAATCGAAGAATAATAGCCCAGTCTGGCGCCTTTATAGTGGCAGGATGCTTGGAGTATACAGGTCTAAATCGCTCAAGAAACTTCAGCAAAACTAAAAAAATATTAATACCGCACGACAAGAAAGAGGAAATTAGATCTCACTTAGATCAGCTAAATATAAACACGAAGAGCTTATTTCCTGAAATAGTCTCAGCAGCTCGAGATATTAGCAAGCGTTACCTATGATAAAGAGATGGGTGACTTCTCACCCATCCATCTTCAACGCCTGAATGAACGCCGTTTGCGGGATCTCCACCTTGCCGAACTGGCGCATCTTCTTCTTGCCGGCCTTCTGCTTTTCCAGCAGCTTCTTCTTGCGCGTGGCGTCCCCGCCGTAACACTTCGCCGTCACGTCCTTGCGCATCGCGCTCAACGTCTCGCGGGCGATCACGCGGGCGCCGATGGCCGCCTGGATCGGGATCTTGAACATGTGCCGGGGGATCAGCTCCTTCAGCTTTTCCACCATCACCCGGCCGCGCGCCTCGGCGCGGTCGCGGTGGACCATGATCGACAGGGCGTCCACCGGCTCGTCGTTCACCAGGATCGACATCTTGACCAGGAAGTCCTCGCGGTATTCCGACAGTTGATAATCGAACGAGGCGTAGCCCTTGGTCACGGATTTCAGCCGGTCGTAGAAGTCGAACACGACCTCGGCCAGGGGCAGGTCATAGACGACCATGGCGCGGCTGCCCGCATAGGTCAGGTCCAGCTGGATGCCGCGGCGGTCCTGGCACAGCTTCAGCACGTCGCCCAGGTATTCGTCGGGGACCATGATCGTGGCCTTGATGCGCGGCTCCTCGATATGGTCCACATGGGTCAGGTCGGGCATGTCGGCGGGGTTGTGCAGGTCGCGGACCTCTCCGTCGCGCATGTGCAGCTTGAAGACCACCGAGGGCGCGGTGGTGATCAGGTCCAGGTCGTATTCGCGTTCCAGCCGGTCGCGGATCACCTCCAGATGCAGCAGACCCAGGAAGCCGCAGCGGAAGCCGAAGCCGAGGGCGGCCGAGGTCTCCATCTCGTAGCTGAAGGACGCATCGTTCAGGGCCAGCTTCTCGATGGCGTCACGCAGGGCCTCGAAGTCGTTGGCGTCCACGGGGAACAGGCCGCAGAAGACCACCGGCTGGGCGGGCTTGAAGCCCGGCAGGGCCTCGGTCGCGCCCTTCTTCTCGTGGGTGATGGTGTCGCCCACGCGGGTGTCGCGGACCTGCTTGATGGATGCGGTGAAGACGCCGATCTCGCCCGGTCCCAGTTCCGCGATGTCCACCATCTGCGGGGTCAGAACGGCCAGCTTGTCGATGCCGTAGACCGCGCCGGTCTGCATCATCTTGACCCGGTCGTTCTTGCGGATCACGCCGTCCATGACGCGGATCATCACCACCACGCCCAGATAGGCGTCGTACCAGCTGTCCACCAGCATCGCCTTGAGCGGCGCGTCGCGGTCGCCCTTGGGGGCGGGCAGGCGCGTGACAATGGCCTCAAGCACGTCGGGAATGCCCAGGCCGGTCTTGGCGCTGATCGGGATCGCGTCCGAGGCGTCGATGCCGATCACCTCCTCGATGTTGTCCTTGACGCGCTCGGGTTCGGCGGCGGGCAGGTCGATCTTGTTCAGGACCGGCACGATCTCGTGGCCCGCGTCGATGGCCTGGTAGACGTTGGCCAGCGTCTGCGCCTCGACCCCCTGGGACGCGTCCACGACCAGCAGCGATCCCTCGACCGCGCGCATGGACCGGCTGACCTCGTAGGCGAAGTCCACGTGGCCCGGCGTGTCGATCAGGTTCAGCACATAGGTCCGCCCGTCCTTCGCCGGATAGCTGATGCGGACGGTGTTGGCCTTGATGGTGATGCCGCGCTCCCGCTCGATGTCCATGCTGTCCAGAAGCTGGGCCTTCATGTCGCGTTCGGCGACGGTGCCCGTCATCTGGATCAGCCGGTCGGCCAGGGTGGATTTGCCGTGGTCGATATGGGCCACGATGGAGAAATTGCGGATGAGGTCAAGGTCGGTCATGGGCGGGCTATACAAGGGCGCGGGCGGCGCGGGAAGGGGGATCAGGCGGGCGGAAGCGGAGTGTCCATGGGCACCGAGGCCAGGCGGCGGCGCAACCGGGCTTCTCGCCACATGGTGTAGATCCCGGCCAGCGCGATCATGGCGCCGCCGGACAGGGTCCAGGCGTCGGGGCGTTCGCCGAACACCAGCACGCCAAGGATGATGGCGAAGATCAGCCGCGAATAGCGGAAGGGCGCGATGGCCGAAATCTCGCCCAGGCGGGTGGCGATGACCATGGTGACATAGCCCAGCAGGCCGAAGGCCAGCGTCGCGACAAGGGCGCCGCCCTGGCCCGGACTGGGCATCACAAAGGACTGGCCGCCCCCGATCATCAGCACGGCCCCCGCCAGGCCCATCATCCCGAAGGCCGAGGCGGTGACAAGGCCGGTGTCGATGCGCGGCGGCAGTCGGCGCGTGGCAAGGTCGCGCACCGCCAGAAGGATGACCGCGACAACGGCCAGAAGGTTGCTGGGCTGGAAGGCGTCGGTGCCGGGCCGCACGATCATCAGCACGCCGATGAAGCCAAGCGCGATGGACAGCCAGCGCCGCCAGCCGACCGGCTCGCCCAAGAACAGCGCCGCGCCCAGCGTCATCAGCAGCGGCAGCGCCTGAAGGATGGCCGAGACGATGCTGAGATCGCCGCGCTGAAGCGCCACGATATAGCAGATCGCGCAGACCCCGTCGGCGGCGTTTCGGATCACCACGCCGGGATGAAGAAGGTCGCGCCAGGCCACGGACGCGCGCAGGGCGATCCACAGGCCATAGGCGAACATCCCCCCGAAGCCCACCAGCAGCAGCAACTGCCCTGTCGGCAAGGCGGCGGCCAGCAGCTTCAGCAGCGTGTCCTCGCCCGCGAAGGCCGCCATGGACAGGACCATCAGCAGGGCGGCGCGTCCATTGCTGCTCATGCGGGAGCCTCCAATCGCCGGATCAGCGCGGGCAGGTCGGCGATGGTCTCCAGCCGATGGGCGCGGGGATGGTCCGGCGCGGGGGCGTGTTCGACGGCCCAGGTCAGGGCGTGGGGGATGAAGACGCCGTGGCCGCCCAGCTCCACCACCGGCAGCACATCGCTTTTCATCGAATTGCCGGCCATCAGGAAACGGTCGGGCGCGACGCCTGCGCGCAGCAGCACGCGGGCATAGGCTTCGGGGGACTTGTCGGCCAGGATCTCGACGGCATCGAACCGCTCGGCCAGGCCGGATGCGGCGATCTTGCGTTCCTGGTCGATCCCGTCGCCCTTGGTGATCAGGATCAGCCGCCGCCCGTCCAGCGCCTCGAGCGCCTGCGGCACGCCGGGCAGCAGATCGACCGGATGGGCCAGCATCTCCTGGCCCAGTTCCAGAATGCGGCCGATGGCGCGGCCGTCGATGCGGCCGTCGGTCAGCTCGATGGCGGTCTGGACCATGGACAGCATGAAGCCCTTGATGCCGAAGCCGTACCGGGCCAGGTTCGCGCGCTCCACGTCCAGCAACCGGCTGGCGATGTCGGCGCCGTCGGCGTGATCGCCCAGCAGGGCCACGAACTCGCCCTCGGTCATGCGGAAGAAGGTCTCGTTTTCCCACAGGGTGTCGTCGGCATCCAGCCCGATCGCCTCGATCATCCCGTTCTCCTGCCTTGCCCTTGCCGTCATGCAGGATCATGCTGCGCGGGACTTGTCAAACCCCAGAGGCCAACCGTGACCTTCACCGTTCCCGACATGACCTGCGGCCATTGCAAGGCCGCCATCGAGGCCGCCGTCCAGGAGGCAGGCGGCCGCGCCACCGTCGATCTGGCGCAAAAGAGCGTCACGGTCGACGGTCTGGACAAGGACCGCGCGGTTCAGGCGATTCGCAACGCGGGCTACGAGGTCGCGGCCGCCTGAGAACCGCAACGTCCTGGCGCGTCAGCCAAAGCCCGCGGCACACCGCATGATTGAGCGGGCGGGCGGTTGCTGCTAGGATCGCAGCCGGACGGGCATCGCAGACCGGGTTCAACCGGCCCCCGCCATCCGACAAGGCAACCGAGGAGACAGTTCCATGCTCAACCGTTTCGTCATCGCGGCCGCCGCCATCATGATGACCGCGCCCCTGGCCGTGGCGGGCCCCATCGACAACGCCTGCGTCCGGTCCGACCGCGCGCGCGGCAACGCGCCGCTTTGCGGCTGCATCCAGCAGGTCGCGAACCAGACCCTGTCGCGGGCCGATCAGCGCCGCGCCGCCTCTTTCTTCCGCGACCCGCACGAGGCGCAAGAGGTCCGCATGTCGAAAAGCGACCGCGACAACGCCTTCTGGGCGCGCTACAAGCGGTTCGCGTCCCGGGCCGAGGCCTATTGCCGGTAAGCCCGCGCCTTGCGCATCGCCGTTCTGACCGGCGCGGGGATTTCCGCCGAAAGCGGCCTTGCGACCTTTCGCGCCGTTGACGGCCTGTGGGAAAGCCACCGGATCGAGGACGTGGCGACGCCCGAAGGGTTCGCCGCCGATCCCGCGCTGGTTCACCGCTTCTACAACATGCGCCGCGCCAATGCCGCGGCGGCGCGGCCCAACGCCGCGCACCTGGCATTGGCCGATCTGGCGCGGCGCCACGACCTGACGCTGGTCACGCAGAATGTCGACGACCTGCACGAACGCGCGGGCAGCCCCGCCGTGATCCACATGCACGGGACGCTGAACGGCGCGCTTTGCGCCGCCTGCGGGCACCGCTGGGCCGCGCCCGCCGTCATGGCGCCCGGCGATCCCTGCCCCGCCTGCGCCCGGCCCGCGACCCGTCCCGACATCGTCTGGTTCGGAGAGATGCCCTATGGCCTTGACCGGATCTGGGAGGCGCTGGAAACCGCCGACCTGTTCGCGGCCATCGGCACTTCGGGAAATGTCTATCCTGCGGCGGGTTTTGCCCAGCATGCGCGGCGGCGCGGCGCGGAATGCCTGGAACTGAACCTGGAGGCCAGCGCCAACGCGCGCGACTTCCACCGCCGCATTGTCGGCCCCGCCAGCCGTACGGTGCCCGAATGGGTGGCCTCGCTGGGCTGATTGCCCTTGCCTGAGCGCGGCCTTGTGGGCTAAGGCGGCCTTGCCTCGGTTCCGGGCCTGAAGCCCGGTTGAAAAGGGAACGCGGTGCGAATCCGCGACTGCCCCCGCAACTGTCAGCGGAGAGCCGGGCCGGACAACGCCACTGTTCCCGATTGGGGATGGGAAGGCCCGGCCAAGCGATGACCCGCAAGTCAGGAGACCTGCCGAACGCGATCACCCTGACGGCGTGCGAGGGGCGCGCCGGAAACGGAAACTTCCGTCGTGGTGGTGTCGCTGTCCGGCGGGTTCATTCCCCGGACGAACCGCATCGCGCCCGGCCCCGCCCGGGTTTCTGGAAGGATGTCCTTCGTGACGCCAAGACCCCTGGTCCCGACCCTGACCGCAGCCCTGTTTCTGACCACCGCCTTGTCCGCCTCCGGGCAGGACGCCCCCCGGGACGCCATCGTCCTGGACGACATCACCCTGACCGCCAACCGCGAACCTGTCGAGTTGAGCCGCTCGGGCAGTTCCGTCTCGGTGCTGACGGAAAACGACCTGCAAGGCCGCGCCGGCCAGCCCTTGTCGCGCAGCCTGACAAGACTGCCCGGCGTCACTCTGCGCCAGCAAGGGCCGCTGGGCACCACGGGATTTCTGGAGGTTCGCGGCGCGCCGGGCCGCTATGTTCCCGTGGTGATCGACGGGATCGAGGTTTCGGATGCGACCGCCCCGACCCCGGCCTACGACATCGGCGGCCAGATCACGGCGGGCATCGGCCGGGTCGAATTGCTGCGCGGCGCGCAATCCGCGCTTTACGGGTCGCGCGCCATCGCCGGCGTCCTGACGCTGGAATCCCTCCGCCCGACCGAGGACGGCTTGCGCCACCACTTCGGGATCGAGGCGGGCAGCTATGACACCCTGACCGCCAGCTATGGCGCGACGCTGCGCCGCGACGGCACCGATCTGGCCTTCCAGGTCAGCCATGTCCGCACCGACGGCTTTTCCGCCCTGGACGAGAACAACGGCAACTTCGAGGAAGACGGGTACGAGGCGACGCGCCTGTCCTTCTACAGCGCGCATCGGCTGGACAACGGCGTCACCATCGGCTTCAACGGCTTCTGGGAAGACAGCACCGCCGACTTCGACGATTTCAGCGACGTGGCGGGCACGCCGGGCGACGACTATTCGGAAAACGAATCCTACGGCCTGCGCGGCTTTGCCCGGTTCAGCACCGGCGCGGTGGATCACGACATCGCCCTGACCCGCTATCGCATCAGCCGCGACAGCTATTACAACGGCTTTCCCGTGTCCTATGCCGGCACCCGCACCAGGCTTTCCTGGCAGGGCGCGGCCGATCTGGCCCCGGGCGTCCGGGCCGTCTTCGGCGCCGATACCGAAAAGGAGAAAGCCGAAGGCAACGGCGACGCCCGCCTGACCGGCGTTTTCGTTGAAACGACCACCGCCTTGAGCGACGACATGGACATCACCACCTCGCTGCGCCGCGACGACCATTCCCGCTTTGGCGGCTTCACGTCGGGTCGCGTGGCCGCCGTTTACCGCGCCGACAACGATCTGCTGTTCCGCGGGGCGCTTGGCAACGGCTTCCGCGCGCCGTCGCTTTACCAGCTGTTCGACCCGTTCTACGGCACCGCGACCTTGGAACCCGAGGAAAGCCGCACCTACGAACTGGGCGTCGAAAAGCAATGGGGCGACAGCCACCTGCGCGCGACGGCCTTTTGGCTGAAGACGGACAATCTGATCGGTTTCGATGACAACGGCACGCCCTCGGATTGGAACGACGACCTTTATAACCAGGTGCCCGGCATCGCCCGCCGCCGGGGCGTGGAGATCGACGGCCGTTACGCCTTCGGCGCGGGCCATGCGCTGACAGCCAGCTATTCCTTTATCGACAATCAGACCGACGTGCCGGACTGGGCCAGGGCGCCCGAACGCGTCCTGAACCTGGGCGCCGAGACGACCTTCGCCACCGGCACCACGGCAGGCATCGACCTGCAACACGTGGCCGGGCGGGCGGCGGGCCTGGACGACTTCACCACCGTCGATCTGCTGGTCAGCCATTCCGTCCGCGGCAATGCCACCGCCTATCTGCGATTGGAGAACGTCCTTGACGAGGATTACCAGTGGGTCAGCGGCTATGGCACGGCTGGCCGGGCGGTGTATGCGGGGCTGCGTGCGTCGTTCTAGGGCCATCCTGGCGGCGGTCCTGATCGCCGCCGCATGTCCCGCGGGGGCGGCGCCGCAGCGCGTGGTGTCGATGAACCTGTGCAGCGACCAGCTGGCGATGATGCTGGCCGCGCCGGGGCAGTTGCTGTCCGTCAGCACTCTGGCCCAGGATCCGCGCCTGTCGCCGATGGCGGACCAGGCGGCGGGCTATGCCCCCAACAGCGGGCGGGCCGAGGAAATCTATCTGATGCGCCCCGACCTGGTGATCGCGGGCACCTATACCCCGCCCGCCACGGTGGAGATGCTGCGCCGCCTCGGCGTCCGGGTCGAGGTGCTGCCCCCGGCCGAGACCTTCGACGCCATCCGGGCCGAGATCGCGCGCATGGGCGAGCTGCTGGACCGTCCGGCCGAGGCGCGGGATCTTCTGGCCCGCTTCGACGCGGATCTGGACGCCGTGCGCCGCCCCGCCGGCCAGGGCCGCGCGGCGCTTTATTACGCCAACGGCTTCACCTCGGGGCGGGACACGCTGGCCGGGTCGATCCTCGAGGCGGCGGGTTACGCCAACATCGCCGCCGACCATGGCATCACCGCCACCACCGCCCTGCCGATGGAACTGCTGGTCATGGCACAGCCCGACCGGCTGATCACCGGCGCCAAATGGCCCGGCCAGTCGCGGGGCGAGGCGATCCTGGACCATCCCGCGCTGGCCGCCGTCCAGGCGGAACCTCAGGTGACCGGCCGCGACTGGATCTGCGGCACGCCCTTCGTGACCCGCGCCATCCGGTCGCTGGAATGAAGGGGCTGTTCCTGGCCCTTTCGGCCATGGCGGCGGCGCTGTTCGCGGCCTCGCTGCTGACCGGACCGGCGGGGCTGCCCCCGGCGGAATCTCTGCGCGCGCTGGCCTTGGGCGGCGAGGGGCCGCTGCCCATCGTGATGCGCGAAATCCGCCTGCCGCGCGCGATCCTGGGCGCGGCCGTGGGCGCGGGCCTGGGGCTGACCGGGGCCGCGCTGCAAGGCTATCTGCGCAACCCGCTGGCCGAACCGGGTCTGATCGGAGTGTCCGGCATGGCCGCCCTGGGCGCGGTTATCGCGATCCACACCGGACTGTCCGCGGCCGCCGCGCTGGCCCTGCCGCTGGCCGCCTTGGCCGGCGCGGCGGGGGGCGTCGCGCTTCTGACGGCGCTGGCCGGACCGCGCGGGGGTTCGGTCACGCTGATCCTGGCGGGAGTGGCGATTTCGGCGCTGGCAGGGGCAGGCACCTCGCTGGTGCTGAACCTGTCGCCGAACCCTTACGCCGCCAGCGAGATCGTGTTCTGGCTGATGGGATCGCTGGCCGACCGATCCATGCTGCATGTGTGGCTTGCCCTGCCGCCGATGGGGCTTGGCGCCATCCTTGTTCTGTCCGCCCGCCGCGCGCTGGACGCGCTGACCCTGGGCGAGGCTGCGGCGCAGGCGCTTGGCGTCGGCGGACCGCCGCTGCGCTGGCGGCTGATCGCGGGCACCGCCCTGATCGTCGGTCCCGCCACGGCGGTGGCCGGGGCCATCGGCTTCGTGGGCCTGGTCGTGCCGCATGTCCTGCGGCCGTTCGTGGGCGCGCGCCCCTCGGCCCTGCTGCCCGCCTCGGCGCTTGGCGGGGCGGCGCTGCTGCTGGCCTCGGACATCGCGGTGCGGCTGATCGTGCCCGACCGCGACCTGAAGCTGGGCGTGCTGACCGCCATCGTCGGCGCGCCGCTGTTTCTGCACCTGATCTGGAAGACCCGCAGCGGGGGGCGCGTCTGATGGTCCTGACTTTGACCGGCCTTTCCGTCACCCGCCGCCGCCGTCCGGTGCTGCACGGGGTCAACATGATCCTGAAGCCGGGCGAATTCGTCGGCCTGATCGGCCCCAACGGCGCGGGCAAATCCTCGCTGATGGAGGCCGCGCTTGGTCTGATCCCCTTTTCGGGCCGGTCTTCGCTGGCGCGGATGCCGCCCGACCGCCGCGCCCGCCACGCCGCCTATCTGCCGCAGGCGCGCGAGATCGCCTGGCCCGTCAGCGTCGCCGATCTGGTTGCCCTGGGCCGCATCCCCTGGCCCGGCGGCGGGCGCAGCGGCGTGGACCGCATCGCCATCGACGCCGCCATCGCCCGCATGGGGCTGGAGCCGTTCCGCAAGCGCACCGCCCTGCGCCTGTCCGGGGGCGAACAGAACCGCGCCCTGATCGCCCGCGCGCTTGCCCAGGACACCCCCCTGCTGATCGCGGACGAACCCGTCGCCGGGCTGGATCCGGCGCAGCAACTGGCCTGCCTGCGGCTGTTCCGGGAACTGGCCGGGGAAGGCCGGACGGTGCTGGCCTCGATCCACGACCTTGGGCTGGCGGCGCGGTTCTGCACGCGCCTTGTGCTGCTGGCGGGCGGGCATGTGCTGGCCGACGGCCCCGTTGACGGGGTGCTGCGCGACGAGTTGCTGCGCCGCGCCTTCGGCATCAGCGTCCGCCGGATCGAGACGCCGGACGGCCCGGCGATCCTGCCGGTCTAGGCCATTGCCGACAGAACCTCGTCGGTCAGCTTGACGATCTCGTCCCGCGCGGGGCCGCTCCGGGCGCGTTCCAGGGCGCCGACGCCCTGCCCCAGCGTTTCCGCGTAAAGCACCCGGTTCGCCAGCTGCGTCCCCGCGACCTCGGCCCCCAGGTCGGCCGCCTTCTGCGCGACCTCGGCGGACAGGCGGGTGTTGGGGCGCACGCGGTTCATCACCACCAGAACGCGGGCCTTCTCGCGGCGCGCCAGATCCAGCACGCCCTCGGTCGCCCACAGATCCACATGGCTGGTTGCC
The DNA here is from genome assembly GCF_042648745.1 of Paracoccus angustae. Taxonomy (NCBI): domain Bacteria; kingdom Pseudomonadati; phylum Pseudomonadota; class Alphaproteobacteria; order Rhodobacterales; family Paracoccaceae; genus Paracoccus; species Paracoccus angustae. The sequence continues at coordinate 34,523 of NZ_JBHRXY010000007.1, forward strand.
ACCGGCACCAGCACCAGATCGGCCACCCGCAGCGCCGGGCGCAGATCGCTGTCGATCTTGGGCGGCGTGTCGACGATCACGAAATCGAACCGCTTTTTCAGCTTTTCGGATTCGTAGCTGGCCCCCCAGGCCGACGAGGTGGAAAAATCCATCGCCTCGTCCTCGCCCCGGGCCTGCATCCGCTCGACGAACCAGCGGCCCAGACTGCCCTGCGGGTCGGTATCGACCAGCGCCACCGAATGGCCGCGTTCGTGCAGGCTGACGGCCAGGTTGACGGCCAGGGTCGTCTTGCCCGACCCGCCTTTTTGCTGCGCGACCGTGATGATCCTGCCCGCCATCGTGACTCCTGCCGGTTGACGCCCGGGCAAGTTAGCGGCGGGCCGCCGCGATTGCACGGCCTTTCTGCGGATGCAGCATCATCGGTCGAAGACGGCCTGGACCTCGTACATCACCGGCTCGAAGCTTTTGCACATGCCGTTGATCGCGCGGTTGCGCTGGCGCATGTCCTCGCTGCGCAACATGGCCTGATAGTCCTTGCGGTCGCGCCATTGCGAATAGGTGGCGATGCGGGTCTGCGCGTCGTTCAGGTGGATCGCGCCCGACACGAAGCCAGGCTGGCGGCGGATCACCTGATCCCAGGCATCCGTCAGCAGATCCAGCACGTCATGGGCGCTGCCGGGCGTCACTTCAAAGGTGGTGATCACGGTCTGGCCGTCGAAATCGGGGCGGATGTCGGGCATGGCTGGCGTCTCCTGTGGCTTGCCGGGGCCAGCCTAAGGCCGAATCGCGGGCCGCGCCAAGCGCGGCCATTGCCGCCCGCACCCGGATGTGCATGGTCGGCACAAACCAAGGAGAAGCGGATGATCCCGGTATTCGACGGCCACAACGATTTCCTGCAACGCGTCGTGGCGCAAGGCCCCGCCGTCTGGACGACCGGCGACGGCACCGGCCACCTGGACCTGCCGCGCGCCCGTGCGGGGGGGCTGGTGGGCGGCTTTTTCGCGATCTGGATCCCGGCGCCGCTGAACCCGAACGACGCCGCCGCCGTGGCGCTGATGGAAAACCCGCCCTACGCGATGCCCCTGCCGCCCCGGATCCCCTTTGCCGAGGCCCTGCCCCATGCCTTCGCCCAGGCCAGCGCCCTCAAGGCGCTGGAGCGGACGGGCACGCTGAACATCGTCACCTCGGCGCGCGCCATCCGCGAAACCGTGGCCGCGGGCCGCATCGCCGCGATCATGCACATGGAAGGGGCCGAGGCGATCCCCGACATGGACGCGCTGCATCTGTGGCATGGGGCGGGCCTGCGTTCGCTGGGGCCGGTCTGGTCGCGCCCGACCGTTTATGCCGATGGCGTGCCCTTCGCCTTTCCGTCCTCGCCCGACACGGGCGCGGGCCTGACCGACGCGGGCAAGACCCTGGTCCGCGAATGCAACGGCCTGCGGATCATGCTGGACCTGTCGCACCTGAACGAGGCGGGGTTCAACGATGTCGCGGCGCTGTCCGACGCACCCCTGGTCGCCAGCCACAGCTGCGTCCATGCGATCAGCGAAAGCAGCCGCAACCTGACCGACCGGCAGTTGCGGATGATCGCCGACAGCGGCGGTCTGGTCGGCCTGAACTTCGCCTCCAGCTTCCTGCGCGAAGACGGCCGCCGCCTGCCGCTGGAAGGCCTCGACACCATGCTGCGCCATCTCGATCACCTGCTGGCGATCCTGGGCGAGGATGGCGTGGCGCTCGGATCCGACTTCGACGGCGCGCTGATGCCGCGCGACCTGCCCGACGCCGCCGCCCTGCCCGCCCTGCTGGCCGCCATGCAGCACCACGGCTATGGCCAGGATCTGATCCGCAAGATCGCCTGCGACAACTGGATCGCCCTTCTGGAACGGACCTGGGGCGAATAACGCCCTGCGTTCACCTTTGTGCAAATATCCCGGGGGTCTGGGGGCTGGCCCCCGGCCATCGCGGGACGCGGGCCGGCTATTCGGTCGCGGTGGTCTGCGCGTCCGGGGCAGGCGCGGCCTGGGCCACCGCGACCATCTGCGCCAGTTCGGGATCCGCGTTCAGATCCGCCAGGGCGTACTTGCCCGTCACGTTCTCGGGCGACAGCTTGATGTTTTTGACCACCTGCGGCCCGGGCGCGGCGGGACCATAAGTCCGGCCGTTCACTGCGAAATAGACCGCGCCCGAATTGCCCGTGCGCAGCACCGGCGGCTCCTCGAGGCTGGGCAGCGTGAAGCGTTCGCCCGCATCCATGATCTTTTCCAGCAGCACCGTGCCATCGGCCGAGGTGACCCGGACCCAGGCCGGGCGGGCGGCCAGCAGCTCCAGCGCCGGGGCGTCGGGCGCCACCGTGATCGCGGCGGCCTGTTCCGGCATCGGCGGGCCGAAGGACGCCTGCGCGGCCTCGGCCAGGGCCTGCTGGATGGCGGTCGCGGCTTCCGGCGCGGTTTGCGCGACGGATGCCTGATCGGCGGTCAGGGCCTGGGTCAGGCCGGGGTCGATGGCGGCGATCGGCCCGTCACGCGCCGTCAGAACCGGAGCCTCCAGGATCTGCGGGCGGTAAAGGCGGTCAAGCCCCTCGGGCTGCGGCAGGCTTTCGGCCAGAGCCGTGGTGCCGGACATGTCCAGCGGCGGTTCGGCCATGCCCGCGCCTTCGGCCGGATCCAGCGCCGTCACCACGCCCGGCGCGTTCTCGCCCGGTGTCAGGGTGACGCGCTGCACCTCTTGCAGGACCGACCAGCCGCCATAAGCCAGGCCGCAAACCAGCGCGGTCAGCACCAGCACCGCGCCGATGGCGCGCGGCTCGACATCGGACCAGAAACTTTCCTGCTGGGGGATGAACAGCGCCTTGGGATTGGCCAGGGCCTCGACCGGGTCGGATGGCCGCTTCGCGGGCTTCGGTCCGGCTGCCGCGGGCGCCATGCCATGGGTCGGCTGGAAGCCGGATTCCAGGCAGAACCGGCGAAAGGTCCAGTCGGGATCCATGCCCAGATAACGCGCATAGGACCGGACATAGCCCGACACGAAGGATGGCGTGTCAAAGGCGGTGATGTCGCAATTCTCGATCGCGGCGACATAAGAGGCACGGATGCGCAACTCTCGCTGCACATCCAGCAGCGACTTGCCCAGCGTTGCCCTTTCGCCCCGCAGGATGTCGCCAAGGCGCGTGTCGTCGTCGAGGAAATGGTCCACTTCCTCCACCCGCAAATCCTGTTCTGCCGGGTTCTCAGCCCGCAGCCTGCTCATTTTCTCGTCTGCCTCATAGCCCGATGCAGGAACACCGCCCCGAATCGAACGGTTCCTTGCTTTTCATTAACCCGAGCTTATCACGCAAGCGAGAGCAGTTCACCAGGCGAATTGGCTATGCGCTCATTTCCTGCCGGTTGAGTGCGCAATGTGACCACAGCCTGTCCATCGCCTTGACCAGATGATCGATCTGGCGCGGCGCATGGACGGGCGAGGGGGTAAAGCGCAGCCGTTCCGTGCCGCGGGGCACGGTCGGGAAATTGATCGGCTGGACATAGATGCCATAGTCGCGCAGCAGCATGTCCGACAGCATCTTGCAATGGACCGGATGGCCGACATGAACCGGCACGATATGGCTGCCGTGGTCGATGATGGGCATTCCCAGCGATTTCAGCCGCATCTTCAGGATCCGGGCATGCAGCTGCTGCGCGTCGCGCAGGTGCTGGCCTTCGGCGCCCTTCAGGAAGGCAATGGAGGCGGCCGCCCCCGCCGCCACCGCGGGCGGCAAGGACGTGGTGAAGATGAAGCCCGGCGCATAGGACCGGATGGCGTCCATCATCTTGGCCGTGCCCGCGATATAGCCGCCGAAGACGCCAAAGGCCTTGCCCAGCGTGCCGTTGAAGATGTCGATGCGGTGCGTCAGCCCGTCGCGCTCGGCCACGCCGCCGCCGCGCGGCCCGTACATGCCGACCGCGTGAACCTCGTCCAGATAGGTCAGGGCGTTGAATTCGTCCGCCAGGTCGCAGATCGCCTCGATCGGGCCGAAATCGCCGTCCATCGAATAGATCGATTCAAAGGCGATCAGCTTGGGCAGGGTCGGATCGTCGGCGGCCAGCAGTTGCCGCAGATGGGCCACGTCGTTGTGCCGGAAGATGCGCTTGGCGCCCTCGAACCGCTTGATCCCCTCGATCATCGAGGCGTGGTTCAGTTCGTCCGAATAGATGATCAGTCCCGGGAACAGCTTGCGCAGGGTGGACAGCGTGGCGTCGTTGGCGGTGTAGGCGCTGGAAAAGACCAGGGCCGCCTGCTTGCCGTGCAGGTCGGCCAGTTCGGCTTCCAGCCGCTTGTGATAAACCGTGGTGCCCGAAATGTTGCGCGTCCCGCCCGAGCCCGCGCCCACCGCGTCCAGCGCCTCGTGCATCGCCTCCAGCACCACCGGATGCTGGCCCATGCCCAGATAGTCGTTGCCGCACCACACGGTGATGTCCTGCTTTTCGCCGTCGGGGCGCGTCCACACAGCCTGGGGGAACTGACCCTTCACCCGCTCGATGTCGATGAAGGTGCGATAGCGGCCTTCCTCATGCAGCCGGCCGATAGCCTGGTCCAAGGCGGCATCATAGTTCATTACGGGCGTTCCCTTGCATAGCTGGCTGGGTGCAATCATTGTCAGATCGCGCGCGGTCCTGCGTTGATACATGTCAAATGCCGAAAATGACAGGTCGAAATTGTCGCACGGGGACCAAAGGACCATGCGCGAAACCTATCGAATGACTCGGAAAAGAGGGACGAAGATGGCGCGAAACGCAAGATTGGACGAGGTTCTGGCCCGGCTGGATCAAGGACTGGACGCGGCTCTGGACAGGCTGGCGGCCTTTCTGCGGATCCCCTCGATCTCGACCGATCCGGCCCATGCCGGCGACGTGCGCGCCGCCGCCGAATGGCTGCGGGACGAACTGGCGGGGATCGGCTTCGACGCGGCGGTCCGCGACACGGCCTGCCACCCGATGGTGGTCGCCCGCTCGCGGCCCGGGGGCGCCCGGCCCTTGCTGTTCTACGGCCATTACGACGTGCAGCCGGTCGATCCGCTGTCGCTGTGGGACCGCCCGCCCTTCGATCCCCGGATCGAGGACACGCCCGCCGGCCGCGTGATCCGCGCCCGCGGCGCTTCCGACGACAAGGGCCAGCTGATGACCTTTGTCGAGGCTTTCCGGGCCTGGCGCGACGTGCATGGCGCATTGCCGTCCGACCTGATCCTGCTGTTCGAGGGCGAGGAAGAGTCCGGCTCGCCGTCCTTGCGGCCCTTCCTGCACGAGAACGCCGCCGAATTGCGGGCATCCCTGGCGATGATCTGCGACACCGAACTGTTCGGCGGCACCCGCCCCGCCATCGTCACGCAGCTGCGCGGCCTGGTAGGCGAGGAGGTCGTGATCCGCGGCGCCGACCGCGACCTGCATTCGGGCCTGTTCGGCGGCCTGGCGGCCAACCCGATCATGGTTCTGGCGCAGGCGCTGGCCGCGCTGAAGACCGGCGATGGCCGGATCACCCTGCCGGGCTTCTATGACGGCGTTCAGGATCTGCCGCCCGACCTGCGCCGCGATTGGGAATCGCTGGGCTTCGACGTCGGCGCGATGCTGGGCCGCGTGGGCCTGTCCCACCCCGTCGGCGAAAAGGACCGGATGCCGGTCGAGATGGCCTGGAACCGCCCCACGGCCGAAATCAACGGCATCACCGGCGGCTATGCCGGAGACGGCTTCAAGACCGTGCTTCCGGCCGAGGCGCGCGCCAAGGTCAGCTTCCGCCTGACCGGCACCCAGGATCCGGCCCGCATCCGCGCGGCCTTCCGCGACCATGTGCGGAGCTTCCTGCCGCCCGACTGCACGGCGGAGTTCCACGAGCACGGCGGCAGCCCGGCCAGCGTCATGGACACCTCGGACCCCGCCTTCGCCGCCGCCCGGCAGGCCCTGGGCGAGGAATGGGGGCAAGAGGCCGCCTTTATCGGCAGCGGCGGCTCGATCCCCATCGCGGGCGACTTCAAGACGATCCTGGGAATGGACTCCATGCTGGTCGGATTCGCCCGCGACGACGACCGCATCCATTCCCCGAACGAGAAGTACGATCTGCAAAGCTTCGCCAAGGGAGCGCGGTCCTGGGCGCGCATCCTGGCCGCCCTGCGCTGAGAAGAAAGGGCGGGAACCCCCGCCCTTCTTCTTTGTCCGAAATACCCTGGGGTGAGGCCCGGAACGGGCCGAGGGGCAACGCCCCTCCTACGCCTGCGGCCTGCAATAGCTCTGGCTGCTGGTCCAGGCAGCGATGTCGGCGCGCTTCGAGGCATTGCGCAGCGGCGCCCAGTCGCGCGCGATCCCGCGCCAGCCGTTGCCGTCATGGGCGACCGCATTGTCGCGCGCCACCTGCCGCGACATGATCTTGACCGCGCAGGACATATTGTCGCCGCCGTTCTTGATGTTGCCGTCGCAGCCATAGTTGCGCCAGGTCGCGGGCGCGATCTGCATCAGCCCCAGCCATTTGCCGCCGCCGCCGCTGGCCTGCGGATTGTAGGTGCTTTCGTGCTTGGCCACCGCCGACAGAAGCCCCGCCCAGAAGGCCTTGCGCCCCGTCGGGTTCAGTTGCGCGTAGTTCGGGCAAAAGGCGTCGATGTCGTTCGGTACGCGCGACAGGATCGTGACCCCTTCCCGGTCCAGCGCCGACAGCGTGGCCTTGGTCCACTGCTCCGACCCTGCAGTCTGACCCCACCGCATCGGCGGCTGGTTCGCCAGTTGCATCTGCTGTGCCTCGGACGCGGCCTTGCTTTCGGATTGCGGGGTCGTCGTGGATTGGCACGCAGCCAGGAAAGCCAGGGCGGCAAGGGGCACAAGCGCAGAGCGCATCCGGTCCTCGTGGGGTTGTTTCGTCGCACAAACCCATATCCCGGTTGGATAAACTGGCAAGGTGGCAGCGGAACCGTCGGCGGCATCACGCCAAGGACACGAACCCCCATGCTCGAAAATCCGCCGAAACGGATCATGGGACACGCGCGGTTAACGATTTGCCCGCGCTTTTCTGCCAGCCGCGTGATTCGCACCGGCGGAAGATCGTGACGATTTGCGCCCGCCGCCCCCGTGACATCACCGGCGCGCTGACCTAAAAGACCTGCACCAGCAATACTCGCCCGACCCATCCGAGGTTTCCGATGCTTGACCATCTTTCCTTCACAGCCCCGCAGCCCAAGACCATCGCCGGGGCCAAGGGGGACTGGGAACTGGTGATCGGGCTCGAGGTGCATGCCCAGGTGGCGTCCAACGCCAAGCTGTTCTCGGGCGCATCGACCGGCTTCGGGGCGGAACCGAACAGCCATGTCGCCTTTGTCGATGCGGCCATGCCGGGAATGCTGCCGGTCATCAACGAATTCTGCGTGGCCCAGGCCGTGCGAACCGGGTTGGGGCTGAAGGCCGCGATCAACCTGCGCTCGGCCTTCGACCGCAAGAACTATTTCTACCCGGACCTGCCGCAGGGCTACCAGATCAGCCAGCTTTACCACCCCATCGTGGGCGAGGGCGAGGTGATCGTGGACATGGCCCCCGGCGTCGCCCGCCGCGTGCGCATCGAACGCATCCACCTGGAACAGGACGCGGGCAAGTCGATCCACGACATGGATCCCACCATGTCCTTCGTGGACCTGAACCGCACCGGCGTGGCGCTGATGGAGATCGTCAGCCGTCCCGACATCCGGTCCCCCGAGGAAGCGGCGGCCTATGTCGCCAAGCTGCGCCAGATCATGCGCTATCTGGGCACCTGCGACGGCAACATGCAGAACGGCAACCTGCGCGCCGACGTGAACGTCTCGGTCTGCGCGCCCGGCGCCTATGAACGCTACCAGGAAACCCAGGACTTCAGCCACCTGGGCACGCGGTGCGAGATCAAGAACATGAACTCGCTGCGCTTCATCCAACAGGCCATCGAACACGAGGCCCGCCGCCAGATCGCCATCATCGAGGACGGCGGCACGGTTGTCCAGGAAACCCGCCTTTACGACCCCGACAAGGGGGAAACCCGGTCCATGCGCTCCAAGGAGGAAGCGCATGACTACCGTTACTTCCCCGATCCCGACCTGCTGCCGCTGGACATCGAACAGGCCTGGGTGGACGACATCGCCCGCGCCATGCCCGAACTGCCGGACGAGAAGAAGGCGCGGTTCGTCAAGGAGCTGGGCTTGTCGGAATACGACGCGGGCGTGCTGACGGCCGAGGTCGAGAATGCCGATTTCTTCGAGGCCGTGGCGCGCGGCCGCGACGGCAAGCAGGCGGCGAACTGGGTCATCAACGAATTGTTCGGGCGGCTGAACAAGGAAGGGCTGTCGGTGGAAACCTCGCCGGTGTCCGCGGCCCAGCTTGGCGGGGTGATCGACCTGATCCAGTCGGGCGACATTTCCGGCAAGATCGCCAAGGACGTGTTCGAGATCCTGTGGACCGAAGGGGGCGATCCCGCGCAGATCGTGGAATCGCGCGGCATGAAGCAGGTCACGGATCTGGGCGCCATCGAGGCCGCCGTGGACGAGATCATCGCGGCCAATCCCGTTCAGGTCGAAAAGGCCCGCGCCAACCCCAAGCTGGCCGGCTGGTTCGTGGGCCAGGTGCTGAAGGCCACCGGCGGCAAGGCCAACCCGGCCGCGGTCAACGAGCTGGTCGCCAGGAAACTCGGGATGTGACGGGTGCGGTTCCGGCGTCCGGAACCTCGGCCGCAGCATCAGGTTATCGCGGGACGCAGCCGCGCATCAAAGGGAGCATCGCCTTGGGCCAGTTCGAATACAGCGTCATTCCCGCCCCGTCTCGCGGCGAAAAGGCCAAGGATGCCAAGACGCCGGCGGATCGCTATTCGGTCGCCCTCACCCTGGAGCTGAACCGGATGGCGCGCGACGGCTGGGAATATGTCCGCGCCGATGTCCTGCCGTCCGAGGAACGCAGCGGCCTGACCGGGCGCAACACGGTTTATCACAACCTGCTGGTCTTCCGCCGCACACTCGCCGTTCCCGCCCCGTCGCAGGCCCGCCCGCCGCAGCCGGAATATCCCGCCGCGGCCTCGCCCGCGCGCGCGCCGGAACCCGTGCCCGACCTGCCGCCTGCCGCCGCTCCGCAGCCCAGCGGCCATGCCACCGTGGTGTCGGGGGAACCCGCCATGGGAGAGGCCACGCCCCCTGCCCCGCGCCACGCCCCTTCGCAGGGGTAAGGATCAGGCCGCGCGGGCCTGCGCCTGCGGCAGGAACGGCTGGATCGTGACGCTGCCCTGGTCGAAGATGCAGAAGCTGCCCGGCGGCACCTCGGTCCAGTCGTTCTCGTCGGTTTCCAGCGGTTCCGACACCACGGCGCGCCCGTTGCGGGTTTGCGACCAGCGGTGAAACAGGCTGGGCGCCCCGTCGTCGCTGGCATGGCGGATCGCATAAAGCCTTTGCCCGTCCGAGAAGGCGCAGGCGGCCCGCACAAAGGGCGCGCTGCCCCGACGCATCGCCAGATCGGTCAGCCGCGCGACCGCGCGCTCCATGGCGCCCTTGGGATCCAGGTCAAGGCCCTCGCCCAGGGCGATCAGGAACAGCGCCTCGCTGTCGGTGGCGCCCTTGCGGTGGGCGTAAAGATCGTCGGGGATCATCCCGTCGGCATCGCGGCGGAACGCGTCATAGCCGCCGAACTGCCCGTTGTGCATGAAGCTCCAGCGGCCCGAGACGAAGGGATGGCAATTGTTGCGGCTGGTCGCCGTCCCGGTCGAGGCGCGGACATGGGCCATGAACAGTCCCGACCGCACCTGCGCGACCAGGCTGTGCAGGTTCGGGTCCGACCAGGCGGGCATCACGTCGCGATACAGCCCCGGCTCGGGCCGTTCGCCATACCAGGCGAGGCCGAAGCCGTCCGCGTTCACCGGCGTCACGCAGCGCCGCGCCCCCTGGCTTTGCCGGATCAGCGAATGATCCGGGCGGCTGACGATTTCCTCGAGGAAAATCGGTTGGCCCACATAGGCGGCCCAACGGCACATGATCCTGCCCCTTCGCGTTTCTGTGTTATGCGTCAGAAATACCACGAAAGGATGACAAACAAAGCCTATTCCGCTGGCGGAGGCGTTTCCTCGACGATCACAAGGTCGCGTTCGGACGCGCCCTTGGCATGAGCCAGCGCCGCCTGGTATTCGCTGCTGTTGTAACAGGCAACGGCGGCGTCAAAGCTGGGAAAGCGCGCGACCACGTTGCGGGGACGCTCCGCCCCCTCCATCTGCTGGAACCGCCCGCCGCGCGCCAGGAAAACCCCGCCATGCGCGGCGATGGCCGGACCGGCGGCCTGGGCGTATTTCGCATAGGCCTCGGGGTCGGTGACGGTCACATGGGCGATCCAGAGCGCGGTCATGCCGTTTCCTCCAGCAGTTTCTCGACCTGGGCGATGGCGTCGTCGGCAGCCGCAAGACTGGGCGCGCCGCCCTGCGCCCGGTCGGGCCGCCCGCCGCCGCCCTTGCCGCCAAGCGCGGCGGTGGCGGTCTGCACCAGCGTGACGGCGCTGATCCGGTCCACCAAATCGGGCGTCACCCCTGCCGCGACCGTGGCCTTGCCCTCGGCCTCGGCCAGAACCAGCACCGCGCCGCTGCCAAGCTGCGATTTCATCTCGTCGACCAGGGCGCCCAGTTCCTTGCCGCCGACGCCCTCGACCTTGCGGCCGATGAACTTGACGCCGCCGATGTCCTTGGCGGCCTGGGCCTGGCCGCCGCCCATGGCCAACTGGCGCTTGAGTTGCGCGACCTCGTTCGCCAGCGCCTTGCGTTCCTCGGCAAGCGCCTTGACTCGGTTCACGACATCGCCCGCCTGCGCCTTGAGGATGCCCGCGATTTCCGACAGCTGGCTGTCGGAATGGCGCAGATGCGCCAGGGCGGCCTGTCCGGTCAGCGCCTCGATCCGGCGCACCCCCGCGCTGGATGCGCTGTCGCCCAGCAGCGCAAAGGCCCCGATGTCGCCCGTGCGCACGACATGCGTGCCGCCGCAAAGCTCCAGCGAATAGGTGTGGCCGTCCGTTCCCTTGCCGCTGTCGGTCAGACGGCCCATCGAGACGACCCGCACCTCGTCGCCGTATTTCTCGCCGAACAGCGCCTGCGCGCCCAAGGACCGCGCGTCGTCGGGCGTCATGATGCGCGTTTCCACGGGCGCATTCTGGCGGATGAAATCGTTCACCTCGGCCTCGACCCGCGCCAGTTCCTCGGGCGAGACGGCGCTGTTGTGGCTGAAGTCGAAGCGCAGCCGGTCGGGCGCGTTCAGGCTGCCGCGCTGCGCGACATGCGCGCCCAACGCGCGGCGCAGCGCCTCGTGCAGCAGGTGCGTGGCCGAGTGGTTGGCCCGGATGGCGCTGCGGCGGGCGTGATCGACCGAAAGCGTGGCGCCCTGCCCGCGGCTGATGGTGCCCAGCGTCACCTCGGCCACGTGCAGGAAGACGCCCGCGACCTTTCTGGTGTCCGTCACGCGGGCCGCGCCGGTTTCCGTCCTGATCAGCCCGGTATCGCCCACCTGCCCCCCGGCTTCGGCGTAAAAGGGCGACTGGTTCACCACGATATGCACCGTCTGGCCTTGCTCGGCCTCGGCCACGTCCGTCCCGTCCGCCACCAGGGCGAGGATCTGGCCCTCGGCTTCCTCGGTGTCATAGCCCAGAAACTCGGTCGCGCCGTGCTTCTCGGCCAGCTCGAACCAGATGGCGGCGTCCTTGGATTCACCCGAACCCGCCCAGGCGGCGCGCGCCTTGGCCTTCTGCTCGGCCATGGCGGCGTCGAAGCCGGCGGTATCGACCGACCGGCCGCGCTCGCGCAGCGCGTCCTGCGTCAGATCCAGCGGGAAGCCATAGGTGTCATACAGCTTGAAGGCCGCCTCGCCCGGCAGGTTCGCGCCTTCGGGCAGGCGGGCCAGTTCGTCGTCCAGCAGCCGCAGCCCGCGGTCCAGCGTCTGGCGGAAGCGGGTTTCCTCGCTGCGCAGCGTTTCCTCGATCAGCGCCTGCGCGCGGGTCAGTTCGGGATAGGCAGCGCCCATCTGGCGCACCAGGGCGGGCACCAGCTTGTGCATGACCGGGTCCTGCGCGCCCAGCATGTGCGCGTGGCGCATCGCCCGGCGCATGATCCGGCGCAGCACATAGCCGCGCCCCTCGTTCGACGGCATCACCCCGTCCGCGATCAGAAAGCTGGTCGAGCGCAGGTGGTCGGCGATCACCCGGTGATGGACCTTGCCCGGCCCGTCTGGATCGGCGCTGGTCGCGTGGGCGCTTGCCTCGATCAGCGAGCGCATCAGGTCGGTGTCGTAATTGTCGTGCTTGCCCTGGAGCAGCGCGCCGATCCGCTCCAGCCCCATGCCGGTGTCGATCGACTGCATGTCCAGCGCGCGCATCGAGCCGTCCTCGAACTGCTCGTTCTGCATGAACACAAGGTTCCAGATCTCGATAAAGCGGTCGCCGTCCTCGTCCGCGCTGCCCGGAGGGCCGCCCCAGATATGATCGCCGTGGTCATAGAAGATCTCGGTGCAGGGACCGCAGGGGCCGGTCGGGCCCATCTGCCAGAAATTGTCCGAGGTCGGGATGCGGATGATCCGGTCGTCGGTCAGGCCCGCGACCTTTTTCCAGATGTTCGCGGCCTCGTCGTCGGTGTGGTAAACCGTGACCAGCAGCTTGTCCTTGGGGATGCCGAAATCCTTGGTCAGCAGTTCCCAGGCAAAGGGAATGGCGCCGTCCTTGAAATAGTCGCCGAAGCTGAAATTGCCCAGCATCTCGAAAAAGGTGTGGTGGCGCGCGGTGTAGCCCACATTGTCCAGATCGTTGTGCTTGCCGCCCGCGCGCACGCATTTCTGCGCGGTGGTCGCGCGCTTGTAGTCGCGGGTTTCCACCCCGGTGAACAGGTTCTTGAACTGCACCATGCCCGAGTTGGTGAACATCAGCGTCGGGTCGTTGCGCGGCACCAGGGGCGAGCTGTCGACCACGCGATGGCCGTTGCGCTCGAAGAAGGAAAGGAATGTCGAGCGGATGTCGTTCAGTGTGGGCATCGGGGGCCTTCGCAAGCTGATGGCGCGAACAGGCGCGCCGGTTTGGCGAATGGTCTATAACCCGAGGGCTGCCCTGTCCAGCAATCGCCATTCACGCTTGCCGCAGGACAGGCGCAGGAAACCGCGCGGGCATCCCTGCCCGCGCGCCGTTTCCGCCGATCATTCCTCGGTCAGGCTGTCGTCCTCGCCGCCCTCGACGGCGAATTCCAGGCCGTGGCTTGCGCGGATCTTGTCCTCGATCGCCATGGCCTTTTCGGGATTGTCGCGCAGGAACTGCTTGGCGTTCTCTCGGCCCTGGCCGATGCGCTCGTCGCCATAGGAATACCAGGCGCCCGATTTCTCGACCACGCCGGCCTTGACGCCAAGGTCGATCAGCTCGCCCACCTTGCTGACGCCCTCGCCGTACATGATGTCGAACTCCACCTGCCGGAAGGGCGGCGCCACCTTGTTCTTGACGACCTTCACGCGAGTGGTGTTGCCGATCACCTCGTCCCGGTCCTTGACGGCGCCGGTGCGGCGGATGTCCAGGCGGACCGAGGCATAGAATTTCAGCGCGTTGCCGCCCGTGGTGGTTTCCGGGTTGCCGAACATCACGCCGATCTTCATGCGGATCTGGTTGATGAAGATCACCATGCAGTTGGACCGGCCGATGGAGGCGGTCAGCTTGCGCATCGCCTGGCTCATGAGGCGGGCCTGGCTGCCCATCTGCATGTCGCCCATGTCGCCTTCGATTTCGGATTTCGGCGTCAGCGCCGCCACCGAATCGACCACCACCAGGCTGACCGCGCCCGACCGCACCAGCGTGTCCACGATCTCCAGGGCCTGTTCGCCGGTGTCGGGCTGGCTGATCAGCAGCTCGTCCAGGTTCACGCCCAGCTTCTTGGCATATTGCGGATCCAGGGCGTGTTCCGCGTCCACAAAGGCGCAGACGCCGCCCTTCTTCTGTTCCTCGGCCACGACATGCAGCGTCAGCGTGGTCTTGCCCGAGCTTTCCGGACCGAAGATCTCGATGATGCGGCCCTTGGGCAGGCCGCCGATGCCCAGGGCGATGTCCAGCCCCAGCGACCCGGTCGAGGTCGCCTCGATCTCGGCCACCGGGCTGTCCTTGCCCAGCTTCATGATCGAGCCCTTGCCGAATTGCCGCTCGATCTGGGCAAGGGCGCTGTCGAGCGCCTTCTGCTTGTCCGCGCTGCGCTTGTCGTTCATGTCGAAGATGCTCGCCTGTGCCATATCGTCCTTACCGTTATTTCACAGCCCGGCCGATACAGCAATCTGCCGGCTACGGGAGGTTTATGTTCACTTCTTGTTCCTGGGCATAGATGCGTTGTCGGGACGGCTTTTTCAAGCGTTATCCACAGGACGAATCATCTTTCCTTAACCATCCTTGGGCCGGAACCGTTAAGAAAGCGTTCACGCGTCCAGGCGGCGCGGCGGACCCTGCAACTGGCGGGCCACGCATTGCGCCAGTTCGTTCAGCGTGAAGGGCTTGGCAAGGAAAGTGGCGTTGGGGATCGGCTCGTGACCTTCGCCGAAAATGTCCTCGGTATAGCCCGACATGAAGATCACCCTGGTGCCGGGGCGGTCGTGCAGGGCCGCGCGGACCCAGCTTGGCCCGTCCATGCCGGGCATGACCACGTCGGTGACGAAGATGTCCACGGCCAGGGTGCCGTCCAGCAGCGACAGCGCCTCCTCGGCGCTGGAGGCCTCGTGGACGTCATAGCCCTTCAGCCGCAGGGCGCGGGCGGCAAAGGCGCGGACGGGGGCCTCGTCCTCGACCAGCAGAACGGTGGCGCGGCGTTCGGGCTGCGGGATGGCGGCCGCGGCGGGCGCCGGACGCGGGGCGGGCTGGCCACCGGCCTGGGCGGGGAAATACAGCGAGAAGCAGGTGCCCTTGCCCGGTTCGCTGTCGCAGAAGATGTAGCCGCCGGTCTGCTTGACGATGCCATAGGCGGTGGAAAGGCCCAGGCCGGTCCCCTCGCCCACGCGCTTGGTGGTGAAGAACGGCTCGAAGATCTTGTCGCGCAGGGCCGGGTCGATGCCGCAGCCCTCGTCGGTGACGCGGATCCGCAGGTAGTCGCCCCGGGGCAGCGAGACCTTGCCGCGCGCGCCGTCGCCGCCGATGGCCGCCACGTCGGTGCGGATCTCGATGTTGCCGCCCGCGGGCATGGCGTCGCGGGCGTTGACCACAAGGTTCATGATGACCTGCTCCAGCTGTCGTTTGTCGGCGCGGATGGCGCGCAGGGCGGAATCGTGGGTGATCGTCAGCGTGACCTTTTCGCCCACCAGGCGGTTCAGAAGATGGGTGAGATCCGCCAGCACGTCGCGCGGATCCAGCGTTTCCAGCTTGAGCTGCTGCCGGCGCGAGAAGGCCAGAAGCTGGCCCACCAGCGCGGCGGCGCGGTTGGCGTTCTGGCCGATCTGGTCCAGGTCGGCATAATCGGGGTCGCCCTTGTCGTGACGCAGCATCAGAAGGTCGCAATGGCCCCGGATGGCCGTCAGCAGGTTGTTGAAGTCATGCGCGACGCCCCCCGCCAGCTGGCCGATGGCCTGCATCTTCTGGCTTTGCACGAACTGCGCTTCAAGCGTCTTGAGGGCGCTGGCGTCGTTCAGCACCGCGATCACCCCCGACTGCTCGACCGGATCGAGCGCCAGCGTGACCTGGAAATGCTGTTCCTTGGCCGCGTCGTCGGGCGAACGCAGGCGCAGCACCTCGGACCGGCCGTCGGTGCGGCGGGCGGCATGGGTTTCCGCGATCCATTCCCCCGCGGGGCGGCCGGGACCGTCCAGCAGGCTGCCGATATGCACCGGGTCCGGCCCTTCGGGCAGGCTATGGCCCAGAAGCCGCCGGGCCGCGGCATTGGCCCGGCGGATATAGCCGTTCGGAGCGATGCGCAGCAGGGCGACCGGGATCGCCTCGAAATCGTCGGGGGCTTCCTCCTCGTCCTCGTCCTCGTCCGCCGGGGCCGGGGCGGCGCTGCCCTGGCGGTGATAGGACCAGATCTGGAGGGGCGCATCCTCGGCCCGGCCAAGCGTCAGCGTGTCCCCCGAGGCCAGCGCCAGATCCGCGCAGCCCGCATAGCCCGCGCGGCGCACCAGCCCCTCCATGTCCTGGAGGGCGTCGGCCCGCAGGCCGGACACCAGCCGCAGGATGTTCTGCCCGGCAATGTCGCCGAAGCCGCTGCGCGAGGCCTCGTTCTGCAACATCACCAGCCCGTCGGAATCGCAGATCCAGACCGGCTCCGGGGCGGCGGCAACCTCGTGCCGGATCTTCGCCAGGGCCCGCCGGGCGGCCAGCCGGTCCAGCACATAGCCCAGCGAGATCACGCCCCCCAGGATATACCAGGCAACCGCGACCGTTCCAATCACCAGGGCCAGCACGCCATAGCGGCTTTGGGGCGCGACAAGGGCGGTGATGGCCGCAAGCGCCACCGGACACATCAGCAAGGGCAAGGCCACCGCGGCATTGCGCGACAAGGCCGATTGCGTTTCCCCGAGAACCATGCGCCGAGCCCCTTTCCTGTTTCTCCAGGTGCTGGGTACCGCCAAAGCGCTTAAGATTGCGTTAATGGCGGCGCGCGGCCTCATCGGCGGGCCAGCAGCGACATGAAAAAGCCGTCCCCGGCGTCAAGGGGGGTCCAGAGACGGCGCGACACCTGCGAAAATCCCGGATGGTCGCGCAGGAACGCCGCCGCCTGCCCGTCGTTTTCGGGATCGAGAACCGAACAGGTCATATAGGCCATCAGCCCGCCCGGCGGCACGTGCCGCGCCGCCTTGCGCAGGATCCCTGCCTGCAACGCGACAAGATCGCGCAGCGCCGCCTCGGTCAGGCGCCATTTCGAATCGGGCGTCCGCCGCCACGTGCCCGAGCCGGAACAAGGCGCATCCACGATCACCAGGTCGAAGCGGCCCGCCGGATCGGCGTCCAGCCGCACCTGGACCCCTGCCCGCGCGGCGCGCTGCGGCAGATCGCGCATCCGGGCCGGATCGGCGTCATGGGCGACCAGCGTCAGATCCGCGGCCCGCGCCGCCAAGGCCAGCGTCTTGCCGCCCCCGCCCGCGCAATAATCCAGGACGCGCATTCCCGGCGCCACCGGAAGGGCGGCGCAGGCCAGTTGCGGCGACAAGTCCTGCAACTCGACCAACCCGTCCCGATAGGCGCGGCCCTGCGCCAGGCGGCGTTCGTTTTCCGTCACCCGCAGGGCCGTTTCAAGGCGCGGGTCGGGGGTGGCGGCGATCCCGTCATCGGCCAGGGCACGCAGGGCCTTGGCAGGCGTGGCCTTGCGCGTGTTGACGCGCAGCCAGACCGGCGCCCGCCGCCGCATCGCCGCCGCGACAGCACCCGCATCCTCGCCCAGCGAGCCGTTCCACAAGGGACCGAGCCAGTCCGGGATGTCGGACACGCCGTGGGCCGGGCCGGCGCCCTCTCCCTCGGCCAGGGGTTCGGGGGCATGGCCCTGTCCCGTGAACAGGGCGGCAGGATCGCGTCCGGCGGCGCGCAACCCGCCGATCATCAGCCCGCGCCCGGTCAGCGCCCCGCCAAGAGCGGCATGGCTGTTGCGGCAGCGCAGCGCGTCGAACACCAGGTCGCGCACCGCCGCCCGGTCGCCCGAGCCCGCGAACCGGCTGGCCCGCGACCAGCGCAGCAAGGCCTGCTCGGCGGGCTGGCCCGCAAGAACGCGGTCCAGCACCTCGATCGCGGCGGATATGCGGGCGCCCGGCGTCATCCGCGGCTAGATGTCGCGCTGCAACAGGTCGCGGGTGAACAGCTTGTCCGCGACATCGGCCAGGTCGTCGTGGCGGCGGTTGGCGATGATCAGGTCCGACCGGGCCTTGAACGCCTCCAGGTCGCGCTCGACCGGTGAATGGAAGAAATGATCGGCCTGCAAGGCAGGCTCGTAGACGATGCAGGAGATCCCCTTGGCCTTGATCCGCTTCATGATGCCCTGGATGGCGCTGTCGCGGAAATTGTCCGAGCCTTCCTTCATCACCAGCCGGTAGACCCCCACCGTGCGCGGGTTCTGCGCGATGATCTGGTCGGCGATGAAATCCTTGCGCGTGCGGTTCGATTCGACGATGGCCGCGATCAGGTTCTGCGGCACCAGGGAGTAGTTCGCCAGAAGCTGCTTGGTGTCCTTGGGCAGGCAATAGCCGCCATAGCCGAAGGACGGGTTGTTGTAATAGTCGCCCACCCGCGGATCCAGCGCCACCCCCCGGATGATCGCATGGGGATCCAGGCCGTGGGTCAGGGCATAGCTGTCCAGTTCGTTGAAATAGGCCACGCGCATGGCCAGAAAGGTGTTGGCGAACAGCTTGATCGCCTCGGCCTCGGTCGAATCGGTGAACAGGACCGGCACGTCCTTGGAAAGCGCCCCCCGCAGCAGCAGGCCGGCAAAGCGGCGGGCCGCCTCGCCCTTGTCGCCGACAACGATCCGGCTGGGATGCAGGTTGTCGTGCAGCGCCAGCCCTTCGCGCAGGAACTCGGGCGAGAAGATGATGCCGTCGAAGCCCGTCCGGGCCCGCATCCGGCTGGTGAAGCCCACCGGCACGGTGGACTTGACGACGATGGGCGTCGCGGGCGCGTGCTGGCGGACCAGGGCGATCACCGCCTCGACCGAGGAGGTGTCGAAGCCGTTGGTGCGCGGGTCATAGTTCGTGGGCGTGGCCACGATCGCGAAATCGGCGCCTTCCAGCGCCTGCCGCGGGTCGGTGGTGGCTGTCAGGTCAAGATCGCGTTCGGCCAGAAAGCGGGCGATGTCGGCGTCCTCGATCGGGCTTTGGCGGGCATTGACGGCAGCCACCCTGCCCGTGTCGATGTCCAGCGCCACCACCGTGGACTGTTGCGCCAGCAGCACCGCGTTCGAAAGCCCGACATAGCCCAGGCCGACAACGGCAATCTTCATAACATCCTCATTCGCAACGGGCGTGTGCCCGGTTTTTGCCGCAACAACGATGTCAGGGAAAGATGGTGCGGTCGAGAAGACTCGAACTTCCACTCCGGTTAAGGAACAGCGACCTCAACGCTGCGCGTCTACCAATTCCGCCACGACCGCATCCGGGCAGTGCGGCGGGTGATAGCCGAGGCGCGGCGGATTGAAAAGGGGGATTTTACGCCCCCGCTTGACGGCGCGCGCGCGGCGGTCCAGACCGCCTGCATGGTGGACTGGATCACGGCAGACGGGCTGACCGATTACGACGCGGCCGTGGCCTTCATGGAGGCGCGGGTGGCCGCGATCCATGCGGGCCGGGCGGACGAGGCCGTCTGGCTGGTCGAACATCCCCCGCTTTACACCGCGGGCACCAGCGCCAAGGGCGGCGACCTGCTGGAGGCGCGTTTCCCTGTTCATGTCACCGGGCGGGGCGGGCAATACACCTATCACGGGCCAGGGCAGCGGATCGCTTACGTCATGCTGGACCTGAACCGGCGCGGCCGCGACGTGCGGGCCTTTGTGACCGGCCTGGAGTCCTGGGTCATCGCCGCGCTGGCCGAATTCGGCGTCGCGGGCGCGGTCCGCGACGGGCGCGTGGGGGTCTGGGTGCCGCGCCCCGACAAGGCGCCCCTGCCCGACGGCAGCCCCCGCGACGACAAGATCGCGGCCATCGGCGTCAAGCTGCGCCGCTGGGTCAGCTTTCACGGCATCGCCATCAATGTCGAACCCGACCTGACCCATTACAACGGCATCGTGCCCTGCGGGATCAGCGGGCATGGCGTGACCAGTCTGGTCGATCTGGGCCTGCCGGTCGGCATGGCGGACCTGGACGTGGCGCTGCGGCGGCAGTTCGACGCGGTCTTCGGCTGACCGCTTTTCGTCGGATGCGACCTTCTGACGGCTGGCTATTCCCGTTTGCGGCTTTATGTAGGTTGGCTGGGACTTCCAATCTTTTGGAATAGCGAGGAAAGAATGAGATTTGCGATCATTGCCGCCCTGACGGGTGCAGTCCTAGCCATGCCCGCCTTGGCGCAGGATGCCGCAAACGGCGAAAAGGAATTCCGCAAGTGCAAGGCCTGCCACATGATCCAGTCGCCCGAGGGCGAGGACATCGTGAAGGGCGGGGCCACCGGACCGAACCTGTACGGCATCGTGGGCCGTCCGGCGGGCAGCCAGGAAGGCTACAAGTATTCCGAGGCGCTGATCGCGCTGAAGGATGCGGGCGAGGTCTGGACGGTCGAGGATCTGGCCGCCTATATCACCGATCCGAACAAGTTCGTGCAGGAAAAGACCGGCGACTCGGCGGCGCGCACGAAGATGACCTTCAAGCTGAACAAGAACCAGGCCGATATCGCGGCCTTTCTGGCAAGCGCCTCGCCTGCCGCCCAGTGACGGGCTGACGCTTCCCGCGACGGGCCGGTCCTTCGGGGCCGGTCCGTTTGACCTGGATCAATCCGCCCCGAAGCCTGCCATGGCAGGTTGCCCTCCGAAACCGGACCGCAGCGGCGGTTCCACAGCGACGGAGGAGCGATGTTCAAGCATGTCCTGATCCCGACCGACGGGTCGGAACTGGCAACCCAGGCGGTCGACAAGGGCATCGCGCTTGCCGCCGGGATGGGGGCGGAGGTGACGGTGGTAATCGTGACCGAACCGTTCCGCATCCTCAGCGCGGATTCGATGCAGGTCGAGAGCACGCGCGGCAGCTACGACGCGGATGCCGCCCGCCAGGCCGAACGGATCCTGCAAGCGGCGCGCGACAAGGCGGCGGCCGCGGGCGTGCCCGCGCGGACCCATCACAAATGGCACGACAGCCCCTCCGAGGCGATCATCGACACCGCCCTGGCCGAAGGCTGCGACCTGATCGCCATGGCGTCCCACGGACGGCGCGGGATGGCGGCGCTGGTGATGGGCAGCCAGGCCACCAAGATTCTGACCCATTCCAAAATCCCCGTTCTTGTGTATCGTTGACCCCGCAGCGCCGTTTGCCGCCAAAAGCTGCCGTTCCGGCGCCCTTAGGGCATTGCCGGGTCGGCATGGCTGGTCTAGAACAACCCCAGGGAAATGCCGGTCTGCCGGACCGGATCACTATATCTGAGGGAGTTCGGGTATGGCAGACGCAGCCGTTCATGGCCACGACGACCATCACGACCAACGCGGGTTCTTCACCCGCTGGTTCATGTCCACCAATCACAAGGACATCGGGATCCTGTACCTGTTCACCGCGGGGATCGTGGGTCTGATCTCGGTCAGCTTCACCGTCTACATGCGGATGGAGCTGCAAAATCCCGGGGTGCAATACATGTGCCTGGAAGGCGCGCGCTTCATCGCCGACGCGACCGCCGAATGCACCCCGAACGGGCATCTGTGGAACGTGATGATCACCTATCACGGCGTCCTGATGATGTTCTTCGTGGTGATTCCCGCGCTGTTCGGCGGCTTCGGCAACTATTTCATGCCGCTGCACATCGGCGCCCCGGACATGAGCTTTCCGCGCCTGAACAACCTGTCCTACTGGATGTATGTGGCGGGCGTGGCGCTTGGCGTGGCGTCGCTTTTGTCGCCGGGCGGGTCCGACCAGCTGGGCTCGGGCGTCGGCTGGGTCCTGTATCCGCCGCTTTCGACGACCGAGGCCGGCTATTCCATGGACCTGGCGATCTTCGCGGTTCACGTGTCGGGCGCGTCCTCGATCCTGGGCGCCATCAACATCATCACCACCTTCCTGAACATGCGCGCCCCCGGCATGACGCTGTTCAAGGTGCCGCTGTTCGCCTGGTCGGTCTTTATCACCGCCTGGCTGATCCTGCTGGCCCTGCCGGTGCTGGCCGGCGCCATCACCATGCTGCTGATGGACCGCAACTTCGGCACCAACTTCTTCAACCCGGCCGGCGGCGGCGACCCGGTGCTGTACCAGCACATCCTGTGGTTCTTCGGCCACCCCGAGGTCTACATCATCATCCTGCCGGGCTTCGGCATCATCAGCCACGTGATCTCGACCTTCGCCAAGAAGCCGATCTTCGGCTATCTGCCGATGGTTCTGGCAATGGCCGCGATCGGCGTGCTGGGCTTCGTTGTCTGGGCGCACCACATGTACACCGCGGGCATGTCGCTGACCCAGCAAAGCTACTTCATGCTGGCCACCATGACCATCGCCGTGCCCACGGGCATCAAGGTCTTCTCGTGGATCGCGACGATGTGGGGCGGCTCGGTCGAGTTCAAGACGCCCATGCTCTGGGCCTTCGGCTTCCTGTTCCTGTTCACCGTGGGCGGCGTGACCGGCGTCGTGCTGTCGCAGGCGCCGCTGGACCGCGTTTACCATGACACCTACTATGTCGTGGCGCACTTCCACTACGTGATGTCGTTGGGCGCGGTTTTCGGGATCTTCGCGGGCGTGTATTACTGGATCGGCAAGATGTCGGGCCGCCAGTATCCCGAATGGGCGGGCAAGCTGCATTTCTGGATGATGTTCATCGGCGCGAACCTGACCTTCTTCCCGCAGCACTTCCTGGGCCGCCAGGGGATGCCGCGCCGCTACATCGACTATCCGGTCGAGTTCGCCTATTGGAACTACATCAGTTCTCTGGGCGCCTACCTGTCCTTCGCGTCGTTCCTGTTCTTCATCGGCGTCGTGTTCTACACCTTGTTCGCAGGCAAGCGCGTGACCCAGAACAACTACTGGAACGAGTACGCCGACACGCTGGAATGGACCCTGCCCTCGCCCCCGCCGGAGCACACCTTCGAGCAGCTTCCCCGGCGCGAGGACTGGGATCACAGCCACGCCCACTGATGCCCTATGAATGGATCGACACGGCCCCGGATCACACCGGGGCCTTATCATATCGGCTGAGGCTCTGGCCCTATCAGTCGCTGCCCCGCCGCGGCTTTGTCTGGTTCATCGGGGTAACGGCGGGCTTCATGGCGCTGCCGGTGGTGGCGATGCTGGGCACCGCCGTTCTTTGGGGCCTTCTGCCCTTTGTGCTGCTGGTGATCGGCGGGGTGTGGCATGCGATCCAGCGCAGCTATGCCCGGGGCGACATGGCCGAGGAGCTGGTGCTGGACCGCAGGACCGCCCGGGTCTCGCGCCGCGATCCGGGCGGGCGGCTGCGGGAATGGACAACGAACAGCTATTGGCTGCGCCCGACGCTGCGGCGCGGGCCGGTCGAATCCTACCTGACGCTTACCGACGGGCAACGAGAGATCGAACTGGGCGCCTTCCTCACGCCCGAGGAACGCCGCAGCCTGCACGACGACCTGCAACGGCGGCTGGCCAGCCTGCGCTGATCAGTCCTTCTTCACATGCTCGGGCTTGCCCTTGCGCGCGGTTTGCGCAAGATCCTTCAGCTGAGCCTCGCTCATGCTGTCATGCATGTCCTTGGACGCGCCCTGGAGGTCCGCCACCTTTGTGTCGCCACGCTTGGCGGACAGGGCGGCCCCCGCGGCTTTCTGCTGGGCTTTCGACTTGGCTGGCATCGCTGTCGCCTCCTGCCGCGTTCAACGCCCTGCCACCCTTTTCAGTTCAACAGCCGCGCCTTGACCAGCGGCCCCACGGTGCCGAAATCCATCTGCCCCGCATGGCGGTCGCGCAGTTCCGCCATGACGCGGCCCATGTCGCGGATCCCGGTCGCCCCCAGATCGGCGATGGCCGCGTCGATGGCGGCGGCGGTTTCCGCCTCGGACAGCTGCCGGGGCAGGAACTCCTGAATGACGGCGATCTCGTCCTCCTCCTTCTGGGCCAGCTCCAGCCGGCCGCCTTCCTCGTAGGCCTTGGCCGATTCCTGGCGTTGCTTGACCATCTTGGACAGGATGGCGATCAGATCGGCGTCGCCCAGCGTGCCGTCGCCGTCGCCCGTGCGGGCGGCGATCTCGCGGTCCTTGATGGCGGCGGTGATCAGCCGCAGCGTGGACAGCCGCGCGCTGTTCTTGGCCTTCATGGCTTCCTTTGTGGCGGCTTGCAGGGTGGCGCGCAGGTCCATTGTCGTCTCCCGGGGACGCGAAAACCTGGCGTTTAGGCCAGCCCCCCGCGCAAATCAAGATGGGGCGATGTCCTTGACCTTGCCAGCCCCGGCCCTTATTGACCGGCAGATTTCACGCAAAGGGTGCTTGCCATGGCCAACAAACCGACCGCCTGCCTTGCGCTTGCCGACGGGACCGTCTTCTACGGCCAGGGCTTCGGCGCCCCCGGGGAAGTCGTGGCCGAGCTGGTCTTCAACACCGCGATGACCGGCTATCAGGAGATCATGACCGATCCCTCCTATGCCAGCCAGATCGTCACCTTCACCTTTCCCCATATCGGCAACACCGGCATCACGCCCGAAGACGACGAGGCCCCCGATCCCGTCGCCAGCGGCATCGTTGTCCGCTGGGATCCGACCGAGCCGTCGAACTGGCGCGCCGCGGGCGATCTGGCGGACTGGATGGCCCGGCGCGGCCGCATCGGCATCGGCGGCGTGGACACCCGCCGCCTGACCCGCGCGATCCGTCAGCAGGGCGCGCCGCATGTGGTGCTGTCCCATGACCCCCAGGGCAATTTCGACATCGCCGCCATGGTCGCCAAGGCCCGCGACTGGACCGGCCTTGTGGGTCTCGATCTGGCGCGCGACGTGACCTGCCGCCAAAGCTATCGCTGGGACCAGGGCGCTTGGGAATGGGGCAAGGGCTTTGGCACCTCGCCCGAGCCCAAGCCCTTCAAGGTCGTGGCGCTGGACTACGGCGCGAAGCGCAACATCCTGCGCTCGCTGGTGGCCTTCGGGGCCGACGTGACTGTGCTGCCCGCCACCGCCACCGCCGAGGAGGTTCTGGCCCATGACCCCGAGGGCGTGTTCCTGTCGAACGGCCCCGGCGATCCGGCGGCGACCGGCGCCTATGCCGTGCCGATGATCCAGGGGCTGCTGAACCGCGACATGCCGATCTTCGGCATCTGCCTGGGCCACCAGATGCTGGCGCTGGCGCTTGGCGCGAAGACCGTGAAGATGGGCCACGGCCACCATGGCGCGAACCATCCCGTGCGCGACACGGAAACCGGCAAGGTCGAGATCACCTCGATGAACCACGGCTTCGCGGTGGACAGCCAGACCCTGCCCCGCGGCGTGATCGAGACCCATGTCAGCCTGTTCGACGGCAGCAATTGCGGCATCCGGGTCCAGGACAAGCCGGTCTTTTCCGTGCAATATCACCCCGAGGCCGCGCCCGGCCCTCAGGACAGCCTGTATCTGTTCCAGCGTTTCGCCGACGCGATGCGCAGCCGCCGATCTGGGGCTTAACCCCTTCTTAACCGCTTTCATGCCACCCATGGGCGATCCAGAAGGGAATCGCCCATGGCCAGTCCGCAAACCTCAGCCGTTCCGCCCGCCGACGCGGCGGCGCCGACCATGGCGCCCCGCAATCAGGCGCCGTTGGGACAGCTGCTTCTGGAAGACGGCGCCGTCGATCCCGGCAACCTGCTAAAGGCCAGCGTGATGCGCGGGCGGCAGGACAGCCGCCTGGGTCAGATCCTTCTGTCGCAAGGCTGGGTCACGCCCGAGGCGCTGCTGCGCGCCTTGTGCCGCCAATGGCGCACAACGGCCCTCGATCCCGCGAAAACGCCGGGCGATCCGCGCCTTATCGACGCCCTGGGGACCGAGTTCTGCCTGGCGAACGCCGTCCTGCCCTGGCGGCGCATCGGCGGCGTCACCTGGATCGCCACCGCCCGCCCCGAGGCTTTCGCCGCGCTGATCCCCTCCTTTCCCGCAGGCTTCGGGCAGGTGCGGATGCTGCTGTGCAGCGAGGATCAGGTCCAGGCCGCCGTTCTGGCCGTCCGCCGCATCGCCATGATCCGCCAGGCCGAGATGCGCGTCCCCGCCGCTGAAAGCTGCCGGTCCCGGAACGAGGCGCGCACCGGCCGCATCGCCCTGGGCGCGATGGCGGCCCTGGCCCTTGGCCTGTGGCTTGTGCCCGTGACGGTTCTGTCGGTCCTGACGCTGTGGGCCACGGTGTCGCTGCTGGCGCAAAGCGGGCTGAAGCTGCTGTCCCTTCTGGCGACCCGCCGCGTCCATGCCGAGGAACGCGCCCTGGCCGAGGACCTGGCCCGGGGCAAGGCCGCGCGGGCGGAAATGACCGGGCCGCTGCCGGTGATCTCGGTCATGGTGCCGCTGTTTCGGGAAAGCGATGTCGCGGGCAAGCTGGTGGGCCGCCTGTCGCGGCTGGACTACCCGCGCGAACTGACCGACATCCTGCTGGTGATCGAGGCCAGCGACCAGGTGACGCGCAACGCCCTGCAAGGGGTGCGCCTGCCCGGCTGGATCCGCGTGGTCGAGGTGCCGAACGGCCCCGTGCAGACCAAGCCGCGCGCGCTGAACTATGCGCTGAACTTCTGCCGGGGCGCGATCATCGGGGTCTGGGATGCCGAGGACCGGCCCGACCCCGACCAGTTGCACACCGTGGCCCGCCGCTTCCATTTCGCGCCTGCCGACGTGGCCTGCCTGCAAGGCGCGCTTGACTACTACAACCCGCGCACCAACTGGCTGGCGCGCTGCTTCACCATCGAATACGCGGCCTGGTTCCGGGTGATCCTTCCCGGCGTCGCCCGCCTCGGGCTGGTGGTCCCCCTGGGCGGCACCACCCTGTTCTTCCGCCGCGACGCGCTTGAACAGGTCGGTGCCTGGGACGCCTGGAACGTGACCGAGGACGCCGATCTGGGCGTGCGCCTGGCCCGGCGCGGCTGGCGAACCGCCATCATCGACACAACCACCGACGAGGAGGCGAACTGCCGCGCCCTGCCCTGGATCAAGCAGCGGTCCCGCTGGCTGAAAGGCTATGCGATGACCTGGGGGGTCCACATGCGCGATCCCCGCGCCTTGTGGCGGGAACTGGGGCCGCGCCGCTTTATCGGCTTCCAGATCCAATTCCTGGGCAGCCTGTCGCAATACCTGCTGGCCCCCGTCCTGTGGAGCTTCTGGCTGCTGAGCCTGGGCCTGCCACATCCGCTGCGCGAGCCGCTGGCGGGGGTCTGGGGCGGCTATGCCATCCCGGCGCTGTTCGGAACTTTTGTCGCCTCGGAACTGCTGTCCATCGGGGTCGGCATGTGGGCGGTCCGGGGCGACAAGCACCGCCACCTGATGTATTGGGTGCCCAGCCTGCACCTGTATTTCCCGCTGGGCTGCCTTGCCGGGTGGAAGGCGATCTACGAGGTGGTCGTGAAGCCCTTTTACTGGGACAAGACCGCGCATGGAATCTATGACGCCGACGCCGCTGCCGCGGCAGTCCCCGAAGGCACGGTTTCGGTTCCGCTGCTGGGCACCATCGGCGAGCGCCGGCCCGACGTCGGGCCGGCGGCTCAGGCGATCGACGAAGGTCTTGCCGCCGCCGCGGCGCCGGCCCGGAAAAGCGCCTAGCCCGCTTCGACCGGCAGGGCCGCGTCGATCAGCGCGGCGGCTTCGGCGCAGAAATCGCGCAGGCGGCCGGCAAGGTCCGCGATCGACCTGGCGCCGCTTTCCCGCAGCAGGAATTCCTGCCCGCCGAGGCCGATTTCATCCATGTCCAGGGGCTTGGCCGTCAGCAGACGCCCCGAGGCGTGAAGCCGCCACAGGAAGCGCCAGATCGAGGCCAGCCGGTCCGCATCCTCCGCGGCGATCAGCCCCGCCCGCCGCCCGGCGCGCAGTTGCGCCAGCGTCCCGCGCGCCGGATCGCCCGCCCGCAGCGCCAGCGATTGCGCCAGCAGGTCGATGTCCTGCAACCGGCCGGGACCGACCTTGGCCTCCCACGCGCCATCCAGGGGACGGGCCGCGAAGATCCGTTCGCGCATGTCGGCCAGGTCGGGCATCACGCGCGGATCGGCGCCGCGCCCGCGCAGCACCGCCAGCCGCAGCGCCTCGACATCGTTCGCCAGCTCCTCGGCCCCCTCGCCCGCAAACGCCACCACGCGGGCGCGGGTCAGGGCCAGATGCTCCCATGTCCAGGCCTCGGTCATCTGGTAGCTTTCGAAGCTCTGGATGGCGGTCGCCACCGGCCCCTGCCGCCCCGAGGGGCGCAGCCGCATGTCCACCTCGTATAACCGCCCCTCGGCCGTGGGGGCCGAGGCCGCGGTGATCATCGCCTGCGTCAGCCGCGCGTAATAGGGACGCGCCGCCAGCGGGCGCGGCCCGTCCGAACCGTCCGCCCCGTCCGCGTCATAGATCACGATCAGGTCCAGGTCCGATCCCGCGTTCAGCGTCCGAGCGCCCAGCGAACCCATGCCCAGCACCACCGCCCCCCGCCCCGGAGGGGCGCCATGCTTGCGGGCGAAATCCCCGGCGGTGACGGGAAACAGCGCGCCCACGCAGGCGTCCGCGATGTCGGCATACTGGCGCGCCGCCTCGTCCGCGTCGATCAGGCCGCGGAGGTGGTGGACGCCCACGCGGAAATGCCATTCATGCGCCCAGCGGCGCGCGCCGTCCAGCGCGGCCTCGTATCCGCCGCCCGGTCCGGTCAGCGCCCCTTGCAGCAAACGCTCCGCATCCGCTCGCAGCCCCTGAACGCCCGGCCAGGGCGAGAAGAAGCTGCCGCCCAGCACCGCGTCCAGCACCGCGGGGTGGCGCGTCAGATAGGCGGCAAGCCCCGGCGCGCTGCCGCAGATGTCGACCAACAGGTCGATCAGCGTCGGATTGGCCTCGAACAGGGAAAAGATCTGCACGCCGGCGGGCAGGCCAGACAGAAAGGCGTCGAAACGGCGCAGCGCCTCGGTCGGGTGGCCGGTCCGGGCCATGCGGGACAGCAGTTCGGGTTCGACCCGCTTGAAGATCTGCTGGGCGCGGGTGGAGCGCAGGGCCGGATAAGCGTGCCACCCGTCGATCACCGTCTGCGATTCGGGCGAGATCGACGGACGCTCGGCGGCCCCGCCGGGGGCGAAAAAGCTTTCGGTCAGTTCGTGCACATGCTCCAGCCGCGCGCGCAGGCGAGCGGACCAGGCGTCCGCATCCGCCTCGCCCATCATCGCGGCGATCAGCGCCACGCCAGCCGCGTCCTTGGGCAGGCTGTGGGTCTGGGCGTCGTTGACCATCTGGATGCGGTGTTCGATGTCGCGATGCGCGCGGTAATGGTCGATCAGCTGCCCCGCGACATCGGAGGGAATCCAGCCCTTGTCCGCCAGCGCGGCAAGCCCGCCCACGGTGTCGCGCTGGCGCAGGCCGGGGTCGCGCCCGCCCGCGATCAGCTGGCGGGTCTGAGTGAAGAACTCGATCTCGCGGATGCCGCCCCGGCCCAGCTTCATGTTGTGGCCCGGAATCTCCAGCCGCCCGCCAAGGCCCTTGTGGTCGCGGATGCGCAGGCGCATGTCGTGGGCGTCCTGGATCGCCGCGAAATCCAGGTGCTTGCGCCAGACGAAGGGCCGCAGTTCGCGCAGGAAACGTTCGCCCGCCGCGATGTCGCCCGCCGCCGCCCGCGCCTTGATAAAGGCCGCGCGTTCCCAGGTCCGCCCCTCGGCCTCGTAATAGGCCAGCGCGGCCGCGGTCGAGATGCAGACCGGCGTGACCGCCGCGTCGGGGCGCAACCGCAGGTCGGTGCGGAAAACATAGCCGTGGGCCGTCACCTCGGACAGCAGGGCGGCCGTCTTGCGGGTGGCGCGGATCAGCGCCGCGCGCGCCTCTGTCTGGTCCTGGCTGTCATAGGCCGTCTCATCGAACAGCACGATCAGGTCGATGTCGGAACTGTAGTTCAGTTCCCGCGCGCCGCCCTTGCCCATGGCCAGCGCGAAGATCCCGCCCGCATCGGCATCGGTCCGGGGCAGCTTGCCGCGGCGGCGTTCCTGCGCGACATGGACCCGCAGGGCCAGATCGACGGCGCGGTCGGCCAGGTCGGACAAGGCGCCCGTCACCTGCTCCAGCGGCCAGACGCCGCCCAGGTCGGCCAGTGCGGCATAGAGGGCGACCCGGCGCTTGGCCCGGCGCAGGGCAACCGCCAGATCCTCGGGGGACAGGCCGTCGAAACCCGCCGTTTCGCGGGCGACGACATCGTCCCGGCCAAGCGCGCCGGGCAGCCAGTCGGCCTCCTTTTGCAGCAGGCCCGCCAGATAGGGGCTGCATCCGGCCGCGCCGCCGACCAGCGCGGCCAGCGCGGGATCCAACGTCGGGAACAGCGACAGGACGTGCCGCGCCCGGTCGGGATCGGCGGCAAGGGGATGGCGGGTGATGCGGGCGGCGAAATCCATGCGCGGCATGGTCAGGCAAAGGCCCGGCCCGGTCAATGTCCCCCGCGCCCCCCCCCCGGGGGTCCGTTCAAGCTTTAAGTCTTTCCCGGCTTGGCGCGTCACGCAATCATTGCTAGGCTTTCGCGCAAATCCACAATCGGCCAGACGGATCCTTTTCGGCGCATGATCAGTTCAGGAACGACAACCCGCCACAAGGGCCGCACCTGATGCGCCATACCCTTCCGCATGCGCCGCAATTCTATGTCACGGCTCCGCAGCCCTGCCCTTACCTGCACGGGCGGGCGGAACGCAAGCTGTTCACGGCGCTGCATGGCGACAACGCGGCCGAACTGAACAACGCGCTGTCGCGCCAGGGTTTCCGGCGGTCGCAGAACGTCCTTTACCGGCCCAGTTGCGAAAGCTGCGTGGCCTGCATGTCGGCCCGCATCCGGGTGGCCGACTTCCAGCCCTCGCGCACGCAGCGCCGCCTGCTGCGCCGCAACGCGGGCCTGAAGCGCCTCGCCACCAGTGCCTGGGCGACCGAGGAGCAGTTCGAGCTGTTCCGCCGATACCTGGACAGCCGCCATGCCGATGGCGGGATGGCCGACATGGACATCTTCGAATTCGCCGCCATGATCGAGGAAACGCCGGTCAAGACCCGCGTGATCGAATACCGTTGCAGCGGGGACCGGCCCGAGCGGCTGGCGCCCGGCGACGATTTCCTGGCGGCGGTCTGCCTGACCGACGTTCTGGATGACGGCCTGTCCCTGGTTTACAGCTTCTACCACCCGATCCTGCAACCGGCGAGCTTGGGGACATACCTGATCCTGGATCACATCGAGATCGCGCGGGCCGCCAAGCTGCCCTACATCTACCTGGGCTACTGGGTGCCGGGCAGCCGCAAGATGGACTACAAGGCGCGCTTTTCCGCGCTCGAGATATACAAGGGCGGGGTCTGGCAGAACATCGGCGATCCGCAGGACCATTCGAACGAGGCGCACCCCCTGTCGGTCGATCCGATCGTCGAACAGGTCGCGCGGATCGCCTTGCCGCAATTCGACCGCTGAAAAGAGCGAAAGAAAATTACAAAAATCCTGTGATCGGCGTCATTTTATCCGCGGCGACCCATTGACCCTGCCGGGTGTCCTCCATAGTTTGCGCCGACTCGCGGGCGGGAAGCCGCCGCGTGCCTTGACCTGATGGAGGAAGCGATGTCCCGAACGATGACGGGTGCAAGAATGGTTGTCGAAGCCCTGCGCGATCAGGGCGTCGATACGGTATTCGGCTATCCGGGCGGGGCGGTGCTACCCATCTACGACGAGATTTTCCAGCAGAACGACATCACCCATGTCCTGGTGCGCCACGAACAGGGCGCGGTCCACATGGCCGAGGGCTATGCCCGGTCCACGGGCAAGCCAGGGGTGGTGCTGGTCACGTCGGGTCCGGGGGCCACGAACGCCGTCACGGGGCTGACCGACGCGCTGCTCGATTCGATCCCGCTGGTTGTGCTGTCGGGCCAGGTTCCGACCTTTATGATCGGCACGGACGGCTTCCAGGAGGCCGATACCGTCGGCATCACCCGGCCTTGCACCAAGCACAACTGGCTGGTCAAGGACACCGACAAGCTGTCCGAAACGATCCACAAGGCCTTCCAGGTCGCGACCTCGGGCCGTCCGGGGCCGGTGCTGGTCGATATTCCGAAGGACGTGCAGTTCGCGACCGGCACCTATGTCGGCCCCAGGCAGGTCGAACCGGGCCGCTATCAGCCGGTCCGCAAGGGCGACATCGCCGCCATCACCCGCCTGGTCGAACTGATCGAGGCGGCGGAACGTCCGGTCCTTTACACCGGCGGCGGCGTCATCAACTCGGGCCCCGGCGCCAGCCAGTTGCTGCGGGAACTGGCCGATGCGACGGGCTTTCCCGTCACCTCGACCCTGATGGGGCTTGGCGCCTATCCGGCATCCGGCAGGAACTGGCTGGGAATGTTGGGAATGCACGGCCTTTACGAGGCGAACCTGGCGATGCACGGCTGCGATCTGATGATCAACATCGGCGCGCGCTTTGACGACCGCATCACCGGCCGCGTCGCGGATTTCAGCCCGCACTCGATCAAGGCGCATATCGACATCGACCCGTCCTCCATCAACAAGGTCATCCATGTGGACATCCCCATCGTCGGCGATGTCGGCCATGTGCTGGAGGATTTGCTGAAGGTCTGGAAATCGCGCGGCCGCAAGACCAACGGCGCCGCGCTGGCCCGGTGGCGGCAGCAGATCGAGGAATGGAAGGCGAAGAACTGCCTGTCCTATCGGAACAGCGACACGATCATCAAGCCTCAATACGCCCTGGAACGGCTGGAGGCGCTGACCAAGGGCCGCGACCGCTACATCACGACCGAGGTTGGCCAGCATCAGATGTGGGCCGCGCAATACCTGCATTTCGAGGGGCCGAATCGCTGGATGACCTCGGGCGGGTTGGGAACGATGGGCTATGGCCTGCCGGCCAGCATCGGCGTGCAGATGGCCCATCCCGAGGCGCTGGTGATCAACGTCGCGGGCGACGCAAGCTGGCTGATGAACATGCAGGAAATGGGCACGGCGGTGCAGTTCCGCCTGCCGGTCAAGCAGTTCATCCTGAACAACGAACGGCTTGGCATGGTCCGCCAATGGCAGCAGCTTCTGCATGGCGAACGCTACAGCCAGAGCTGGTCGGACAGCCTGCCCGATTTCGTCAAGCTGGCCGAAGCCTTTGGCTGCAAGGGCGCGCTGGTCAAGGATCCCAAGGATCTGGACGACGCGATCCAGCAGATGCTGGATTACGACGGCCCCTTCATCCTGGATGTCCTGGTCGAGAAGCACGAGAACTGCTTCCCGATGATCCCGTCCGGCAAGCCCCACAACGAGATGCTGCTGGGCGAGGCTGCGACCTTCGGGGTGATCGAGGTCGATGGCGCCGTGCTGGTGTGATCATGTGGGGCGCTGCCCCACACCCCGGGATATTTACACGAAGATGAAGGCGGAGCCATGAACGCTTTGAACATCCAGAAGGGCGCGTCCAGCCATTCGGCCTATGACCTGCGCGATCCGAATTCCCAGGTCGAGGAAAGCCACACCCTGGCCGTGCTGGTCGAGAACGAACCGGGCGTCCTGGCCCGCGTAATCGGGTTGTTTTCCGGGCGCGGCTACAACATCGACAGCCTAACCGTGGCCGAGGTGGATCACACCGGCCACCGGTCGCGCATCACGCTGGTGACGCGTGGCACGCCCGCCGTGATCGCTCAGGTCAAGACGCAGCTGGGGCGGATCGTGCCCGTGCACGAGGTTCACGACCTGACGGTCGAGGGTCCGGCGGTGGAACGCGAACTGGGCCTGTTCAAGGTGCGCGGCCAGGGCGAAAAGCGGGTCGAGGCGCTGCGGATCGCTGAAATCTTCCGCGCCAACGTGGTCGATTCGACGCTGGAAAGCTTTGTCTTCGAACTGGTCGGCACGCCCACCAAGCTGGACGCCTTTGCCGATCTGATGCGGCCCCTGGGATTGGCCGACCTGGCCCGCACCGGCGTCGCCGCCCTGTCGCGCGGGATCTGAGCCCGGTCAGCTTGGTCCAGTCAGCTTGGTCCGGTCAGCTTGCGGCCGCCGCCCTCAGGGCCGGGCCCGCCGCGAGCTGGTCTCTCGACTCGGGCTGCGGGGTCGAGGAAACGATGCGCAGATGCGGCTCGGCCGGAGGGGCGCTGGCGCGCAGCATTCCCGGAAGATGGGCAAATTCCTGTTCCGAAAGCAGGCTGACCCGACGGGCGTTGCGAAGCGCGCCGACGATCTCGCTTTCCAGTTCCACCAGATCCCCCGGCTGGGGCCAACTGGCCGGGCTGGCGAGGTTCTCGCGGCCCTGTAGATAGGCCAAGGCGGCATGATCCTCGCACCAGATCACCGCCTTTTCCTTGTCCACGCTGCTCCAAACTACGACGCCGATCATCCCGCAACTCCAAACGGACGCCCATTGGCATCGCGCTACCACGTCAAATCACATGCATTTTATGTGCATGGTAATGGTGACGAAAGCAGATTTCCGCCGATCGGTCAGCTTTTTTTTGCCAGTTGCGCGAAGATTGTCAGTCTCCCTGCTTCTTTGAAACACAAGATGGCGCAACACCTTGTTTAGGCGTTAGGTTCCAGAACGGTTATGAATTGTCCCATTGCGGCCGCCGCAGCCGCGGCGGTGTTCCGGCGCGAATCGTGGCATATTTGCCGCAGGTGAAATCCTGCGGCGGCTACCGGATGCGTCCGCTGACCACGTCATCGACCGCCCGGCGGACCTGGGCAAGGCGCGCCGCCCGCGAGGGGTGGGTGCCCAGGACATGATCGCCCGGATCGGGGATTCGCTCGAAGAACCGCGACCCGTTGATGGGATCGAAGCCCGCGTTCATGGTCATGATCGCGCCCAGATAGTCCGCCTGAAGCTCCCAATCGCGGGAATAATAGCGCGAACCGACCGAGGCGCCGATGCGCTGCGCGGTTTCGATGGCTTCCTGGTTGTTGCCGTAAACCGAGGCGATGCTGCCCAGGATCACCGCCCCTGCCGCCGCCGCCCCGGCCTTGCGGTCCAGGTGGTTCAGGACATGGTGGCTGGCTTCGTGGCCCACGACAAAGGCGATCTCGTCCCCGTTGCGGGCCAGCGCGATCAGCGACAAGGTGAAACCGATGATCGGGCGTCCCGTGGCGTCGATGGTCTGAAAGGCGTTCGGCTCCTGCCCCGGGCGGTCGTCCACGACGAACTGGAAGTCGCAGTTGATGGGCTGCGTGCGCCGTTGCAGGCATTCGCGTTCCACCGCGGGTTCCATCCGGCGCATGACGGCCACGAACATCCGGGCGGTCGATTGCGGGCTGCCGTCGTTGGTCAGAACCGGCGCAGGCACGGGCGCGGCGTAAGGGCCGACCGGCGACGGCGCGGTGTCCATCGGCAGGGGCGCGCAGGCCGCCATGCCCAGAAGCCCCGCACCCAGGATCGCCGCGACTTGCCTCATCACTCTGCCCCTTGCCCTTCGCCGCATTTCGCCGTCACGCGGTCTTACCCTTGATCCGCGCCGATCTTATCCTTTCGTCAGAAGCCGCGCAAACCCTGCCCGCTTGCCGAAGGGCGCTCATCACGCGAATGTCGGCCGAACCAAGGAGACAGCGATGTTCACCATCGAGCATGATTTCGACGCCACCGTCATCACCCTGATCGACGAGGCCGATCCCGACACCGGCCCCCTGAACGAGGACGTGGTGATCCTGTCCTTCGACGACCGGGTGGTGGTGGAACAGGTCGGCCCCGACGACGAGGTGGTGCGCGTCACCCTGTCGATGCACCAGCTGGCCGAATTGCGGCTGGCGCTGAACCTGCCCGAAGGCAACTACCGGATCGAGCGCGGCTAGGTTGCGCAACCCGCCGCTTTCGGAAACAACGGGCGCGAAGGAGACTGCCATGACCTATCGCAACGATGCCGCGCTGGATTTCCTGGCGACCCGCAGGTCGCATCCGCCCAAGATGCTGCGCGAGCCCGCCCCCGACCGGGCCGAGATCCTGCGCCTGCTGACGCTGGCCGCCCGCACCCCCGACCACGGCAAGCTGGAACCCTGGCGATTCGTGGTTCTGGAACGCGCCGCCCTTGACCGGCTGGCCCCGATCCTGCGCGATCAGGTGCTGGCGGCGGGCCAGGGCGAGGCGGCGGCGGACAAGGCGGCGGCGGCCTTCGCCTCTCCGGCGATCGTGGCGGTGATCTCCGCCCCCGTCGCCAGCGAGAAGGTGCCGGGATGGGAACAGTTCCTGTCGGCGGGCGCGGTCTGCCTGGGGCTGGTCAACGCGGCGCTGGCCTCGGGGTGGGGCGCGGCCTGGCTGACGGGGCCCGCGGTTCTGGACGAGACCTTCGGGCGCACCCACCTGGGCCTGTCCGAGAACGAGCGCATCGTCGGGCTGGTCCACCTGGGCAGCCGGGGCGAGACGCCGCCCGAGCGCCCGCGTCCCGATGTCGCGGCCAAGACAAGCTGGCTGGAATGACCGTTCTTCGCGCCCTGGCGTTGGCCTGGCTGGATCTGCTGCGCCCCCGCATCCTGCGGCTGGCGCTGATGGGCGCCGGGCTGACGATCCTGCTGTTCGTTGCCCTGCAATCGGCGGTTTTCTGGGCCGTCCGCAGCTTCGTTCCGGGGAACTGGTCGCTGCCCTGGATCGGCTCGCTGGATGTCGGATCGGCCTTGTCCTGGGGGTCGCTGGCGCTGTTCCCGCTGATGGGCTTTTTCCTGATGGCCCCGGTTGCGGCGGGTTTCGCGGGGCTGTTCGCCGAACGGGTCGCCGACGCGGTCGAGGAGATCCATTATCCCGCCCGTCGCGGAAGCTCGCTGGACTTCATGGACGGGCTGCTGGAATCACTGGCGGTTGTCGCGGCCGTTCTGTTGGTTGCGGTGGTGTCGCTGGTGCTGACGCCCTTTCTGGGGCCGCTGGCGCCCGTGCTGCTGTTCGGCGCGAACGGCTGGCTGCTGGGACGGGAATTCTTCCAGATGGCCGCGCGCCGCCACATGGACGAACCGCAGGCGACGGCGTTGCGCAAGGCCAACGGGGCGCGGGTCACGCTGGCGGGCGTCCTGGTCGCGGTGGCGCTGGCCGTTCCGGTGGTGAACATCGCGGTGCCGCTGCTGGCCGCGGCGGCCTTCACGCATCTGTTCCACCTTCTCAGCGGACCAGCCGGTCCAGGTTCGCGATATCCGCGCGGGTGACGAAGCCGCCCAGGATCACGGCGGCGATGGCGGCCCAGATCACCAAGGCGATGGCCGTGGTCCAGATCAGCTTGCGTTTCAGTCGCAGGTCGGCGGGCGCCCCCGCGGGGGTGCCCGGCACGATGGCGCCCGCGTCCTGCTGGCTGCGCTGGCCGATCAGCACCACGATGAACAGGGTCAGGAACCACAAGACGGCGAACAGGACGATGCCTCCGGTCAGGTTCATCAGACCTGCTCCAGTTCGATGAGGCAGCCGTTGAAGTCCTTGGGATGCAGGAACAGCACCGGCTTGCCATGCGCGCCGATCCTGGGTTCCCCGTCGCCCAGCACGCGCGCGCCTTCGGACTTCAGCCGGTCGCGGGCCGCCAGGATGTCCTCCACCTCGAAGCACATGTGATGGATCCCGCCCGAGGGGTTCTTGTCCAAAAACCCCTTGATCGGGCTGTCCTCGCCCAGGGGATGAAGCAGTTCGACCTTGGTGTTGGGCAGTTCGATAAAGACCACCGTGACGCCGTGGTCGGGTTCGTCCTGCGGCGCGCCCACCTTGGCGCCCAGCGTGTTGGC
Organism: Paracoccus angustae; assembly: GCF_042648745.1. Lineage (NCBI taxonomy): Bacteria > Pseudomonadati > Pseudomonadota > Alphaproteobacteria > Rhodobacterales > Paracoccaceae > Paracoccus > Paracoccus angustae. Next base: position 71,897 of record NZ_JBHRXY010000007.1, read on the forward strand.
GTATTGGGCCTGCGCCGCGGCCAGGTCGGGAACCGCGATGGCGACGTGGTTGAGGCGTCCAATCATCTTTTCCTCCGTTTTCACCGCTTCTAGGGCCTTCGGACGGGCGGCGAAAGGAAAACCCGGCGGCGTTAACCGCTTCTTAGCGAATCGGCCGCTAACTGGAACGGCGACATTGGTAGGGACACTGACATGCAGAAAGACATTGCGTCCGACGTGGTCGAAGCTTTGCCCATGTGGCGGGCCTCGTTGCCGAACCGCCCGCTGACCGGGCTGACCGTTCTTGTGGTCGAGGATTCGCGCTTCGCCAGCGAGGCCGTGCGGCTGTTGTGCCTGCGCTCGGGCGCGCGGATCCGGCGGGCCGATTGCCTGCGGTCCGCCGCGCGGCATCTGCAAACCTATCGCCCCGCGGTGGTCATCGTGGATCTGGGCCTGCCCGACGGCGACGGCGCGGGGCTGATCCGCCAGGTCGCCACGACCGAGCCCCGGGTGCCGGTGCTGCTGGGCATCTCGGGCGATCCGGGCTTGGGCGACGTGGCGCTGGCTGCCGGGGCGGACGGCTTTCTGGCAAAGCCCATCGAAAGCCTGGCGGTCTTTCAGCAGACGATCCTGTCGGCCCTGCCGGTCGAGGCGCGGGGCCACGGGTTGCGCGTGCTGCCGGACGAGGTGATCCAGCCCGACCCTTCGGGCCTGCGCGACGACCTGGCCCATGTGGCCGAAATCCTGGCCAGCGCGCAGGACACCACGGCGGTCGATTACATCGCCCATTTCCTGGCGGGCATCGCCCGGTCGGCCCATGACCCGGTGCTGGAGGCGGCGGCCACGGCCTTGCAGCGCGACCGCGAGGCGGGCCATGCCCTGGCCAGCGATCTGGCCCGGATCAGCGGGCTGGTGCAGGAACGCCTGGCCAGGGTCGCAAGCCTTTAGCCCGCGCCGCCGCGTCCCGGCAGCGCCCTGCCCGTCAGTTCCGACAGGCTTTGACGCTGCCGGTTGTCCTCGTCGAAATTCTCCGCGTCCAGCCAGGCGGCATAGGCCGGCGCCAAGACCCGCCAGTCTCCATCGGTGATCGAAAACCAGGCCGTGTCGCGGTTCTCGCCCTTGACGATCATGTGGTTGCGGAACGTCCCTTCATGGGTAAAGCCCAGCCGCAGCGCCGCCCGGCGGGAAGGTTCGTTCAGCGCGTTGCATTTCCATTCCACCCGGCGATAGCCGTGATCCATGGCCCAGCCGATCATCGCCATCAGCGCCGCGCTGGCCGTCCGGCCGCGTTGCAGGACCGGCGTCAGCAGGATATGCCCGATCTCGATCACGCCATAGGCTTGCTCGATCCGCAGGAAAGAGGCCTGGCCCGCCGCCCGCCCCGTCCGGGGATCAAGGATCGCCAGGAAAAAGGGATCCGCCAGGGCCTCGATCCGCGCCGTCCAGGCCTGATGGTCGCTTCGGGATGGAAAGGGGCCATAGGGCATGTAGGTCCACAGCGCGTCATGGCCTGCCTGCGCGTCGAACAGGTCGGCGGCATGGCGGTCAGCCGACAAGGGTCGCAGGATGTCGCTGCAAATCGGCTGCGCCGCCGGATGCGGGGGCGGCACGAAATCCGCCAAGGACGCCTTTTCCCCGTCGACCCGCATTCCGAACCCCCTGGCCTGATCATGCCAGAATGCGCGGATTGTCCCCCATGTCGAGACCGGGAAACACGCCGCGCTCCAGCACGTCGGGGGCGATGCCGAACAGGTCGCGCAGCGCCCAGGCGGCATGGGCGCGGATGTCGCGCAGCGGCATCAGGTCGCGCCCGGCGTAAAGGTCGCCCTCGGCCAGGCCCGGCCAGCCGCCGATGGCCCGCCCGCCCCGGATGTTGCCGCCCGCCACCAGCAGCGCCCCGCCGGTGCCGTGGTCGGTTCCGCCGGTCCCGTTCTCTCGCACGGTGCGGCCGAATTCGGTCATGGCCAGCACCGTTGTCCGCGTCCAGTTCGCGCCCAGATCCGCGCGCAGGGTCAGGATCGCGGCGCCCAGGCGTTGCAGGGCGCGGCCGATGACCTGGGGCTGACGGGCATGGCTGTCCCAGCCGGAGATCGAGAAGGTGGCGATCCGCGTCTCGCCGTTCAGGCGGTCGGCGGCGAATCGCGCCAAGGCCTGCGCGTCGCGGGTCGGTCCCGCCTCGGTCTCGATGGCGGCAAGGCCGTCGTTGATGATCTCCACCGCCTGTTCGCCCGCCGGGCGGAACAGCGGATCGTCGTGCCAGACATGGGTCAGCAGCCGCTGGCCCTGCGCGGACAGGCGAAAGCGCGTCTGCGGCGCCCAGCTTTTGGCGGGCGCCGCGCCGTCCAGGATGCGCATGTCGTCCAGGCCCACCGAATAGGCCGTTTCCGACCGCACCCCCGGCATCGCCTGCAACAGGCGGTTCAGCCAGCCGTCGCGCTGGCGGACGGCCTCGACATCGGTGCCCGTCCCGGCCTCCAGCACGTCCTGGCCGTCGAAATGGCTGCGCTTGTCGCGGTATGGGGTGGAAACGGCGGGGGCAAAGCCCAGCTCGCCCGCGCGCCACAAGGGCATCAGGTCCGCCAGCGCGGGATGCAGCGCGAAAAAGCCGTCGAGATCCTGCGCCCCGCCCTCGGGTCCGACCGACAGCGTCTTGCGCAAGGTCCGCAGGGCCGGGTCGCCATAGGGCTGGAACGCGTCCAGCCCGTCCATCGCCCCGCGCAGGATGATGACAACCAGGCGGTTCTCGCCCGGCGCGCTGGCAAAGGCGATCGAGGACAGCAGCGGATGGGCGGCGGCCGAGCAGCCGGCAAGGGCGCTGGATTTCAGGAACAGGCGGCGGGACAGCATCGCGTCATCTCCGGTTGAAATCGGGCGAGGCCAGGATCACGGCCATCCCTTCGGCCGGGCTTTCGGCCTTGGGCACCGCCCAGCGAAGCGCCTCGGACGCGCTGTCGCCCAGGGACGCCCGCATGAAGGCGCGCGGATCGGGCTGATCCGGCAGCAGCTTGGGCAACATGCGCATGGCCCAGTCGATGCGCCCCGCCAGCCCCTGCGCCGTGGCCCAGGCGTCCGCATCCTCGGGCCAGCCGTCGGGGCCGCGCGGAACGCCCCAGCGTTGCCCCATCACGAACATGCCGTTCAGCAGCAGCCTGATGAAGGCGCGATCCTCCAGCGCCATGATGTCGGCGTGCGCGAAGCCGCATCCGCGCAGCGCCGCCACGATGAAGTCGAAGGGCTGGCGCACCTTGTGGCGGAAACAGTCGCGCAGTTCCGGCGCCTCGGCCAGCGCCAGATAAAGCGTCGGCAGGTCGCCGCCGCTGCCGCGAAAGGCTTGGGTCAGCCGCCGGACCAGGCCGTCGGGCGGATCGTCGGACACGAAATGCACCGCCAGCTTGCGCGAGATATGACGCGCGGTCGCGTCGTGGGCGGCCAGGTCCTCGATGACCCCGCGCACCACCCCCCGCCCCTTGCCCCGCGTGTAGGTTTTGCCCAGCACCTCGAAGGGGCCGGGTTCCGCCCAGTTCCTGTTGAAGAAGCTGGCTGCGTCCCGGTTGGGGCGAAAGGTCAGCCCGGTCAGCAGCAGGGCCAGCTGGCGCACGTCGCGCTGGCCATAGCCCGATCCGGCACCCAGGCTGTGCAGCTCGATCATCTCGCGGGCGAGGTTTTCGTTCACGCCCCGCCCGGCCTTTCCCGCGCGCGAGTTCGGCCCGACCGAAACCGCCTGGTCCAGATAGGTGATCATCCGCGGATGCGTTTCGGCCGCGAACATCAGGTCCGCGAAGCGCCCGCCGATATGGGGCCGGATCGCCTCGTCCACGAAAGCCGCCGCGGTGACCACGTCGAAGACGCTGCCGTTCGTCACGGTGAAATGATCGGCCCAGAACTGGACCAGCCGCTCGCCGAAGCCGCCGGCATCGCCCACCGCGCGGGCCATCCTGATCCGGGGCGCGCGCCGCCCGATGTCGCGCACATGGTCGCGCAGCGCCTGTATCTGCGGTTTCGGCGCCTTCTGGCGGTTCAGGTCGGCAAAGCGCGCCCGGTGGGGCAGATGGTCCCGGGCCACCGAAAAGGCATCCCCGTCCGGCCCGGCGGTCCTGATCGCCTCGACCAGCGCCGCCGGATCGGCTGGCGGGCTGGACAGGGGCGAAAGCCCAAAGCCCAGCCGGATCGCGGCAAGTTCGGGATAGGACAGCATCCGCGCCCCCCTTGCGTCATGAATTCCTTCACAAAGCTAGAGACATGGGGCCGGAATGTCCCATCACTCTTTCGGCAGGACGCGCAGGCGCAGTTCGCGCAGCTGTTCGTTGGTGGGCTCCGACGGGGCGCCCATCATCAGATCCTCGGCCCGCTGGTTCATCGGGAACATGATGACCTGGCGGATGTTCGCCTCGTCCGCCAGCAGCATCACGATCCGGTCGATGCCCGCAGCACAACCGCCGTGCGGCGGCGCGCCATAGCGGAAGGCCTTGACCATGCCGCCGAACCGCTTTTCCACCTCACTGGCCGGATAGCCCGCCAGCTCGAAGGCCTTGAACATGATCTCGGGCTTGTGGTTGCGGATCGCGCCGCTGATCAGCTCGTAGCCGTTGCAGGCGAGGTCGTACTGATAGCCCTTCACCTGCAAGGGATCGCCGTTCAATGCGTCCAGGCCGCCTTGCGGCATTGAGAACGGGTTGTGGCTGAAGTCGATCTTTCCGTCGTCGGTCTTTTCGTACATCGGGAAATCGACGATCCAGGCGAACTTGAACTGGTTTTCCTGGGTCAGGCCCAGCTCGCGCCCGATCTCGTTGCGGGCGCGGCCCGCGACAGCCTCGAACTGCTCGGGACGGCCGCCCAGGAAGAACACGGCATCGCCCTCGCCCAGGCCAAGCTGGGCGCGGATGGCTTCGGTCTTTTCGGGGCCAAGAGCCTTGGCGATGGGACCGGCGGCCTCGGTCGAGCCGTCCTCGGCCTTGCGCCAGAAGATGTAGCCCATGCCGGGCAGCCCTTCGCGCTGCGCAAAGGCGTTCATGCGGTCAGCGAACTTGCGGCTGCCCCCCGTGGGCGCGGGAATGGCGCGGATCTCGGTCCCTTCCTGCTCCAGCAGCTTGGCGAAGATGCCGAAGCCCGAGCCGCGGAAATGGTCGGAAACCACCTGCATCTCGATCGGGTTGCGCAGGTCGGGCTTGTCGCTGCCGTATTTCAGCAGCGATTCCGCATAAGGGATGCGCGGCCAGTTCGGATCGACCGGGCGGCCGCCCCCGAATTCCTCGAACAGGCCCTGGATGACCGGCTGGATCGCGGCAAAGACATCCTCCTGATCCACAAAGGACATCTCCAGATCAAGCTGGTAAAAGTCGGTGGGGCTGCGGTCGGCGCGCGGATCCTCGTCGCGGAAGCAGGGCGCGATCTGGAAATAGCGGTCGAAGCCCGCGACCATGATCAGCTGCTTGAACTGCTGAGGGGCCTGCGGCAAGGCGTAGAACTTGCCCGGATGCAGGCGCGAGGGCACCAGGAAGTCGCGCGCGCCTTCGGGAGAGGACGCGGTGATGATGGGCGTCTGGAATTCGGTGAAGCCGCCGTCCCACATGCGGTTGCGGATCGACCGGATCACCTTGGACCGCAGCATGATGTTGTTGTGCAGGCTTTCGCGGCGCAGGTCCAAAAAGCGATAGGCCAGCCGCGTTTCCTCGGGGTATTCCTGGTCTCCGAAAACCGGCAAGGGCAGTTCGTCGGCGGGGCCGAGCACCTCGAGGTCGGTGGCATAGACCTCGATGGCGCCGGTGGGCAGCTTGGGGTTGACCAGCGACGCGTCGCGCAGCTTCACGCGGCCGTCGATGCGGATCACGGTTTCCGCGCGCAAGCGGTCCATGGCGGCGAAGGCCGGGCTGTCGCTGTCGGCCAGGACCTGCGTCATGCCGTAATGGTCGCGCAGGTCCACGAACAGCACGCCGCCATGGTCGCGGACCCGGTGGACCCAGCCCGACAGGCGGACGGTTTCCCCGGCATGGGCGGCAGTCAGATCGCCGCAGGTGTGGCTGCGATAGGCGTGCATGGTCGTTCCCCGAATAATCCGCCCCGCATCAAGCGCGGCGGGGGCGGGAAGTCAACCGGTCAGAACGGACGCACCACGTTGCCGGTATAGAAATAGGCCCCCATGCCGACCGTGAACAGGATGTTGCCGGCCAGCGCGTGCAGCACCCAGGCGGCGGGAAAGCCGTGGCGCAGATAGGCGCGGGCGAAAATCCAGCCGCCCACGAAGGTCATCACCGCCACGACCGAAGACCAGTACATCAGGTGGGCAAAGGAAAAGACCGCCGCGTTGACGGCGATGGCCCCCTGCCCCGTCGGCAACAGCGCGCCGTAGCGATGGAAGAACAGCGGACGGAAGATCAGTTCCTGGGGCAGCGCGGACAGGATCGGGTAGAAGACCCAGATCACCGGCAGCATCCCCGACCGGAGCATGGCGAACAGCCGTTCGGGATAGCTGACATACAGGATCGCCGTTCCGGCAAGAAGGGTGGCGGCCGACAGCAGCAGCACCTCGCGCCGGGGTATCCGGCTCCACCCCCGGACCAGCGAGCGGAAGCCGAAGCCGCCGGTGCGCCACAGCAGCAGCATCCCGATGACGGAAAAGACCGCCAGGGCCTCGAACAGGTGGCGGCCCGGCATGAACAGCGCAATGGCCAGCGGCGCCCCGATATAGAGCGCCGCGAACTCGATCCCCAGCCAAAGCCGCGATCTTACCGTGTCAGACGTGTTTGCAACCATCGTACCCAATCCGCGCGGGTTCCGGCAAAGGCGTTCAGGTCGGTGTTGCCACGGATGCCTGGAACGATGCCGGTTCCGGTATATTGCCAAAAGGCCCACCGCTGCCCGGGATAGGGAACGCTGGGATGATTGGCGACCGAGCGCAGCCAGAATTCCGCGCGCATGTCGCCCAGCCGGTTGTCGCGATAGAAATCGACCGTCGTGTAGATGATCGGACGCTGGCCGTAATGGCGGCCCACGATGTCCATGAAGATCGAGGCCTGCTGCTTGATCTGTTGCGGCGAGGGCCGGAAAGGACAGGTCTGGGAACGGGTCCATTCCAGGTCGATGACCGGCGGCAGGGATCCGATTTCGCGCGGCACCTGGCGGATGAACCACGCCGCCTGCTCGGCCCCCGAACGGCAGAAGTAGTAATAGTGATAGGCGCCGCGCGGAATCCGGGCTTCGGCGGCCTCGCGCCAATAGCGGTGAAAGGCCGGATCGTAATGGTCGCCTCCCTCGGTCGCCTTGATGAAGGCAAAGCTGATGCCCGCGTTGCGGACACGGTTCCAGTCGATGTCCCCCTGCCAGCGCGACACGTCGATGCCGTGGACCGCATGGCCGTAAGGATGCCGCCCGCCCCAGTCATGCGGCGCCGAATCGCCCAGTTGCGCATTCGCCCCCGGCCCCGGTGCCGCGCGATAGCCACCCCTTTCGGGCGTCCGCGCGCAGGCAACCGCCAGCACCAGCATCAGCCCCATCAATATCCTGTTGAAACGCCGCATTCTGCCCCTTCGACTTTGCATGGGCACTTGCCGCGCCCTTTTCGGTGCTTATCGCAAGGTCGTGAAGGAAAGTCACCGGGCCGTGACGGTCACGAGTGTGTCAGCTAGTTCGAATCCGTGGGTGTCGCGCCCTCGTCCACCGAAGGCCCGGGCAGCCCGCCGGCGGAAACGGGGGGCGAGGTGTTGCCGTCGGTTCCCTCGGCGTTGGTGATCGGGGTTTCGGCGGGCGGGGGGGTCGTCGCCAGGCCCTGGTTCTGCTCGTTGGTCCCCGGGCGGAACACCACAAAGGCCAGAAAGGCCGCCAGCAAGGCGATGGCGATGGCGATCAGCGCGGGCTTGTGACGGCTGGCCGATCGCTGCGGGTTGTCGTCATTGTGGGACATGGGATTTCCTCCGGTAGCTTGACAAGGAAACTGCCGAAGGTTGGCCTAGTTCCTGTCCGGCACCAGCTTTCCGGGGTTGAGGATGCCGCGGGGATCCAGCGCCGCCTTGATCTGGCCCATCAGCTGCCAGCCCTCGCCGTGCTGGGCGCCCATCAGCCCGCGCTTGCCGATGCCGATGCCATGTTCGCCGCTGATCGTGCCGCCCACGGCAAGCGCCCGTTCGGCCATGCGCGTGGCGATGCGCTTGGCCGCCGCGATCTCGTCGGGGCTGGCCGGATCGACCAGCAGCAGCGAATGGAAATTGCCGTCGCCGACATGGCCCAGGATGGGGCCGATCAGCCCCTCGGAGGCGATGTCGGCGGCCGCGGCATGAACGGCGGCGGGCAGGTGCGACATCGGCACGCAGACATCGGTGATCAGCCCCGAGGCGCCGGGCCGCAGCGCCAGGCAGGCGTGATAGGCCCCGTGCCGCATCCGCCACAGCCTTGCCCGATCCTCGGGCGTGGTGGCCCAATCGAAGCCCTGGGCGCCGAACTCGGCCGCGATTTCCCAAAAGCGGGCCGCGTCCTCGCGCACGGCGCCGGGACTGCCGTGGAACTCGATCATCAGGTGCGGCCGTTCCGGCAGGGCGCTGCCGGAGTGGAGGTTGAAGGCCCGCGCGCTGGCCGCGTCGACGAATTCGATCCGCGCCATCGGGATCCCTGACTGGATGGTCGCGCTGACGCATTCCACGGCGTGATCCAAGCTGTCGAAGGCGCAAACGGCGGCCGCCACCTCCTCGGGCTGGCCATGCAGGCGCAGCGTCAGTTCGGTGATGACGCCCAGCGTGCCCTCGGATCCCACGAACAATCCCGTCAGGTCGTAACCGGCGCTGGATTTCGCCGCCCGCGTGCCGGTGCGGATGATCCGCCCGTCGGCCAGCACCACCTGCAAGGCCAGAACATTGTCGCGCATCGTGCCGTAACGCACGGCGGTTGTTCCGCTGGCCCGCGTCGCGGCCATCCCGCCAAGGCTGGCATTGGCCCCGGGATCGACCGGAAAGAACAGCCCCGTCGCGCGCAGTTCGGTGTTCAGCGCCTCGCGCGTGACGCCGGGCTGAACGCAGGCCTGCATGTCCTCGGCCCGGACCTCGACCACCCTGTCCATCCGCGACAGGTCAAGGGAAAGGCCGCCCCGAACCGGCAGCGCGTGCCCCTCGAGCGAGGTGCCGGTGCCCCAGGCGATCACCGGAACGCGGGCCTCGTCGCAGGCCCGCAGGATCGCCGCGACCTCCTCGGCGCTTTCGGGCCAGGCCACGGCATCGGGCGGTGGCGAGCGGTGGAAGGCCTCGGACTGGGCGTGGTGGTCGCGGTCCGCCGCCGTCTGGGACAGGCGTGTTCCCAAGATGCCACGCAGACGGTCGGAAAGGTCGAGGGGCAGGCTCATGATCGTTTCCTTGCTTGTCGCGGGCAGGTTAGCGTTCGGGTGAACCTTGGCAAAGCCCATGGCGTTCTGTCATCAACGGTTCATAAAAACGCCATAACGTCGCGCCAAACCGCCGCCAGACTTTCTTGACTGCCCAGGATACCCGATGGACACCACCCGGATCTCGCCGCTGTACCCCACCGCTACGCGCGGCAGCGGTCGCGCCCTGCCCGACGGCCTGCGGGCTGAAACCCCCGCCAGATCCGACCATGCCTATGTCACGCTGGTCACCAATCCCGACTATCTGCCGGGGGCCGAGGCGCTGCTGCGCTCGCTGAAGCTGACGGGCACGCGCGCCGATCTGGTGGTGATGCATCGCGGACTTGGCCCGGCCCATCTGGCTCGGCTGCGCGTCCACGGCGCCCGGCTGATCGCGGCCGACCTGCTGCCCACGACCGAAGCCTTCGACCGCACCCATGCCCGCGACGCTCTGCACGCCCGCGCGGCCTTCACCCGGGGCGGCAAGCCCGATTTCCACACGCCGCTGGACAATTTCGTCAAGCTGCGGTTGTGGCAGCTGGATTACGACCGCTGCGTCTTCATCGACGCCGACGCCGTGGTGCTGCGTTCCGTCGAGAAGCTGTTCGATCTGCCGGAATTCTGCGCCGCCCCCAATGTCTATGACGGGCTGGACGGCTTCCACCGCATGAACTCGGGCGTTTTCACCGCGCGTCCCGACATCCGCACCTATCATGCGATGATGGCGCATCTGGACCGCCCCGGCGTCTTCTGGCGGCGCACCGACCAGACCTTTCTGCAAGATTACTTCCCCGACTGGCACGGCCTCTCGATCCACCACAACATGCTGCAATATGTCTGGATGAACATGCCGGAACTGTGGAGCTGGGAAGACATCCGCATCCTGCATTTCCAGTACGAGAAGCCCTGGCAGGACCACGACAAGGTCCATCTGCTGCGCCCCCTGATCGATCTGTGGCGCGCCATCGCCGAAGGCCACCCGGTTCCCGACCTGGCCGCGCAAGCCCGCCCCGCCGCCTGATGCGCATCGCCCTGACCGGCGCCTCGGGCATCGTCGGCGGCTTTGTCCTGCGCGCGGCCCGGGCGGCGGGGCACTCCGTCAAGCGGCTTGACCGAAGCACCGGCTTCCGACTGGGCGATGCGCCCGCCTTGTCGGGCCACGATGCGCTGATCCATTGCGCCTTCGCCCATGCCCCCGGGCGCTATCGCGGGGGCGAGGGCGACGATCCCGAAACCTTTTTGCGCCTGAACCGCGACGGAACGGCCCGCCTGTTCGACGCCGCCGTGCGCGACGGCGTGGACCGGATCGTCTTTCTGTCCTCGCGCGCGGTTCATGACGGCTATCCGCCCGGAACCGCACTGCCAGACGACCTGCCCGCCCGCCCCGCGAACCTTTACGGCCAGGTCAAGGCCGATGCCGAGGCCCGCCTCGCCAGCCTCCCCGTCAAGGGCACCGCGATCCGCGCCACCGGCGTTTACGGCCTGCCCGGCAAGTGGCGCGGCCTGTTCGACGACTACCTGGCAGGCCGCCCCGTCCCGCCTCACGTCGCGACCGAGGTTCACGGCGAAGACCTGGCCGCCGCGGTCCTGCTGCTGCTGGATCGGCCGAACCCGCCCCCTCAGGTGAATTGCAGCGACCTGATCCTGGATCGCCGCGACCTTCTGGCGCAGGTGCGGGCGCTGACCGGCTGCCCCCATCCCCTGCCCGCCCGCGCCGACCCGTCCCCGCTGCGCGTCCAATGCTGCGACCGCCTGGGCGCAATGGGATGGCGACCCGGGGGCACGGCCAGGCTGCGCGCCACCCTGCCTGCACTTCTGGCCTCTTCTTTGCCCAAATACCCTCGGGGGTAGGACGCCCCCGGGCGTCCGCAGGGGGCGGAAGGCCCCCTGCCTTCGCGGGACGCAATCAGGGGCGACGGCTCGCCAGACCCAGGGCGCGGGCCCGTTTGCGCGGATCGGCGTCGAACAGCGCCGCCAGTTGCTCGGTGATCGCCCCGGCCAACTGGTCGGCGTCCGTGATCGTCACCGCGCGTTCATAGTACCGCGTCACGTCATGGCCGATGCCGATCGCCAGCAGTTCCACCATGCGCTTCTTTTCCACCATGGCGATCACGTCGCGCAGGTGCTTTTCTAGATAGTTCGCCGGATTGACCGACAGGGTCGAATCATCGACCGGAGCCCCGTCCGAGATCACCATCAGGATCTTGCGCGCCTCGGTCCGGCGGACCAGACGCTTGTGCGCCCATTCCAGCGCCTCGCCGTCGATGTTTTCCTTGAGCAACCCTTCTTTCATCATCAGCCCCAGGTTCGGCCGCACCCGCCGCCAGGGCGCGTCGGCGGGCTTGTAGATGATGTGGCGCAGATCGTTCAGCCGCCCCGGCTGGGCGGGACGGCCCGCCTGCAACCAGGCCTCGCGCGACTGCCCGCCCTTCCAGGCGCGGGTCGTGAAGCCCAGGATTTCCACCTTGACGCTGCACCGTTCCAGCGTGCGGGCCAGAACGTCGGCGCAGATCGCCGCGATGGAAATCGGACGGCCGCGCATCGAGCCCGAATTGTCGATCAGCAGCGTCACCACCGTGTCCCGGAACTCGGTGTCCTTTTCGACCTTGAAGGACAGCGGAGTCGTCGGGTTCGCCACCACCCGGGCCAGGCGGCCCGCGTCCAGCACGCCTTCCTCCTTGTCGAATTCCCAGCTGCGGTTCTGCTGGGCCTGCAAGCGGCGCTGCAATTTGTTGGCCAGCCGCGACACCGCCCCGCGCAGCGGCTCCAGCTGCTTGTCCAGATAGGCGCGCAACCGCTCCAGCTCCGCGGGATCGGCCAGATCCTCGGCGCGGATTTCCTCGTCCCAGGTTTGCGCGAAGACCTTGTAATCCGCGCTGGCCTCGCTGACCGGGGGGGGCAGGTCGGGCGGCGTTTCCGATTCGGGCATCTCGGCCTCGTCGGTCAGCTGCTCGTCGGACTGGTCGTCCATGCTGACCTGGGCCTGCCGCTCGTCCTGCTGCTGTTCCTGCGACCGCTCGGGCGAGGCCTCGGCATCCTCGCTGTCGTCCTGGTCGCGGGACTGGTTGTCGCCGGCTTCCTCGTCCTGCTCGGCGTTGTCCTCGGCGTCGTCGTCGTCGGGCTGGTCGGGATCGTCGCCCAGCTGGTCGCCATAGCCCAGGTCGCTGATCACCTGCCGCGACAGGCGCGCGAAGGCCGCCTGGTCGGCCAAAACGTCGTTCACATGCGACAGCGACCCGCCCGCCTGCTGTTCCACGAAGGGACGCCACAGATCGGCCACATGCTGCGCCCCGCCCGGCAGCGCGCGCCCCGTCGCGGCCTGGCGCACGATATAGCCCGCAGCCACCGGCAGCGGCGCGTCGGCGGGGGCCTTGATCTGGCCATAGCCCTTCTTGTCGGCATCCGCCCCGATCCGGGCGTCGATATTGGACAAAGCGCCCGGCATGTCGCGCGCGCCAAGCGCCTCGCAGCGGGCGGTTTCCATCGCCTCGTAAAGCTCGCGCGCCATCGGGCCGGCGGGGGCGAAGCGGGCATGGGTGCCCACATCGTGGTGGCGCATCCGCATCGCCAAGGCGTCGGCCGTGCCGCGAGCCAGCAGGATCTCGTCCCGGGCCATGCGGCGGCTGACCTGCGGCAGGCGCATCGTGTCGCCCGCCACGCCCGAGGGATCGGCGCTGAAGGTCACGTTCAATTCCCGGTCGTCGGCCAGGGCGCGCGTCGCCTCGGACAAGGCCTTCTTGAAAGGATCGGCGGGGTTGTCGGACTTTTTCATGGGAATTTATAGACCACCGCCGCGTCCCGCAGGCAAGGGCCGTTGTGCGAAAGCGCAAGCCTCGCTGTGCGCGCCTGCCTGCCGATTGGCCGAACCGCGCGACCGGCTTTGCGTTAGGCTGGCTGTTCCCACCCCACCTGGAAAGGACCAGCAGACATGACCAAGCCCCGTATCGGCGTCATCATCAGCTCTACCCGCGACACCCGCTTTGCCGACAAGCCGGCGGCCTGGCTGATGGACAAGGTCAAGGACCATCCCGACCTGGACTTCGAACTGATCGACCTGCGCGACCAGAACCTGCCCTTCTTCAACGAACCGGCGTCGAACCTTTGGATGCCGTCCAGCGATCCGAACGCGGTGGCCTGGCAGGAAAAGCTGGCGGGCTTCGACGGCTTCGTGTTTGTCGTCGCGGAATACAACCGCTCCATCACCGGGGCGCTGAAGAACGCGCTGGACCAGGCCTACAAGGAGTGGAACCGCAAGCCCTTCGCGGCCCTGGCCTATGGCAGCCTGGGCGGCGCCCGGGCCCTGGAACACCTGCGCCTGATCGGGATCGAGCTTCAGATGGTGCCCCTGCGCAATGCCGTCCATATCGGCGGGGGCGATTTCTTCAAGGTCTCGCCGCTTGGCGCCGATGCCCCCATGGCCGAGATCGAGGAGCATCTGGAAGGGTCGCTGAAGGCCATGCTGGACGAGCTGACCTGGTGGGCCCGGACGCTGCAAACCGCCCGCGCCTGAGAAGGCAGCCGGGCAGCGCCGCAACAGGCGCTGCCCGACGCCGCGTCAGAACCGATCCAGCTGCGCCTCGATGGCGGCGGCGACCTCGCGGCGGATCACCGCGCGCAGATTGGCCGAGAACCGCTGGCCCAGTTCTCCGTTCAGTTCTTCTTGCACCATCTCGCGCAGCATGTCGCGGATGTCCTGTTCGGTGCTGTCCCCATCGGCCTGCGCCTGCAATTCGGCATCGAACGCCGCGGCCGCGGCGGCCAGTTCGGCGACGGGATCGACCGCGGGCTCGGGCGGCAGGGTCCAGCCGGACAGGCGCTGTTCGACAGGCCGGGCGGCGACTGCCGGGGCCGGTTCCTCCAGTTCGGGACGCATCCGCGCCTTCCAGTCGAAAGCCTCGGCGAAGTCGTCAGAGTCGTCGGCGAAATCCTGGACCGCCTGTTCAAGGCTGACGGGCGCGGGCACCGGCTCAGGCGCCGGGGCATGGTCGGGCTGCGGGACGGTTTCGCGCACCTCTGGCCGCAGCCAGGCGCGCCAGCCGGAAGTCTTGGCCGGTTCGGGTTCGGCAACCCGGCGTTCGGCCCCCAGGCGAAGGGGCGCCACGTTGGCCGCAGGCTGGGTCGCGGTGCGCAGGATAAAGGCCGGAACCTGCGGGACATTCCCAGGCTCGGGCAAGGGCGCGGGATCGGCGGAAACCGCGGGCCGTACCGATTCGGCCCCCTCGACCATCTGGCGGGCCAGGGCGGCATTGCCGCCATAACGGCGTGCCAGGAATTCGCCCGCGTCGTCCTGCACCAAGTTCGTGCGACCTGAGCGGATCCCGTCGCGCGCGGTGCTGAGCGCGTCGTCATCGGCGATCATGCGGCGGATGGCTGACAGCACGTCCCCGATGTCTTCCGACAGGCGCGCGGCATTTTGCGAAACGCGGGGATCAGCCATGGAGACCCCCGCGGATCAGACGTTCAGTTGCGGCCGATGGCGCGAAGCACGCGGTCAAGGCTTTCGCCCTGCTTGCTGGTATAAGGCGCGTCGCGCACGGCGTTGTAGTATTGCGAAGGGTCATAGGTCGGAATCCCCAGGTTCAGGTGTTCTACCGTAAGACGACCCATAGCAGCCAGAAGTTGATAATGTGCTAATTGCAGGTTGGCTTCCGCCGTAATCTTGTCGGCCCGCGCCTCGAGCAGCGACTGTTCGGCGTCCAGCACGTCCAGCGTGGTGCGCGCGCCAAGCGCCGCTTCCTCGCGGACACCATTGTAGGCCTGCTGCGCCGCCGCGATCTGTTCGTCGATGGCGCCGATCTGGGCCCGGGCCACGGCGATGTTCGCCCATGATTCGCCAACCAGCTGGCTGATCTGGCGCGACACGTTCAGCAGGTTCGCGCGCGACTGGTCGCGCAGCGCCATGGCGCGGCGGTGCGCGGCGGGCAGGCGGCCGCCTGAATAGATGGTCTGGTTCAGCTCCAGCCCGACCGAGGCGCTGTTGCGGTTGTCGTAATCGCCCACGCCGGTCAGTTGCTGCTGCCGGCTGCGCGTGACGCCCGCCTGGACATTGGCCGACAGCGACGGGTTGCGTTCCGCCGCGGCCTGGGCCACGCCCAGCTCGGCGGCGGCCGCCTGACGCTGCGCCTGCGCGATCAGCGGGTGGTTGCGCTGGCCGATGGCCCGCGCCTCGTCCACGCTGGCGGGCAGCCGGGGCAGCGGCGGAGGGGCGTCCAGGCGGTCGGGGAAGCGCCCGGTCGCCGCCAGATAGGCTTCGCGCGCGATCTCCAGGTCCCCTTGGGCCGAGGCCAGCCCGGCCTGGGTTTCGGCCAGTTGCGCATCGGCCAGGGCCACGTCGGTCACGGTGATCTCGCCCACGTCGAAGCGGTCCTGGGCAGCCTGGCGTTCCTGCGTCAGCACCTCGACCGAGTTCTGCTGCAAGGCCACCCGTTCGGTCGCCTGCCGGATGTCGAAAAAGGCCACGGTCGCGTTCAGCAGAACGTCCTGTTCGACCGAGACAAGGCCCTGGCGCGTCGCCAGAACCTGTTCCTTGGCCGCGTCGATGGCCAGTTGCGACCTGCCCCAGTCATACAGCAGCATCTGCGCGCCGATCTGCAACGAGGTCGAGCGGGCGGTGAGATAGTCCGACGCGTTCTCGCTGCGCGAGACCTGATGGCTGGCGGTCCACTGGACAATGGGGCGCAACTCGGCCAGCGCGGCGGCCACGTCCTCGTCCGCGGCGCGCAGCACGGCGCGGTTCTGCTCGATCAGGGCGGAATGGCGATAGGCTGCGACCATCGTGTCGGCCAGGGATTCGGCCAGGGCGGCACGGCCGCCCAGGGCCACCAGCGCAATGGCCGCGACGCCGGCCAGATGACGGAAGCGGGTCATAGCGTGAATCCCCTTGCCCGCGCGAACCCCGGCAGCAACGGGGCCTGCGCGTTGAAGCCGTAGCGCCAGTTGACGCGGCCATGAAGACGGTGGCCGATGCGGACGACGCCCAGGGTTCCTTCCAGGAACGGCGCGACGACGCGCCCGCCTTCCTTCAGCTGGTCCAGGATCGCCTCGGGCACCTCCTCGACCCCGCCGCCGATCAGGATGGCGTCATAAGGGCCCTGCTTCGGCGCGCCCTGCGCCAGGGGGGCGTTCAGCACCGCGACATTGAAGACGCCCGCCTCGTTCAGGCGGCGCTCGGCCTCGGCGGCCATTTCGGCGTCCTCCTCGATGGCGACGACGGCCTGGACCATGCGCGCCACGACCGCCGAGGAATAGCCATAGCCGCAGGCCAGATCCAGAACCAGGTCGCCGGGTTGCAGGTCCAGCATGTCGATCATCTTGCCCAGCGTGCGGGGTTCCAGCAGGACACGGCCCCGGCCCAGATCCAGGTTTTCCCCCGAATAGGCCACCGCCCGGCGCGAGGCGGGCACGAAATCCTCCATCGGGACGGCCAGCATGGCCTCGATCACGGGGAATTTCGTGACATCATTGGGGCGGACCTGCGTGTCCACCATCATGGTGCGCCGCATGGCGAAATCGCTCATCTCGTGGAGCCTCTGCAAGTGCTTTCCAGCTTTATTGGCATGATTTCGTGGACCTCGCAACGCCGCACATTCCCGTCTTGCAAGCGGCGGGACGATCCTTTATGCCATGCCCACCTTGACCGGCGGCGGGTTGGCGGAGAGGTTACGCAGCGGATTGCAAATCCGTGAAGACCGGTTCGATTCCGGTACCCGCCTCCACTTTCCCGAACTGCCTGATCTCGATCAGCCCTTGGCCAGGCGCCGCAGCCGGATCGACAGCTGCCAGGGCGCGCCGTAGGTCAGCCACAGGGCGGAAATCCACCACAGCGCCAGCATCGCCCAAACATCGACGGCCATGCGGCGGGCGATGCCCTGGCCCGGGGGGTTCATCTGAAAGGCGTCGCCCAGAACCGACAGCAGCACGCAGGCCAGAAAGGAAAACAGCCCGCCCCGGCCGATCTGCTGCAAGGCCACGCCCAGGCGGCTGGCGGCGATCCGCTCCATGATGCTGGCCAGGGGCACCGCGACCAGCCAGCTTGCGCCCATGATCGCCATGTAGCGGGTGCCGTCCAGATCCCATTTGCCGATCTCTCCGCCATAGATCAGGCGCAGGGCGTCGCGAACGGGCAGCGCGGGTTCGCCGAACTTGGCGGCGATCACGATGGCGGTGCCGAACAGGAACATGCCCGTGGACAGGACCGTCAGAAGCCGCCTGTGCTGCATCAGCACCGGCATGGCCTGCTGGCGGTAAAGGCCCATGGCGATGCCGGAATAGAACAGCATCTGCCAGCCGAAGGGATTGAACAGCAGCCCGCCGATGCGGTGGTTGGGCACAAAGGCGTTCAGCACCGGGGCAAAGCACCACAGCGCGAAGGATCCCGCCGCGAAGCTGAGCGGGTGGCGCAGCAGCACCGGCACCAAGACCGGAACCGAGGCCAGCAGGATCACGTAAACCGCCAGCACGTCCAGCAGGTTCGGTTGCAGCCACATGCTGGCCAGCACGCCGAGAAAGCCCAGGGGGTTGTCCACCACCCAGACCGCGTATTGGTGCCAGATCGCCGTGTGGTCCATGTCCAGCGCCAGCAAGCCTGCGGATACCAGCGCCATGACCAGCCCGCCGAAAACCAGGGCGCGCCAGACCTCGAAAGCGCGGCGGGCAAAGCGCCATTGGGCGGCGCGCAGGCCGCTTTTGCGTTCGACCGACAGCCAGACCATGCCCACCAGGAAGCCCGACAACAGAACGAACAGCTCGGCCGCGTCGAAAATGGCGAAATTGGCCAGCGTGAACCAGCGCAGTTCCGAGAGCGGCATGTGGTCAAGCATGATGCAGACCAGCGCGTAGCCGCGCAGCATGTCCAGCGCGATCAGACGCTTCATGACGGAAGGACGCTCCATTGCCGCAACAGCGCGGGATCCGAGACCAGCGCGTCGGTTTCGTCGCGGGTCAGATAGTCCAGCGCCTCGGACCGGGTGGCGGCATGGGCGATCTTGGCGGCGGCGGTGATGCGGTGCAGGCGCTTGTCCACGGGCAGGTCGGGGTTTTCGGGCAGCAGCGCGACATGGCGCTCGATCATGTCGGGATGGCCGCCGAAGTGCAGCAGCCCCGCCCCGCCCTTCAGGGGCCGGGGCATGGACCGGACGGCGGCGCCTGCGTCCGACAGGATCGCGGGGGGATTGCGCTCCTCGGGCGTGACCAGAAGGCCGCGCATCCGCGCCCAGCGGCCGAAGACCGGACTGGCGGAATAGCGCGAGGTCACGGGCGACAGGATCAGCCCGGCCAGGATCGGCGACAGCCAGATCAGCTGCGCGGGGGAAAACTGCGCCAGCACGATCAGCGTGCCGATACCCAGGCCCACATGCACCCAGTGCCGCGCGATCACCACGTTCCAGTCGGGCATGGACCCGGCCCGGACCTGGGCGTTCCAGCCGCTGTCCCGGCCGCGCAGGATTTCGTAAATCTGGCGCGTCTGGATCAGCATCTGCACCGGCGCGATCAGGGCCGACAGCAGGATCTCGAACAGGGAACTGGCAAAGATGCGCACCGGCCCGCCCGAATTGCGCGCCAAGGGCCGCATCCAGGCGCGGAAGGTCGCGATCAGCTTGGGCAGCAGCAGCAGCGCCATCGCGGCCACGAACAGCCAGAACATCCGCCGCGCGTCGAAAACCGGCCAGTCGGGGAACAGTTGATAGGCTGTCGGGAAATATTCGGGCGTGGACAGCAGCACGGTGGCCGACAGGACCAGACCGACCAGGATCAGCGCCAGCCACAGCGGGCTCATCAGGAATCCCAGAATGCCGATGGTGAAGTGGGCCAGCGTGACGGCGCGCGCGCCGCGCATCCCGAACAGGCGGGAATGCTGCAAGTTGCCCTGCGCCCAGCGGCGTTCGCGCACGGCCATGTCCAGAAGCGTGGGCGGGCAGCCTTCGAAGCTGCCGCGCAGGTCGTGGTCCAGCCGCACCTTCCAGCCCGCCCGGCAAAGCGCCGCGGCCTCCACGAAATCGTGGGACAGGATGGTGCCGCCGAAGGGCGGGCTGCCGGGCAGCCGCGGCAGCCCGCAGGCGGACGCGAAGGCCGGCAGGCGGATGATGGCGTTGTGGCCCCAGAAGTTGCCGGTGTTGCCCGACCAGGCGGACACGCCCCGCGCGATCATCGGGCCATAAACGCGGCCCGCGAACTGCGTCAAACGGGCAAAGATCGTCTCGCCCCCCACCAGGATCGGCATGGTCTGGATCAGCGCCAGACGGGGATCGGCGTTCATGCGCGCGGACAAGGCGCGGATCGTGGCCCCCGTCATGATGCTGTCGGCGTCCAGCACCACCATCTGGTCGTAGCGTCCGCCCCAGCGGCGGATGAAGTCGCTGATGTTGCCGGTCTTGCGATCTTCGTTGGTGACGCGGCGGCGGTACCAGATCGGCAGGGGCGACATCTTGCGCGCCGCGTCGATCACCAGCGTCTCGTTCACGGCGATGACCGGGTCGCGGCTGTCGGACAGCACGAAGATCTCGGCCCGCTCGGCCATGCCCTCTCGGTCCAACTCGCGCGCGAGCGCGGTCAGCAGGCCGATGCTCTTGGCCGCGTCCTCGTGATAGATCGGCATGACCACGGCCACGCGGGCGTCGTTCGGGCCGTCGGGCGTGGTCAGGTCGGACGCGAACAGGCCCGCCAGAACGCCGCAAAAGGAAAAGCCCACCCAGGCGAAGGTCGGCACGAACAGAACCAGCAGCGCCCATTGCATCGGCGTCGGATCGTCGCCGAAGGACTGCAACATTTGCAGAAAGCCCACAACGGCGATGACTGCCGCGCCGCCGAAGGCCACCAGCCGGGCCGCCCAGACCCGCCAGCCGTTGCGCAGGCGCGGAAAGGCCTGGCGGGGGGGCGCGCCGAAATCCTGCACGGGCATGGCCAGCGGCGCTTCGGGCGGGGTGGCGGGACGCGTGGCCGCGGGGGCAAGGGGCCGGTCCATCAGCGTCATGCGGTCCAGCGGGCCAGCCAGGTTTCGCTTTGCACGACACCCTCGGGGCTGGTCAGCACGGCCTGGAGTTCGGCCAGGGTGGCGTCGCCCGGCTCGAACTCGAAAGCCAGGCGCAGCACGCCCTGGTGGGGCAGCGGTTTGAGATAGGCATGGGCGATGTTGCCGGCCGAGGTCGTGACCTTGGATTCGGGCAGGGCATCGGCGAACAGCGACAGGTCGAAATCGACGATGACGCTGCGCGCCACCTGCGAATTGACCGACCGGCCGGACCGCACCTGCACCACCCTGGCCAATGGCAGGTCGTTGGCGGGCAGCGGCGCGAAACCGAGCCGGTAGCGGTATTCGTGGCGCCGATCCCTGACCAGCGGATCCTTGGGCACCCAGCAGGTGACGATGTTGTCGTTGAACTCGTTCTCGACGGGGATCTCGACCAGGCGCACCTCGCCCTCGCCCCAGTTCTCCTCGGGCTGGATCCAGGCCGAAGGGCGCAGGTGATACAGCGCCTCGGAATCCTGATAGTCCTCGAAGGCGCGCTTGCGCTGGATCAGTCCGAAGCCGCGCGGGTTGTTGTCCACGAAGGACGAGATTTGCAGCGTCTTGTGCGCGCCAAGCGTGCGCCACAGCGCCTGCCCCGCCCCCGTGTGCATCTGCACGCCGTCGCTGTCATGGACGGCGGGGCGGTAGTCGTCCACCTCGCGCCGGCTGGCCGGGCTGAACCAGAACATCGAGGTCAAGGGCGCAAGCCCGGTGTTTTGCAGATCGACGCGGGGAAACAGCGCGACGCGCACCCGCACCATCGACACCGCGCCGGGATTGATGTCGAACTGATAGGCGCCCGCGACCGACTTGCTGTCCAGCACCGCATAGATGCGGACCCATTCCGACCCGTCAGACGGTTCCTGGATCCAGAAATCGGTGAACAGCGGGAATTCCTCGCCATCCGGGCTGCCGGTCTTGATGGCCAGCCCGCGCGCGGACAGGCCGTAGATCGTGCCCCGCGCCACGGCGCGGAAATAGGTGGCGCCCTGGAAGACCAGGAACTCGTCCAGCACGCCGGGGCGGTTCAGGATCGTCCGCATGCGGAAGCCGGACCAGCCCATCTCGCCCTTGTTTTGCAGATCCGCCCCGTCGGGAAATTGCGAGGGATCGAAATCCAGCATCGAAGGATCGAAGTCCAGCCGGTGCGGCACGCCGTCGCGGACCACGCTGATGTTCACCGGCTCGTAGAAGATCGAGCCCGGGGGCAGCAGATCCATGCCGAAGCGGGGATTGCCCGCAAAGGGATCGCGGTCGCGGCGGAAGCGGATCGCCCGGTACTGGTCATAGGTCAGGTTGGCGAAGCTGCCCACCAGATCGGCCACCGGCTGTTCATAAACGCGCGTCGCCCGTTCCGCCGCAAGCGCCGCCACCTCCTCGAATCCGAAGACGGTCGGCGCGGGCGCAGGGGGCGTGTCGCCCGCGGCGTCGGCAGGCGCCGCCTGATCCGTTGCGGTCTGCGCCTGCGCGGGCACGGCGGCAAACGAGCCTCCGGCGGCCAGGGCGGTGGCTGCGTTGAGAAATTGACGGCGTTTCATATCGGGTGATGGTTGCCAAAAACCGTTTCACTATAAGGGGGATGCCATGCCGCAGCAAGGCGCAAGCCGAACCCCCGCCTTCTTGGGAAGGTTGCAGGTTTACAAGGGGCAGCGGGGGGCAGCGGGGGGTCCGCCGCCCGTTTTCGCGCCTTTCCGCCTATTGGCTGGCCAGCCATTCCGTGACGGGCTGGCGCAGGTTGGGCAGGCCGCGGTCCAGCCCCTCGTCGATGACCTGGCGCAGGTCGGTGATCGACACGCGCCGGATCAGGTGCTTGACCGGTCCGATGGAGGCCGGGCGCATCGACAGCCGCCGGATCCCCAAGGCCGCGAAGGCCAGCGCCTCGACGGGGCGGCCCGCATCCTCGCCGCAAAAGGACAGCGGCACGCGCGCGTCCTCGCAGCGCTCGATGATCTGGCGCAACAGCAACAGGAAGGACGAGTTCAGCGTGTCGTAGCGCCGCCGCACCCGTTCGTTTTCCCGGTCGGCGGCGAAGAAGAACTGCTTCAGGTCGTTGCCGCCGATCGAGATGAAGTCGCACATCTCGAAGAACTTCCTGGGCGCGAAGGCCAGCGACGGCGTTTCCAGCATGGCGCCCACGCGGATGTCGGTGGGCATCGGATGGCCAAGGCGCTGTTCGCGCGACAGTTCCTGCATCAGGATGCGATAGGCGGCCTCGTATTCGGTAATGTCGGCGATGAACGGAAACATCACGTGCAGCGGCCGCCCGACCGAGGCACGGATCAGCGCCTGCAACTGCATCCGCAGGACGCCGCGCTTGTCCAGCCCCACCCGGATCGCGCGCCAGCCCATCGCGGGGTTCGGCTCGTCCTGCGGCTTCATGTAGGGCAGAACCTTGTCCGATCCGATGTCCAGCGTGCGGAACATCACCGGCTTGCCCTGCGCGTTGTCCATCACGCGGCGGTAAAGCTCGGCCAGTTCGCCCCGGCGGGGGACGTGGTTGCGGATCAGGAACTGCAATTCGGTGCGGAACAGGCCCACGCCCTCGGCCCCCGACCCGGCCAGCGACGGCAGGTCGGCCATCAGCCCCGCGTTCATGTAAAGCTGGATCGTGGTGCCGCAGGTGCCCGTCGCGGGCAGGGCGCGCAGGCTGGCATAGCGGTTCTGGGCCTCGGCCTGCATGGCGATCTTGTCCAGGAACGCCTTGTAGACGCTTTCCTCGGGGCGCAGATGGACGATGCCCTGGTCGCCGTCGATCAGGATCGTGTCGCCGTTCAGCGCCTCGGTCGTGATGCGGGCGGCGTGGATGACCAGCGGGATCGCCAGCGCGCGGGCCACGATGGCGGCGTGGCTGCCGACCGATCCGTCCTCCAGCACCACGCCGCGCAACCGGCGGCCGTATTCCAGCAGTTCCGCCGGGCCGATGTTGCGGGCGACCAGGATCGGATTGTCGGGCATCTCGGCCCCGGTGTCGGCGCCCTGCCCGGTCAGGATGCGCAGCAGCCGGTTCGACAGGTCGTCCAGGTCGTGCAGGCGGTCGCGCAGATAAGGATCGGCGGCCATCTCCAGCCGGGCGCGGGCGGCGGACTGTTCCTTTTCCACCGCGGCCTCGGCCGACAGGCCCAGGCGGATGTCCTCCTCCATCCGCTTCAGCCAGCTGCGCGAATGGGCGAACATGCGATAGGTTTCCAGCACGGCCTGGTGTTCGCCCTCGCCCCCCATGTCGGCGGCGGCGACCATCTTGTCCACGGTGCTGCGCAGCATCGCCACGCCTTCGTGCAGGCGCGCGAGTTCGCGGTCGGGATCGTCGCCCACGGGGTTGGTGACGACCACCCGGGCCTCGTGCAGCCAGACGCGGCCTTCGGCGGCACCTTCCTGCCCGGTGGATCCGCGGATCATCAGGGGAAAACGGTGCGCGGGCGGCAGGCTGTCGGCCTGGGTGCCCTGAAAGGCGCCCAGTTCGGTCATCTCGGCCAGCACCATGGCCACGACCTCCAGGCCGTAGATCTCGTCCTCGGAAAACAGCCGGGCCTCGCGGCACTGGACCACCAGCACGCCCAGCCGTTCGCCGACCCGCTGGATCGGCACGCCCAGAAACGAGGGAAACACCTCCTCGCCCGTTTCCGGCATGAAGCGGAAGCCGGGTTCGGACGGCGCGTCGGCGGTGTTGACATGCCGGCCCGTGCGGGCCACGCGGCCCACCAGCCCCTCGCCCAGGCGGAGCCGGGTGCGGTGGACGGATTCGGGGCGCAGGCCTTCGGTCGCGCACAGTTCCAGCGTGTTGGGATCGCGGAACAGGTAGATCGAGCAGACATCCGTTCCCATCGAATCGGCGATGTGATGGGTGATCTGGTCAAGCCGGTCCTGGCCGCCGCCGGGGGCAGCCAGAATCTCCTTCAACCGTTGCAGCAACTTGCGAGAGTCGCTGTCCTTGCGGTCTTGCATCGCCGGCCTGCCTTGCTTTGCGAGAACCCGCCGCCGCCGCAAAGGGGCGGGCCGTCAGAGAATGTCAGGCCGCTTCCAGGCCAAAGGCATCATGCAGCGCCTGCACGGCCAATTCCATATACTTGCGGTCGATCAGCACCGAAATCTTGATCTCGCTGGTGGCGATGACCTTGATGTTGACGTTTTCATCGGCAAGCGCCTTGAACATCTTGGCCGCGACGCCCGCATGGCTGCGCATTCCGATGCCCACCACCGACACCTTGGCGACCTCGGTGTCCACCACCAGCTCGTCATAGGCGATGGTGCCCGCGGCCTTGGCGTCCTCCATCGCGCGCTTGGCGCGTTCGACCTGGTTGATCGGGACCGAGAAGGTCATGTCCGTCACCGACCCGGGGTGATCCTCGTAGTCCTTTTCGGAAATGTTCTGGACGATCATGTCCACGTTCACGCCCGCCTCGGCCAGGGGGGCGAAGATGGCGGCGGAAATGCCGGGGCGGTCCTCGACCGTGACCAGGGTGATCTTGGCCTCGTCGCGCGAGGAGGCGACGCCATTGACGACTTTCGATTCCATGATTTCCTCCTCGGCACAGATCAGGGTGCCCGAATTCTCGTCCGTGTCCTCGAACGAGGATAACACGCGCAGCCGCACCTTGTAGCGCATCGCAAGCTCGACCGACCGGGTTTGCAGGACCTTGGCGCCCAGCGAGGCCAGTTCCAGCATCTCCTCGAAGGCGATCTTGTCCAGCTTGCGGGCCTTCGAGGTGATGCGCGGGTCGGTCGTGTAGACGCCGTCCACGTCGGTATAGATGTCGCAGCGTTCGGCCCCGAAGGCCGCGGCAAAGGCCACGGCGGTGGTGTCCGACCCGCCCCGGCCCAGCGTGGTGATCCGCCCGTCGGGGCCAAGCCCCTGGAAGCCCGCAACAACGGCCACCTTGAAGCCTTCGGCGAACTTCTGGTCGATGTTGGCGCGCGGGATGTCCACAAAGCGCGCCGCCGAATGCTGCGCGGTGGTGTTGATCGGCACCTGCCAGCCCTGCCAGCTGCGCGCGGGCACGCCCATTCCCTGCAAGGTCAGGGCCATCAGACCGGCGGTCACGTTCTCGCCGGAACTCACCACCGCGTCGTATTCGCGCGCATCGAACAAGGGCGAGGTTTGTTCGACCCATCCCACCAGTTCGTTCGTCTTGCCGGACATGGCGCTGACGATGACGATCACGTCATAGCCGCGCTCGACCTCGCGCTGCACCTTCAGGGCGGCATTCTTGATGCGGTCAAGGTCTGCAACCGAGGTGCCGCCGAATTTCATCACCAGAAGCGGCATCGCGGGCCTCCAGCCAAGGGTTTCTGCTGGCCGCGGCTTTTATGGGCGGGGGGGCGAAACCGCAAGGGCGGAAAGGGAATGGCGGGGGATGCCGATGCAGAAATCGTCGGACCTCGCCGGACAGGTCGGCGTCACGCGGCACAGGACATCCCCGTCCCGGGCGGATCGGGAAAACGCACCGGCGTTTCCCGCCCGCCGCGCAAGCGGCCAAAAGTCTTGGAATTCAACGGTCCCGGCAGGCCGGCGCGCCCGTGCCATTGCCGCCGACCGGCGCGGTCGTTTCGCGGATGCGGACCGCCCTAATTCGTCTTCTGGCGGGGGATAAAGGGCAAGGGGGCCACGGGCACGCCCTCCTCGATCAGCTTGCGGGCTTCCTCCAGCTTGGCCTCGCCGTGAATGGCGCGGGTGGGGGCGCGGCCTTCGTGCATGGCGCGGGCCTCGTCCGCGAACTTCAGGCCGACGTAATCGCTGTTTGCCTCGACTTGCCGGCGCAGGGCCTGCAACGCGGCCTCGGCCGGGTTCACGGCCGGTTCCGCCTGCCGGGCCGCCGCGACAACCGGGGCCATCAGCGATTTCTCGACCTTCGCGGAACCGCATTGCGTGCAGGCGACGTGACCGGCCGCCCGCGTCGTGTCGAACGCCTCGGACGAACGGAACCAGCCGTCGAAATCATGGCCCTGGTCGCAGCGCAAAGCATAGCGGATCATCGAACGCGAACCCTTTTCCTTTCCCTGCCTTATATCGGGTCAGCCATGCGTCCCTGCAAGTTCCCGCAGGCGTTTGATCAGGATGGCCGGATCGCCCGCGCGGTCGTCCAGCACCGCGCGGGCCGTCTGCCCCATCCGCCGGGCAGCCGAAGCGTCGCCCGCCAGCCGCGCCAGCTGATCCGCCAGCGACCCGGCATCGACCTGACGCGCGCCCCCTGCCGCATCCAGCGCCGCATAGGCGTCGGTGAAATTGCCGACATGGGGACCGTGCAGGATGGCGCTTGCATGGGCCGCGGGCTCCCACGGGGTATGGCCGCCGCGGTCCGTCAGGGAACCGCCCACAAAGCAGATCCCCGCCGCCGCGTACCAGCGGTCCATTTCCCCCAGCGTATCGGCCAGCAGCACCGCGCCGCCCGCGCCCCCGGCCGAACGGCGCTGAAAGGCGATCCCGAGCCCGGCCAGAAGGCTTGCCACCTCGTTCCCGCGCTGCGGATGGCGGATGGCCAGGATCAGCCGCAGGCCGGGATGCTGGCCGCGCGCGCGCATCCAGGCGTCCAGGATCGCGATTTCCTCGCCTTCATGCGTGGACGCGGCCAGCAGCGTCCGGTCGCGTTCGGCCCCCGGCGGCGGCGGCGTGATCCCGGCGGGGGTCAGCAGCTTCAGATCCAGCCGGGGAAGAACCGCGCCGTCCGGCAGGCCCAGGGCGCGCAGCCGCGATTCGCTGCCCGCATCCTGCGCCGACAGGGCGGCCAGACGGCCCAGGACCGGCGCGATCAGGCGCGGCAGCCGCCTCCAGCGCAAGGCCGAGCGTTCCGACATCCGCGCCCCGATCACCACCTGAGGAACGGCGCGACCGGCAAGCGCCTGCGACCGCAACGGCCAGAACTCGCCCTCGACCGTGACCTGAAGGCGGGGCCGCACCTGGTCCAGGAACCGCGCCAGGGCGCCCGGCACGTCCAAGGGCGCCAGCCGCGCGGGCAGGCCCCACCCCGCCGCCATGTCCCGCCCCGTCAGGCTGTTGGCCGTGACCAGCACCCGATGCGTCTGCGCCAGGGCCGCGATCACCGGCCGGGCCGAGGTCAGCTCGCCCACGGATGCGCCATGGAGCCAGATGTCGGCGGGACCGATCCGGTCCAGCGCCAGCCGCTCGCGCAGCGCATCCTGCCCGCCCCTTCCGGCGCGCAGGCGCAGTCCCCGTTCCAGAATGGCGGCAGCGGCGCGATAGATCATGACAGGCGCTATAGCCCACCTCGGCCGCCGCATGAAGGCCACGCCGAGCGGCGGAACCCAAGCGAACACCTGACGTTGGCTTGAGAAGCATGGATTATCAGGAGGTTTCCATGAAGGGTCTTGTTGCCTGGTGGCTGGGCGTGCCGGTCATCGTGATCATCATCCTGTATCTGATCGGCATCTTCTGATCGCATGACCGTGCTGTCGGCGCCCCGTTTTCTTACATCGCTGCCGGACCGCTTCCATTGACCTGTCCCGCCGTGCCGCGCCCGATCCTGCGGGCGGTGCCGGGCTGAGATGCGGCCTGGCAAATGCGGAACAGGCCGTGTTTCTTCCAGGAAGCCGAAGCCCCGACCAATCCGAGCGTCAATGGAAATCCCGCGATTTCGGGATCACCTCGGCATTGCGCGGATGCGATTGGCGGCTGGCAGGAAGAGAGCGGTTCGCCTCGTCGGCGCGGGACAGGGGCGGGGTCGGCGGTTCGCCAGACAGGCGCCGCAACACGTCGCTGCGGTCGGTCAGGCTGGCGGCGACGACATGGATCACCCCGTCGCCGCGCTGCACCCTGCCTTGAACGTCGATCACCCGCGCCGTCATGATGACCTTGCGGAACGCCTCGAACGCTTGGGGCCAGATCACCAGGTTCGCGGTTCCGGTCTCGTCCTCCAGGGTGATGAAGCACACGCCCTTGGCGCTGCCGGGCCGTTGGCGGATCAGAACCAGCCCCGCCAGCCGCACGGCCTGGCCTTGGCGTTTCTGATCCAGATCGGCGGCGGGGGTATAGCCCTGCGCGGCCATCGACCGCCGCAGAAACCGCACAGGATGCGCCTTCAAGGACAGCCGCAGGGTCTGGTAATCCGCCACCACCTGTTCGCAGACCGGCATCGCCGGAAAGGCAACGGCGGTTTCCGCCCCCTCGTCCCCGGCCTGCGCGAACAGCGGCAGGTCGGGCGCGTCGCGCAGGGCCTTGGCATCCCACAGGGCCGCGCGCCGGTCCAGTCCGGCGGATCGGAACGCATCCGCAGCGGCCAGCCGTCGTATCCACGCCGTGTCCAGCCGCGCCCGCCCTTGCAGATCGGCAAGACCTGAAAAGGGCGCATCCCTTGCCGCCGTCAGCCGGGCCGCCATGGTCTTTGCCAGCCCTTCGATCTGGCGCAGCCCCAGCCGCAGGGCCGGGCCGCCGGCGGCCGGTTCCAGCGTATTGTCCCATTCCGAATAATTCACATCGACCGTCCGAAGCGGAACCCCGTGGTCGCGGGCATCGCGGACGATCTGCGCGGGGGCATAGAACCCCATCGGCTGGCTGTTCAGCAATGCGGCGGCAAAGGCCGCGGGATGGTAATGCTTCAGCCAGGCCGAGACATAGACCAGATGCGCGAATGCCGCCGCATGGCTTTCGGGAAAGCCGTATTCGCCGAACCCCTTGATCTGGTCGAAACAGCGGCGCGCGAAAACCGGATCATAGCCGCGCCGGGTCATTCCTTCGATCATGTCGTTCTGAAGCGCCTCGATGGTGCCGCGCGACCGGAAGGTCGCCATTGCCTTGCGCAATTCGTTGGCTTTCTGCGAATCGAACTCGGCCGCGACCATGGCGATCTTCATGGCCTGTTCCTGAAAGATCGGCACGCCCAGGGTGCGTTCCAGGATGTCCTTCAGTTCGTTCGGCGGATGCGGCGGGCCGGGACGGGGATAATCCTCTTCTTCCTGTCCGTTCCGGCGGCGCAGATAGGGGTGGACCATGTCGCCCTGGATCGGGCCGGGACGGACGATGGCGACCTCGATCACCAGGTCGTAGAACCGGCGCGGCTTCAGGCGCGGCAGCATGTTCATCTGCGCCCGGCTTTCGACCTGGAACACGCCGATGCTGTCGCCCCGGCACAGCATGTCGAACACGGGGGCGGCGTCGGGCGCGTCGGGGACGAGGTCCGCCAGCGTCAGCCGCCGGCCGTGATGCGCGGCGATCAGGTCGAAGCACTTGCGGATGCAGGTCAGCATTCCCAGGGCCAGCACATCGACCTTGAGGATGCCCAGCGCGTCGATGTCGTCCTTGTCCCATTCGATGAAGCTGCGGTCGGGCATGGCGCCGTTGCCGATGGGCACCGTCTCGGTCAGTTTCCCCTCGGTCAGGATGAAGCCGCCGACGTGCTGGGACAGGTGGCGGGGCATTCCGATCATCTGCTGGGCCAGCGTCAGGGTGCGGCGCAGGCGCAGGTCGGACAGGTCCAGGCCCGCCTCGGACGCCTCGCCCTCGCCCATGCTGGTGCCCCATGCCCCCCACACGGTCCGGGCCAAGGCGCCGGTGATGTCCTCGGACAGGCCCATGGCGCGGCCCACCTCGCGGATGGCGGAACGGGGGCGGTAATGGATCACCGTGGCGCAAAGCCCGGCACGGTCGCGGCCGTATCTCTGATAGATGTGCTGGATCACCTCCTCGCGGCGTTCGTGTTCGAAATCCACGTCGATGTCGGGCGGCTCGTCGCGATCCTCGCTGATGAAGCGTTCGAACAGCAGGTCGAACTGCGCGGGATCGACCGGAGTGATGCCCAGGACAAAGCAGACCGCCGAATTGGCCGCCGATCCGCGCCCCTGGCACAGGATGCCGCGCGACCGGGCAAAGTTCACGATTTCATGGATGGTCAGGAAATACGGGGCGATCTTCTTCTTGCCGATCAGGGCCAGTTCGTGTTCCAGCGCGGCGCGCACCTTGTCCGGCACACCGCCCGGATAGTGCGCGGCGGCCCCCGCCCAGGTCAGTTCGGCCAGGTATTCCTGCGGCTGGCGCCCCGGCGGGGCGGTTTCGCGCGGGTATTCGTAGGACAGTTCCCGCAGCGAAAAGGCCAGCCGGTCCGCCAGATCGCGGGCGGCGCGGATGGCATGGGGCCAGCGGGAAAACAGCCGCGCCATCTGGGCAGGGGATTTCAGGTGGCGTTCCGCGTTGGCGTGCAGCAGGAAACCGGCGCGGTCGATGGTGGTGCCGTGGCGGATGCAGGTCATCACGTCCTGCAACGGACGGCGGTCGGGGGCGTGATAATGCACGTCGTTGGTGGCCAGGATCGTCAGCCCGCAATCCCGCGCCGCCCGATCCAGCCGGTTGATCCGCGCCACGTCGTCGCCGCGATGCAGATACGAGGCCGCGACATGGCCCAGCCCCGGCAGGCGCGCGGCAAGGCCGGGCAACACCGACAGGTCGTCGCCCGGCAGCCAGATCAGCGCCAGTCCTTCGGCATGGGCGGCCAGATCGTCCAGCGTCAGGTCGCAAACGCCCTTTTTCTGCCACCGCCCTTCGGGGTCGCGCATCCGGCCCTTGGAAATCAGGGCGGACAGCCGGCCATAAGCGGCGCGGTCGCGGGGATAGGCCAGAAAGCCCGTGCCGCAGGTCAGCACGATCCGCGCGCCGACGATCGGGCGCAGCATGGCCCTTTCCGCCTCGACATGCAGGCGCACCGCCCCGGCAAGGCTGTTCAGGTCGGCGATGCCGATGGCGTCATAGCCCAGCCCGTGCGCCGTCTGGACCAGTTCGGTCGCATCGGATGCCCCGCGCAGGAACGAAAAGGCCGAGGTCACGCCCAGTTCAACGAAATCGGCGCGCGGGTTCGGGGCGAAATCGCCGCTCAGCGTCCGGCGCGGGGCTTGATGGTCGTTCTGCGGCATCAGGCGAACATCCCGTGGATGAACCAGCGGGGCAGCCCGCCCCGCCCGTCGCCCGCCAACCCTTCGCGATACAGCCACAAGCGGCGGCCGGTGGCGTCCTCGATGCGGAAATAGTCGCGCAGCCGCGTGCCGGGGCTGTCCCGCCACCATTCGGGCGCGAGACGTTCCGGCCCGGCATGGCGGGCGACGGCGATCTGCTGGCGGCGCCAGATGAACAGCGCGGGCGGGCCGTCGGGAACCGCGTAAAGGACGCGCACCTCCTCGGGCGGGTCGAACAGGCGGATGGGGCGGTCCGGACGGGCCGGGGGCGGCGGATCGGCCGGCAGGGGCTGCGCCCGCGCCTCGGCCCGTTCGGGAACGTGGCTTTCCAGCGGCGCCGGACGAAAGATCGCATCGGTCCCGAACCGGGCCACAAGACGATCGACCAGCCGCGACAGGTGCAGCGCCGCATCGGGTTGCCCGTCCAGGCCCACCTGCGCCGTGGGCAAGGGTTCGGTGGCCTCGGCCTCGAGGCGGATCAGGTCGAAGCCATATCCGGGGTCCAGACCGTCAAGCCGCCCGGCGAAAAGGCGCAACAGATGCGCGGCCTCTCGGCTGGGGGCGGCGGTCGCCACGCGGATGTCGCGGCGTTCGCCATCGACGCGGAACACCGAAAGGCACAGCCGTCGGCAGCCGCGATCCTGCCGGGCCAGGCTGGCGGTCAGATCGTCGATCAGCCCCGGCAGCCAGTCGGTTGGGTCGAACACCGGCTCGGCCAGCCGCGCCTCGGCCACGAAATCCGGGGGTGGATCGGGCGAGGCAAGCGGTTCCGCCAGACGGCCCATCGCCTGATCCAGCCGGGTCAGCGGATTGTCCCAGGCAGGCGCGCGGCCAAAGCGGCGCATCAGCGGCAGGCGCGGGATCGCCGCCAGATCGCCGATCCGCCGCAGCCCCAACCGGCGCAGCAGCAGCAGCGTATCTCCCGACAGCCGCAATGCCGCAACCGGCAACGGATACAGATCGGCAAGATCGCGGCACACATGCCGGCCGGTTCCGTATCGCGCCAGCCCCCAGGCCGCGCCCCAGGTCGGCGCCAGCGCCGCCCTTGCCGTCAGCCCGGCGCGGGCAAGGCGCGCCTGCATGTCGGACAACAGCGCGTCTTCACCGCCGAACAGATGCGCGGCGCCGGTGGTGTCGATAACCAGCCCGTTATCGCCGTCCATCGCGGAAAACGGCCCCCAGCGCCGCGCCCAGAACATCAGCCGCGACAGCGCGGCCGCATCATTTTCAGGTTCGGCTTGGACTGCCTGAAGCGCCGGGCACATGGTGCGCATGTCCACGACGCGCGCGCCCCGCCGTATCCCCGCCCTCCGGGCGGCGTGGTTGAGATCATGCACAACCGGACCATGCGCGCCGTCTGCCCACAGCACGACCGGCGTTTCATCCGGCGCTTCCTTTCCCCTTCGCAGCCGATGGTTCCGCCAGAGTTCGACAGGCAGCGATGGCAGAAAAATGCAGGCGATCCGCCTTTCCTTGCTGATCCCGCTCATGGCGCACCAGCCATTCGCCCGGCGGCGACAAGCGCGACTTGAACAACTCGACCCGCCAGCACGGATCGCCCGGCGCGGCGGGATCGTCCGCCAGCGGGTCCGAAGGGCAAGCCGCTACCCGCCACCGCATCCGCGCCGCCGACGCCTGGACAGACGCGGCCCGCCGCAGCAGCCAGCACGGGCGCCCGGCCGCCTCGGCCCGCATGGCCAGCCGTCGCGTGGCGGTGAAATCCAGCGCCGCCGGATCGCCCCATATCTCGC
Source organism: Paracoccus angustae (assembly GCF_042648745.1). Classification (NCBI taxonomy): domain Bacteria; kingdom Pseudomonadati; phylum Pseudomonadota; class Alphaproteobacteria; order Rhodobacterales; family Paracoccaceae; genus Paracoccus; species Paracoccus angustae. The sequence goes on from NZ_JBHRXY010000007.1 coordinate 104,862, forward strand.
CCACCACTGCCGCAAAGGCGGGGCTGGACAGCGCATCCTCCATCCCCGTCAAGACATCGGCGGCGCGGGACAGATCGGCGCGCAACAGCGCCCGTCCGATGCCAGGCAGGAATGGCGCCCCTGCCTCGCGCCTGGTCAGCCGGTCCTGTGCCCACAGCACCGGCCCCTCGGGCAGTGCCGCCAAAAGAAATCCCGAACCCGCCCCGTCCAGCGGCGAGGCGCAAATGATCTCGGCCAGGGTTGCAGCACGCAGGTCCGGCACCCGCCTTATAGGCGCCAGAGGCCGCAAGGCATGAACAGACATACATATCATCAGCAAGACAGATGTTTCTGTTTTGTTCTAATCCTTGCGAAGACGGGTCGTCAACTGTCTGCCACTTCCCAGATTGCGGGCTGAGGCAATCATGCCGGAACCGGCACCTTGAGGATTGCGGCAGCGCCAACCGGGCGCAGGCCTGACGGATCGGGGCGCGGGCGTCTGCCCGCCTCCGTCACCGCCGGCCGGTCCCACGGCACACCATCCCGTCCCGCCGTCCGCCGTGCCCGGTCCTGCTTGCGGCGCGGGGCTGCAAACCGGACGACGGAATTGCTTTCCCGCGCCACAACCGCAGCACGCGGGGCCGTGCAAGCCCATTTCCCAGGCGGGGAACACATTCGAAACCTGCCCGGTAACGGCACGCAAGAAAAAAGGGCCAAGGCAGCGATGCCTAAGCCCTTGTTTCAAATGGCGGACCCGGAGCGATTCGAACGCCCGACCCCCAGATTCGTAGTCTGGTGCTCTATCCAGCTGAGCTACGGGTCCGTCGTAGGGCGGTCATCTATCCCCCCGCTCCGGGGGATGCAAGAGGGGTTTCGCAAAAAACGCCTCCCGTCCCGTTTTTATCGCGACCCCACCGCCTGCCGCACCGGCAAGATCGCCATGTCGCGCGGGATATGGATCATGAATTCGCTGCCATCGGCATCGCTGCGCACCAGATCCAGCCGCCCGCCATGGCCGCGGACCAGATCGGCCGCGATGGTCAGCCCCAGGCCGGTGCCGCCCTTGCGAACGCTGCCTGAAAAGGGCTTGAACAGGTATTCCCGCGCCTTTTCCGGCAGGCCGGGGCCGGTATCGCCCACCCGGATCCACCAATCGTTGTCCGTTTCGCCCGCGCCGATCTCGACCGTGCCGGGCTGGCCGGTGCCCTCGATGGCCTGCCGGGCGTTGCGCGTCAGGTTCGCCAGCACCCTGTAAAGCTGGTCCCGGTCCGCGCGGATGCTCAGCGTGGGCGGGATGTCCATCAGGAAATCGACCTGGGCTGCGGGGCTGGCCAGGGATTCGGCCTCGATCACCTCGGCGGCAAGCTGCGCCAGGGGAAAGCGCGACAGCGTGGGGGCGGGCTCCTCGGCCTTGCCGAAGGCCAGGGTGGTTTCGCACAGGTTCACGGCCCGGCTGATCGAGTTGACGAGCTTTGGCGCCGCCCGCCGGACCTTGGGGTCGCCGCTGTCCTCCAGCCGGTCGGCGAAGATTTGCGCGGTGGTCAGGATGTTGCGCAGGTCGTGGCTGATCTTGGCCACCGCCTCGCCCAGCTGCGCCATCCGTTCGCGCTGCTTCAGCGACGAGGTGACGGTCTTCTGCATCGATTCCATCGCGGTTTCGGCCGCGCGCAATTCCGTCAGCCGGGCATCGGGGGTGATGATGTGGCGCGGATCCTCGGGGGCCTCGGCATAGGACACCATGTGGCTGATCACGCGCCGGATCGGCACCAGCACCAGCCGCTGCACGGCCAGGTTCAGCAGGATCGCCGTCAGGATCGAGAAGGCCGCCGACAACAACAGCAGGCGGAAGCCGAATTCGATCATCGCCGCGCGCAGGGGCGCGGTTTCCATGGTGATCTCGATCAGCTGGCCCGCCCGGTTGACGGGGGCGCCGATAACGCGGATCACCTCGTTCCGGCGGTTGAACAGCGTGCCCAGCGCGTCGTCGATGCTTTTGACCACGCCGTCCTCGCGCAGGTCGTAGGTCTGGGCGACGGGGCCGGGAATGGGCGAGGACAGGACAAGCTGGCGGATGTCGTCGCGGCGCAAAACGACGTTGAACACCCCGGCATTCTGCAACAGTTCCGATTCCAGGTCGCTGGCCAGCGATTCGTCGGTCGCAAGCAAGGCAAGGCTGGCGATCTGCGCCCGTTCCAGCCGCGACTCGAGGTAGTCCAGCCGAAAGCTGGCCAATGCCGGCAGCAGGATGAACAATTCGGCCAACATCACGAAGATGATCGTCAGCGCGGCGAATCGGCCAGTGATCGTATTCAGTCGCATGGATTCTTGATTGTCGTCGCGTCGAATACGCGTGTTTCGGCCCGGCGGCCCCGGTTTGCACATCAAACGAATGTGATCATGAGCCGGTTCCTGCCCGCAAGGAAAAGGACAATGTGTCACGGGCCATGCCTTATGCGGTTGACGGCAGGGGCCGCGTGATCTATCCAGCGGGCTTCGAACAACCGGCGCGTTCGCGCGCAGGGCGGAATTTGCCGTTCCGCCGCTGCCACGCCGCCACCCGCAGACACGATCCCGGAGACTGACCATGAAGCGCACCTTTCAACCTTCGAACCTCGTTCGTGCGCGCCGTCACGGCTTTCGCGCCCGCATGGCGACCAAAGGCGGCCAGCTGGTGCTGAACCGCCGCCGCGCCAAGGGCCGCAAGCGCCTGTCGGCCTGATTCCTTTGCGGCGGGCCAGCCCCGCCGGTCCAAAGGCTTTCGCCATGCCGCCCCTGCCCCATCCCGTTGCCCCCGCGCGACCACAGGATGACGGCACGGCGGCATTTCGCATGTCCATGCCGCCGGTGATCGCCAAGCGCGCCGATTTCCTGGCCGCCTCGCGCGCGCTGCGGCAGGGCACACCCGGTTTCCTGCTGCAAGCCCGCGACAGGGGCGACAACGGCCCGTTCCGCGTGGGTTTCACCTGTTCCAAGAAGATCGGCAACGCGGTGGCGCGCAACCGCGCCAAGCGGCGGTTGCGAGAGGTCGCCCGGCTGCATCTGCCGCAAGGCGCACGGCCAGGCTGGGATTACGTGCTGGTCGGGCGCCCCGACGCGACGGTCAGCCGCGACTTCGCCGATCTTTGCCGCGATCTGGCCCACGCGCTGCGGAAGATCCATCCATGAGCCCGCTGGCCCATCTGCTGGCGATGCCGGTACGGGCTTATCGGCTGGTGGCCTCGCCCTGGGTGGGCCATGGCTGCCGCTTCCAGCCGACCTGCTCGGCCTATGCGCTGGAGGCGCTGTCCCGCCACGGCGCCCTGCGCGGCGCCTGGCTGGCCGCGCGCCGCATCGGGCGCTGTCATCCCTGGGGCGGCGCGGGCTATGATCCGGTGCCGGGTTCCGATCCTGACCACGAAAGGCAGTCCCATGCTGGACGACACTGACGAGTCGGCCGAGATCCACCCGCTGTTCGCGGGCGCGCCCTCCTCGACCGAGTTCCGCAAGCTGCGCAAACGGCTGGTCCGCGAAACCCGCGCCGCCATCGAGAATTACGGCATGATCCGGCCCGGCGATCGCTGGCTGGTCTGCCTGTCGGGCGGCAAGGACAGCTATACCCTTCTGGCCGTTCTGCACGAGCTGAAATGGCGCGGGCTGCTGCCGGTGGACCTGCTGGCCTGCAACCTGGACCAGGGCCAGCCGAACTTTCCGGCCACCGTGCTGCCCCGGTTCCTGACGGAACGCGGCGTGGCGCACCGGATCGAATACCAGGACACCTATTCCATCGTCACCGACAAGATCGCGCCGGGCGGCACGATGTGTTCGCTGTGTTCGCGCCTGCGCCGGGGGAACCTGTACCGCATCGCGCGCGAGGAAGGCTGTTCCGCCGTCGTTCTGGGCCATCACCGCGACGACATCCTGGAAACCTTCTTCATGAACCTGTTCCACGGCGGCAGGCTGGCGACCATGCCGCCCAAGCTGCTGAACGAGGACGGCGACCTTCTTGTCCTGCGCCCGCTGGCCTATGTGGCCGAGGCCGATTGCGAGCGGTTTTCCCGCGCGATGGATTATCCGATCATCCCCTGCGGCCTGTGCGGCAGTCAGGAAGGCTTGCAGCGCGTCCAGGTGAAACGCCTGCTGGACGAATGGGAGGCGCGCACGCCGGGCCGCCGCCAGGTGATGTTCCGCGCGCTGATGAACGCGCGCCCCTCGCATCTGCTGGATCCGACGCTGTTCGACTTTGCCGCGCTGTTCCCAGAGAACGCCGCGGCACCCGTGGACGACATCCCGCGCCTTCGATAGGCGCCTGCGAACCCGCGCGGAGGCTGGCCCCCGGCCAAATCCGCTTGACCTTTAAGCGCCCCTTCTGTTGAAGCGGCGCGACTGACGCGCGCAAAGGCTTGGTGACGGCATGGAAGACAACAACCGCAATCTGATCCTGGCGACGGTGCTGTCGTTCCTGGTGATCCTGGTTTGGTACACGGTCTTCGCGCCCGAGCCGCCCGCCCCTGCGACCGATCAGCCGGTCGCGGTCGAAACCCGGACCCAGGACGTGCCGCTGGCGAACCCCGAAAGCAGCACCCTGCCCGCCGACCTGGCCGCCGCGCCCGCCGACGCCGCCGCGCCCCAGGCGGGCCGCGTCCAGATCCGGACGCCCTCGCTGTCGGGGTCGATCTCTCTGGCCGGCGGACGCATCGACGACCTGCTGCTGACCAGATACCGCGAAACGCTGGACGAGGGCTCGCCCAACGTCCGCCTGCTGTCGCCTTCGTCCGCCACCGCAACCGACGCCATCCAGACGGGCGAGGCAAAGCCCTATTATGCCGTCTATGGCTGGACCCCCGGACCCGGCGTCGATCCGGCCCTGGTGCCCAACCCCTCGACGGTGTGGACGGTGGAATCGGGCGATGTCCTGGCCCCCGGCCAGCCCGTCACGCTGGCCTGGAACAACGGCGCGGGCCAGATCTTCCGCCGGACCTTCTCGGTCGATGAGAACTATCTGTTCACCGTCAGCCATGCCTTGCAGAACAACGGCGACGCGGCCTTCACCGCCGCGCCCTACGGCATCATCGCCCGCCACGGCCGCCCCGATACGCAGAACTTCTTTGTGCTGCACGAAGGCGCGGTCGGCATGAACGACGGCAAGCTGCTGGAGCTGAAATACGACAACATCGCCGAACTGGATCCCGTTGCCCGCGAGGGCCGGGCCGAAGTGACCGAGGTCGCCAGCAACGGCTGGATCGGCTTCACCGACAAGTACTGGATGACGACCCTGGCCCCGGCGCCGGGCCAGGCCTTCACCTCGGTCGTGAAGTATGCCGAAGGCGCGGGCATCTTCCAGACAGAAGCCCGCTATCCGATGCAGACCGTCCAGCCGGGCACCCAGGTCAATGCCGACAGCTACCTGTTCGCGGGCGCGAAGGTCTGGGAAACCATCAACGCCTATCAGGAAAACCCCGGCATCCAGCGGTTCGTCGATTCGATCGACTGGGGCTGGTTCTATTTCCTGACCAAGCCCATCTTCCGCCTGCTGCACTGGCTGAACGGCATGATCGGCAACATGGGCTGGTCGATCATCGCGCTGACTTTCATCCTCAAGACCCTGGTCTTCCCGCTGGCGCGCAAATCCTACATCTCGATGGCCAAGATGAAGGAGTTGCAGCCGCAGATGGAGGCGCTGAAGGAGCGCACCGGCGACGACCGCATGAAGTTCCAGAAAGAGATGATGGAGCTTTACAAGCGCGAAAAGGTGAACCCCGCCGCGGGCTGCCTGCCCGTGCTGCTGCAAATCCCGATCTTCTTCGCGCTCTACAAGGTGATCTTCGTCACCATCGAATTGCGCCACGCCCCCTGGGTCGGCTGGATCCGCGACCTTGCCGCGCCCGATCCGTCCTCGCTTCTGAACCTGTTCGGGCTGCTGCCCTTCGCGCCGCCCGCGCAAGGCACGCTGCTGCATTCGCTGTCGCTGCCCGCGCTGGCGATCGTGCTGGGCATCAGCATGTGGATCCAGCAGCGCCTGAATCCGGCCCCGGCCGATCCGGCGCAGAAGATGATCTTTGCCTGGATGCCGTGGATCTTCATGTTCATGCTGGGCGGATTCGCCTCGGGCCTGGTGCTCTACTGGATCACGAACAACCTGATCACCTGCGTCCAGCAATACACGATCATGTCGATGCACGGCCATCGGCCCGACCTGTTCGGCAACATCAAGTCCTCGCTGCCCTCGCGGCCACGCAAGGACAGCAAGTGACGGCAACCCTGGCCCATATCCGCCGCCATCCGATCAAGTCGGTCGGCGGCGAGGGGCTGGACCGCGTGACGCTGGCCCCTGCCCGCCGCCTGCCGGGCGACCGCGAATGGGCGGTGCTGACCGAGGCGGGCGAGCGGAACGCCCAGGCCAGCCAGACGGGCGGCGAACCCGACCGCTGGCTGCCCAAGTCCTGCTTCGTGCGCGGCGTCCAGTCGCCGCGGATCCAGGCGATCAGCGGCGGCTGGTCGGATGGGCGTCTGGTGCTGCGTCAGCCGACCCGGGCCGACCTGGTGATCGACCCCGAGACCCAGGGCGACCGGCTGGTCGACTGGCTGCGCCCGCTTTGGCCTGCGGATGCCCCGGCGCCCACGCGGCTGGTGCGGGGCGCCGCGATCTGGACCGACCAGAAATGGCCCTGGATCTCTCTCCTGTCGCTGGCGAGCCTGGCCGATCTGGAAGCCCGCGCGGGCCGGTCCCTGGGCATCCACCGCTGGCGGGGGAACCTGTGGGTGGACGGCTGGACCCCTTGGGCCGAACGCGAGCTGATCGGCCAGATCATCCGCATCGGCGACGTGGAGCTGCGCGTCACCGGTCATGTGGGCCGCTGCGACGCAACCAGCGCCAACACCGACACCGGAGAACGGGACATCGACATGCTGGCGACGCTGGACCGCCTTTACGGCCATACCGATTTCGGCATCTTCGCCGAGGTCGTCACCGGCGGCGGGATCGCCCTGGGCGACGAGGTGACGGCATGAAGGTCGCCTTTCCCGTCGCCCCCGAACCGGACGCCGACGCCGCCGAGGCCGCGCGCCTGCTGTTCGCCGGTCCCGTCGAATTCCTGAAAGGGGTCGTCGCCATGGACGGCCTGCCCCCCGCCGACCGCCCCGAGGTCTGCTTCGCGGGCCGTAGCAATGTCGGAAAGTCCAGCCTGATCAATGCGCTGACCGGCCGCAAGGGCATCGCGCGGGCGTCCAACACGCCGGGCCGCACGCAGGAAATCAACTATTTCACCCTGGGCGAGCGCAGCTATCTGGTGGACCTGCCCGGCTACGGCTTTGCCAAGGCCCCGGTCGCGGTTGTCGCCAAATGGCAGGCCTTGCTGAAATCCTATCTGGCGGGCCGCCCGACCCTGCGCCGCGCCTTCTGCCTGATCGATTCGCGCCACGGCGTGAAGCCGGTGGACCACGAGATCATGACCCTTCTGGACAAGTCCGCCGTTCCCTTCCAGGCGGTGCTGACCAAGGCCGACAAGCTGGGGCCGAACGCCATCCAGCCCGTGATCGCCCAGGTCGAGGCGGAATTGCAGAAACATCCTGCCGCCTTTCCGCAGATCGTCGTCACCTCCTCGGACAAGGGCCAGGGCATCGCGACCTTGCGCGCGATCATCGCCGGGCTGGACTAAACGCGTCTGGACTGATCCGCCGATGCGCCCTAGGGTCCCCCGCGTCGACAAGGGGCCAAGGATGAGAAAGCAGAACATGAACCGGGACTGGACCGCCACCGCTCGCACCCTTTCCGAAGCCCTTCCCTATCTGCAACGCTATTCCGGCGCGGTGGTCGTCGTGAAGTTCGGCGGCAACGCCATGGGCGACGACGAGGCCATGGCGGAATTCGCCCGCGACATGGTGCTGATGAAGCAGGTCGGCATGAACCCGGTCGTGTGCCACGGCGGCGGCCCGATGATCAACGACCTGCTGGCCAGGCTGGGCATCGAAAGCACCTTCGTGCGCGGCAAGCGCGTCACCACCAAGGAAACCGTGGAAGTGGTCGAGATGGTGCTGTCCGGCCTGGTCAACAAGCGCATCGTCCAGGCCATCAACGACGCGGGCGGACGCGCCGTGGGCATCAGCGGCAAGGACGACGACCTGATGGTCTGCGAGGCGGACGATCCCGAACTGGGCTTTGTCGGCCGCCCGGTCGAGATGAACGTCCAGATCATCCGCGACCTTTACAAGGCGGGCATGATCCCGGTCATCGCCCCCGTCGCCACCGGCATGAACGACAACGAGACCTTCAACGTCAACGGCGACACCGCCGCCGGCGCCATCGCGGGCGCCCTGCGCGCCGACCGGCTGCTGCTGTTGACCGACGTGGCCGGCGTCAAGAACAAGAACGGCGAGGTTCTGACCCAGCTCCACCCCGATCAGGTGCGCGAGATGATCGCGGACGGCACCATCGCGGGCGGCATGATCCCCAAGACGGAAACCGCTCTCAAGGCGCTGCAAGACGGGGTGCGCGCGGTGGTGATCCTGGACGGGCGCGTTCCCAATGCCAGCCTTCTGGAACTGTTCACCGAACACGGCGCGGGCAGCCTGATCCGGTCCACCCCGCCCTCCACCCGGCCGCGCGGACTGCGCCAGGGCGACGCGTCGCTGTAATGCCACGCATCGCCTTGCCGAAGGCGCGGGGGAATGGCAGGCTGCGTTCACATCGGCTTGCAACGGGGGCTGCCTGCACATGACACCGCTTGGACACCGACGGCTGATCCTGACGCGCCATGCCAAGTCGGCCTGGGATGATCCGGCACTGGCCGATCACGACCGTCCGCTGAACGACCGCGGCCGCCGCTCGGCCCGGGCGCTTGGCGACTGGATGGCCTCGCGCGGCTACGAGCCCGAGGAGGTCCTGTGCTCCTCGGCGGCGCGCACGCAGGAAACCTGGGCCATGGTCGCGGGTGCGCCGCTGGAGGTGCGCCCCGTGATCAGGATCGAGCCGGGCCTTTATCAGGCAAGCCCCGAAAAGATGCTGACGATCCTGAAAACCGCCACCTATCCGACGGTGATGATGCTGGGCCACAACCCCGGCATTTCCGAATTGGCGGCGCTGCTGCCCGCGCGCCTGCCGCACGACCCCGACTTCCGCCGCTACCCGACCGGCGCCACCCTGGTGGTCGACTTCCAAGTGGACACCTGGTCGCAGATCGAGCCCGGCCAGGGCAGCGTGATGGATTTCGTCCGCCTCGACGGGCGGCACTAGGCCTTCATCTTCGCGCAAATATCCCACGGGGGACCGGGGGTGTGAAACCCCCGGCCTTGTTGCCTAGTGTCCCAGGATCTGGCTCAGGAACAGCTTGGTCCGTTCCGACCGGGGGTTGTTGAAGAATTCTTGGGGCTCGTTCTGCTCGACGATCTGGCCCTGGTCCATGAAGATCACGCGGTTGGCCACGGCCTGGGCAAAGCCCATCTCGTGCGTGACGCAGATCATGGTCATGCCTTCCTCGGCCAGCTCGATCATCGTGTCCAGAACCTCCTTGATCATCTCGGGGTCCAGCGCCGAGGTGGGTTCGTCGAACAGCATGATCTTGGGCTGCATGCACAGCGACCGGGCAATCGCCACGCGCTGCTGCTGGCCACCCGACAACTGGCCCGGGTACTTGTGCGCCTGGTCGGGGATCTTGACCTTTTCCAGGTATTTCATGGCCGTCGCCTCGGCCTGCTTTTTCGGCACCTTGCGCACCCAGATCGGAGCCAGCGTGCAGTTTTCCAGCACCGTCAGATGCGGGAACAGGTTGAAGTGCTGGAACACCATGCCGACTTCGGAGCGAACCTTGTCGATGTTCTTGATGTCGTTGGTCAGTTCGATCCCGTCCACGACGATGTGGCCGGACTGATGCTCCTCAAGCCGGTTGATGCAGCGGATCAGCGTGGACTTGCCCGAACCCGAAGGCCCGGCGATCACGATCCGCTCGCCCCGGTGGACGGTCAGGTCGATGTCGCGCAGGACGTGAAAGGTGCCGTACCACTTGTTCATGTTGCGGATGTCGATCGCGACCTCGTCGCTGACCCGCATCTGGCTGCGGTTGATGGGGCGGGTGGGGTTGTCGCTCATGCGCGGTGGTCCTTACCTGTGATCGCGTGCCAGGCGGCGTTCGAGATACATCGAATATCGCGACATGCCGAAGCAGATCAGAAAGAAGATGAAGCCGACGAAGATGTAGGGCTCCCAGTAGATGCCCTTCCAGCTTGTGGAGGCCCGTACCGCGTCGGACATGGATTTCAGCGGATCGTAAAGGCCCACAAAGGTCACAAGCGTGGTGTCCTTGAACATGCCGATAAAGGTGGACACGATGCCGGGGATCGAGATCTTCAAGGCCTGCGGCAGCACGATCAGCCGCTGCGCCTTCCAGTAGTCCAGGCCCAGGGCATCCGCCGCCTCGTATTGCCCGCGCGGCAGGGCGGCCAGACCGCCCCGGATCACCTCGGCCATGTAGGCGGCGGAAAACAGCGTGACCATGATGATCACGCGCAGGATGATGTCGAAGGTGGTGCCCGGCGGCAGGAAATAGTTCAGCAGCAGGGACGCCACGAACAGCAGCGCGATCAGCGGCACGCCCCGGATGAACTCGATGAAGATCACCGCCAGCGTCTTGACCAGGAACATGTCCGACCGCCGCGCCAGGGCCAGCACGATCCCCAGGGGAAGCGACATGGCGATGCCCGACACGCCGATGGTGATCGACAGCAGAAAGCCCCCGAAGCGGTCGGAATCCACCGCCGGGATCGACAGCGAGACGATGCTTTCCGCGTCCCGCGCGGCCTCTCCGGCCAGGACGATCCACCAGACCAGCGGCACAACCAGGGCCGCGACAACCGCCACCATGCCGGAAACGGGAACAAGCAGGCGCCAGGCGATCCAGCCCAGCACCGGCCCGGCCAGAACCATGATCGGCCCCCAGGCCGAGCCGCCCCACAGAAACCAGACGCCCATCAGCGGGTAAAGGACCGAAAACACCAGCAGCCAGGCCGGATGGCGCTCGGACACCAGGATCGCGCCGACCAGCACGACGGCGGCAAAGACCAGCCAGGCGGCGGGGGCGCCAAGCGCCACCATCAGCGCCAGCGTCAGCACGGTGGTCAGAACCAGGACCACGCGCCGGATCCCCGGCGCTTCCGAGAACAACACCGGCGCCAGAGCCACGAACAGCAGGCCGAAGGCCATGGTCGGGCGCCAGTAGAGTTCCGCCGGATAGAAGCCGTAAACGTATTGGTTCCAGCGTTCCCGGATCACCGCCCAGCAGGCGCCGCGCGCGCCTTCGCCCCAGGTTTCCGCGATGATCCGGCGGCAGTCGGCCAGGCTGTCCGCGTTCCAGACCGAATGGGCGAACCAGTCCCAGAAATGGCTGACCAGAAACCAGACGATCATTATTCCCAGGATCGTCAGAACCGTGTTCAGCGGCCCCGAGAACAGGTTTTCCCGCAGCCAGCGCACGGCCCCGGCCTCGCGCACGGGGGGATCGGCGGGCGGCAGCATGGTGTCGCGCACAAAGGAAACGGTCTGGGCGTGGGTGTCGCTCATCTCACCGCTCCTTCAGCTTGACGCGGGAATTGAACAGGTTCATGCCCGCCGAAATGATCAGGCTGAGCACCAGATAGACCCCCATCATCAGCACGATGGATTCCAGTTCCCGCCCCGTCTGGTTCAGCGTGGTGCCGCCCAGCGTGCCCTTGATGTCCATGTAGCCCACGGCGATCGCCAGAGAGCTGTTCTTGGTCAGGTTCAGGTATTGCGAGATCAGCGGCGGGATGATCACCCGCAGCGCCTGCGGCAGGATCACCAGGTTCATGGTGCGGCCCGGGCGCAGGCCCAGGGCAAAGGCCGCCTCGGACTGCCCGCGGCTGATGGCCAGGATCCCCGCGCGCACGATTTCCGCAATAAAGGCCCCGGTATACAGCGTCAGCGCCAGCCACAGCGCGACCAGCCCGTTCTGGACGTTGATGCCGCCGGTGAAGTTGAAGCCGCGCAGTTCCGGCGGGATCAGGTGCAGGCCGAAATACCAGATCAGCAGCAGGGACGGCACCGTCATCACCCCCAGGCTCATCCACCAGGTGGTGGGGCGGCTGCCGGTCTGGTCCTGGATCCGCTGCGCCCAGGCACCGATCATCCGCCGGACGATCCAGCCTGCGACCAGAACCGCCACGAAGGCCAGCGTGGCCCAGTTGATCGTGATGCGCGCGCCCAGATCCAGGCTGTCCGGGTCGTTGGTCATCCCCAGGGTGGGAATGGCGGTGTAGCGGTTCGTCAGCGCCACGTTGTCGAACAGGATCATGCTGGCCGTGGGATTGTCGCCCCGGAAGGCGTTCGGCGGCGGCATGACCTCGGTGAAGATCGCAAAAACGATCAGGATCCACAAAAGCAGGGGAACGTTGCGGAAGGCCTCGACATAAACGGTCATCAGCCGGGCGATCAGCCAGTTCTTCGACAGCCGCGCCACGCCCGCGACGATGCCCACCACCGTTGCCGCGATGCAGCCCAGGATCGACACGATCAGCGTGTTCAGCAGGCCCACGACGGCTGCGCGCAGATGCGTGTCGTTCGAGGTATAGGGGATCGGCGTCTGCGGGATGTCGTATCCCGCGCGCTGCCACAAGAAGCCGAAGTCGAAATCCTTGCCCAGGGCCGCAAGGTTGCGGATGGTGTTGTTGACCAGCCACCAGGCCAGCGCCATCACCAGGATGAACACGATCACCTGAAAGGTCATCGACCGATAGCGCCGATCATAGATCAGCATGCTTGGCCGAAACGGCGGATTCGCCGACGCCATAACGTCCGTCATTCTTCTACCCCTGCAGCCGGTCGTGCCTTGCTCTGGCGGCGTTTGCGGCACCCGGTCTTGTTATGCAAAGGGGGCGCATCCGCGCCCCCAAGCGTCGCGGCGATGCCTCAGCGGAAGGGCATCGCGTACATCAGCCCGCCCTGCGTCCACTGGGCGTTCAGGCCGCGGGCCAGGCCGATCGGGGTCTGCTCGCCGATGTTGGCCGCGAAGATCTCGCCATAGTTGCCGCTGGCGGAAATGGCGCGCTTGGCCCAGTCCTTGTCCAGCCCGATCATCGCGCCCAGATCGTCGGTCACGCCCAGAAGGCGCTGCACCTCGGGGTTCTGCGAGGATTTGGTCAGTTCCTCGATGTTCTTCGAGGTGACGCCGTATTCCTCGGCCGCGATCAGCGCGTAAAGCGTCCAGCGGACGATGTCGCCCCAGTTGTTGTCGCCGTGGCGCACGGCCGGCCCCAGCGGTTCCTTTGAGATGATCTCGGGCAGGATGATGTGGTTTTCGGGGTCCGCGAAGGCCGCGCGGGTCGCCGCCAGGCCGGAGGCGTCGGTGGTGTAGGCGTCGCAGGCGCCCGCCATGTATTGCTGCTCGCCCTCGGCATTGCTGTCGATGTTGACCGGCTGGTAGGCCATGTTGTTGGCCGTGAAGTAATCGGCCAGGTTCAGTTCCGTGGTGGTGCCGGTCTGGATGCAGACGGTCGCCCCGTCCAGTTCCTTGGCCGAGGTCACGCCCAGATCCTTGCGGACCATGAAGCCCTGGCCGTCATAATAGTTGACGCCGATGAAATCCAGCTTGAGGTCGGTGTCGCGCGAGAAGGTCCAGGTCGAGTTGCGGGCCAGGACGTCCACCTCGCCCGAGGACAGCGCCGTGAAGCGCGTCTGGCCGGTGGTGGGCACGTATTTCACCTTGGCCGGGTCGCCCAGAACGGCGGCCGCGACGGCCTTGCAGATATCGACGTCGAAGCCCGTCCAGTTGCCGTTCGCATCCGGCGCCGCAAAGCCGACGAGACCCGTGTTGACGCCGCAGTTCAGTTCACCGCGCGCCTTCACATCGGCCAGCGTGTCGGCCATGCCCGCCCCCGCCATCAGCGTGACGGCAGCGGCCGAGCCCAGAAAAACCGAAGTCTTCATGTCTACCCCTTTGTTGGTGCCGCCCTTGCGGGCATCCCGCGGACGGCGCCCGGACCTTGGCGCCCGGGCTTGTCTTGCGAAAGCCCCGGCAGGGCTTCCCATAGGCAACATAGTGCCGATCCTTCCCGGTGCGTCAAGCGCGCAGCCTAGCGGCCGGGCAGTTTCAACCGCGGCGGGACAGGTGCCAAAGCCGTTCGGCAAGCAGCATCGCCGCCTTGCGGCTTTCGGCGGCATCCCGCGCCTCGTCGTCCTGGCCCCAGCGTTCGATCTGGAAATCCTCGTCGATGCGGGACAGGCGAAAGGCGGTTTCCGCGTCGATCCGGCCGCGCACGACCGCCAGCCCCAGGATCAGCGATCCGGGCAGGGTCACAAGATCGTGCAAAGCCGTCAGGCCGAAAACGTCCAGGTCCGCAAGGTGCCGACGCAGCCGTGCCAGCGACTGCTCGTCCTGGTCCACCGGAATGACGCCATGGGTGATGCGCAGGGGCGCCCGCAGATCGGTTGCGGCCCAGTCCACCAGGGGATCCCAGGCTTCGGCCTGGCGGCGGGCCAGTTCCGCCGGCTGGTCGGCGCGATAGGACAGCAGATCCGTGCCGCCATATTCGGCAAGCATGTCCGCCACCCCGGCAAACTGAGGAGCGACCTTTTCCACCGCCGAATTGGCGGCGCGGGTCAGCGGCATGGTGCGCGGGTCGATCACGTCGGCCTGCGCGTCCCATTCCGCCGCGACGGCCTGCGCCAGGGCCGATGTCGGCAGCAGCAGCGGCAGCTTGCCGGGCGTGCGCAAGGGCCGGTCGTCCAAAGCCACCTCGAACTCCTCGCCCACCGGCCGGACCAGGGACGCCTTCCAGAACCGCCGCGCCTTCCATTCGCTCATGATGCCCACCTTGCCAGTGCCTGGCCCAAATCCATGAAATCCGCCGCCACAAGGGCCGCGCCCGAGGCGCACAGTGCCGCGGGCGCGTGATAGCCCCAGGCGACGCCGAAGCCCGCCATCCCCGCGGCGCGCGCCATCTCCATGTCGAAGCTGGTGTCGCCCACCATCACCGCGTCGCTGGCGTCCACCCCCCCATCGGCAAGGGCCGTCAGCAGCATCCCCGGATGGGGCTTCGAGGGGTGATCGTCCGCCGTCTGCATGCTGACGAACCGGCCGCCCAGGCCATGCGCCTCGATCATCGCCGCAACGCCGCGCCGCGACTTGCCCGTGGCAAGGGCCAGCAGGATGTCGTCGCGCGCGGCCAGACTGTCCAGGCACTCCACCGCGCCGGGATAAAGCGGCGCGGCCTGCACCATCCGGGCCTGCATGAAGGCCGCGCGATAGCCCTCGACGATGCGGGCCTGGATGGCGGCGTCGTGGTCCGGGGCAAGCCGCGCCACCGCAACCGGCAGCGACAACCCGACGATCTGCAACACGGTCTCTCTGGGCAGGGGGTCCAGCCCGGCGCCCTCGAAGGCGGCCGCCATGGCGCCGTGGATATGGTGCTGGCTGTCCACCAGCGTGCCGTCCACGTCAAAGACGACCAGCTTCATTCGGCATCCGCGAAGGGATCGTCGGGCACGTCGTTCTCGTGCCAGCCCAGCGTCTTCCAGGTCCGCGCCATGTGCTCCGGCAAGGGGGCGGTCAGGGTGACGCGCTTCTTGGTGATCGGATGGTCGAAGGACAGGCTGCGGGCATGGAGGTGCAGCTTGCGGCTGATTTCCCCGCCCAGCTGCGCCCCCCAGCCGTCGCCCAGGTTTTCCTGACCCGAGCCGCCGTATTTCCCATCCCCGACGATGGGATGGCCCAGTTCGGCCATATGGGCGCGCAGCTGGTGCGTCCGGCCCGTCACCGGCACCAGGGCGCACCAGCTGGCCCGCGTGCCAAGCGCGTCCAGCACGGCATAGTCGGTGGTCGCGCGCTTGGCCCCTTCGGTCGCGTCGATGTCGCGGGGGTGGACGGCGATCATCTTTTCGTTGTCGCCGCGCCCGCCGCCGCCCTTGACCAGGCCGAAGCGGATCGTGCCCATGCGGGGATGCGGCACGCCCGCCACGGCCGCCCAGTATATCTTGCGCGTGGTCCGCGCCCGAAAGGCCTCGGACAGGGCGCGGGCCACGCGGTCGGTGCGCGCCAACAGCAACACGCCCGAGGTGTCCTTGTCCAGCCGATGCACCAGCTTGGGCCGGTCCTTGTAGCCGAACATCAGCGCGGTGGTCAGCCCGTCCACATGCCGCTCGCCCTGCCCGCTGCCGCCTTGCGACGGCAGGCCCGGCGGCTTGTTCAGCGCGATGACATGTTCGTCCTTCCACAGGACCGCCGCCTGGATCATCTGCCCGTCGCTGTCGGACACGCGCGGTCCCAGCGGGCGGCCGGCCCGCGCGGGAACCGGGGCGGCATCGGGCAGCGGCGGGATGCGGACCTCCTGGCCCGCCTCGATGCGGGTCGCGGGCTTGACCCGCCCGCCATCGACGCGGATCTGCCCTGTGCGGCACAGCTTCTCGATGGCGATCTGGCCAAGCTGGGGAAACTTCTTCTTCAGCCAGCGGTCCAGGCGCTGTTCGCCCTCGTCCCCGCCCACGCGGATGATCCGAACGCCGCTCATGCGAAAATCCCCCGGCCGACGGCCATGCCGACAAACACCGCCGCAAGCGACAGCAGCACCGTTCCCCCGACATAGATCGCGGCCATCGCCCCCTGCCCGCGTTCCCACAAGGTCAGCGCGTCCAGCGAAAAGGCGGAAAAGGTCGTGAAGCCGCCAAGAATGCCGGTCAGCAGCAGCGGCGCCCAGGCCCCGCCCTGCCGCGCCAGCAGCGCAGCCATCAGACCCATGGCAAGGCTGCCCGCGACATTGACGGCGAACGTCGCCAGCGGAAAGCCCTGGGCGGGCATCGCGCGGTAAAGGCCAAGGCGCGCCACCGATCCGATGGCTCCGCCGATGGCGACCTGAAGATATGGGTTCATCATGGCGGCTAACTGTGGCGGCAGGGGGGCAAAGTCAACCGCCGCGCTTCAGCCGCTGCGACACGAACCAGTCCAGCCGCTTCTTCAGCTCCCGTTCGAAGCCGCGTTCCACGGGGGTGTAAAGCACCGGGCGCTTCATGCCCTCGGGGAAATAGTTCTGGCCGGAAAAGCCGTCGGCGGCGTCGTGGTCATAGGCATAGCCCGCGCCATAGCCCTGGTCCTTCATCATCTGCGTGGGGGCGTTCAGGATATGGGCGGGCGGCATCAGGCTGCCGGTGCGCCGCGCCTCGGCCCGGGCGGCCTTGTAGGCCACATAGCCCGCGTTCGATTTCGGGGCGAGCGCAAGATAGATCACCGCCTGCGCCAGGGCCAGCTCGCCCTCGGGCGAACCCAGGCGTTCATACAGCGCCCAGGCGTCCAGGCAATGCCGCTGCGCCGCCGGATCGGCCAGGCCGATGTCCTCGACCGCCATGCGGGTGATGCGGCGGGCGAGATAGCGCGGATCCTCGCCCCCTTCCAGCATCCGGGCCAGCCAGTACAGCGCCGCATCGGGATCGGACCCGCGCACCGATTTGTGCAGGGCCGAGATCAGGTTGTAATGCTCGTCCCCCCCTTTGTCGTATTTCGCGGCCCGCCGCATCAGCCGTTGCGCCATCGCGGGCTGGTCCAGCGGCGCATCCGTCCTCCACGCCGCCACCTGCTCGATCAGGTTGAGGGCGGCGCGGCCGTCGCCGTCGGCCATGTCCAGCAGCGCATCCCGCGCCTCGGCCGTCAGCGGCAGCTTGCGGCCCAGCTCGCGTTCGGCGCGCTGCGCCAGCAGTTCCAGGTCGCGCAGGGACAGGCGTTCCAGCACGATCACCTGGGCCCGCGACATCAGCGCGGCGTTCAGTTCGAAGGACGGGTTCTCGGTCGTCGCACCGACCAGAAGGATCGTCCCGTCCTCCATATGGGGCAGGAAGCTGTCCTGCTGCGCCTTGTTGAAGCGGTGGATCTCGTCCACGAACAGCAGCGTGCCGCGCCCCTGCCGGCGGCGCAGCTTCGCGGTCTCGAAGACCTTGCGCAGTTCGGGGACGCCCGAAAAGATGGCGCTGATCTGCACAAAGGCCAGGTCGGTTTCATCGGCCAGAAGCCGCGCGATGGTGGTCTTGCCGACGCCCGGCGGACCCCACAGGATCAGGGACGACAGGCTGCGGGACGCCAGCATCGAGCCCAACGGCCCGTCCGGGCCAAGCACCTTGTCCTGGCCGATCACGTCGCCCATGCGCACGGGGCGGATGCGGTCGGCCAAGGGTCGCACCGCCGGGGCTGGCGGTGGATCGGACAAGGGGCTGGCGTCGAACAGGTCGGGCATGATGCCATCAATGTAGGACGGTCCGATCGCCGCGAACAGCCCCCGCCGTCAGTGCATCTTCGGCGCCAGGTTGATCGCGACGCATTGGAAATGGCCGTCGTCGATCCACATGACGCGGCCGATCGCCTCGGCGTCAAGGCCGCAGCGGCCATACCAGCGCGGCCAGCTGGCCCCGGTCAGGGCGATCAGCCTGGTGGCGCCCAGTTCGCGGGCCGATCCGGTCATCGCCTCGACCATCTTGAAGTGGACCTTGCGGCGGTACATCTGCGGAATGTCGTGGCTGACGAACACGCGCGAGCATTCCCAAACCTGCTCATCGACCGGCGCCTCGCCGTCCAGCAGATCCTGCGGGATCGACCCGCCCAGGATGCCCTTTTGCGCATCGCGGATCATGTAGCTGTAGATCCCGCAGCGCGCGGTCGTGGGCGTCAGGCGGAAGCCCGCCAGGATCTCGCCCTTGTCGTGAACGGCGATCCAGCGGCTTTGCGGCGTGTCGTACTGGTCGAATTCCATGTCCTCGGCTTCCGGCAGATCCCAGTTCTTCTGGATGATGAAGCTCTGCTTGCGGGCGCGGAACAGCTTGGCGAACAGTTCGCCGTGGTTGTGAAGGTTCGAAAAGGAAAGCGTGGTCGTCTGCATGGTCATAACTCCTGGGGTGCGAGGGCGACCCTTCCCCACATCACGGTTCCCCTGGGCGATGGCCTAGAGCAGACGGTATTCCTTGGCCCTTTGCAGCGCCTCGGCCGTGGTGCGTGCCTTCAGTCTTTCGCGGACCGAAATCAGCCTTGCCTTGAACGCGCTTTCGGTGATGCCAAGTTTGGCTGCCGCTGCCGCATGACGATCGCCCTCCGCGACACAACGAAGGGCCTCTTTTTGAGCCTTTGTCAGGCTCGCCGGCGGCTCCGTTGAATCGTGAAGCCGACGTACCGTGGTCGAGATCTCGGCGATCTCGTCATCCGTGAATTCGCGGTCATCGCGCGCGAAGCTGGCGATGGTGCGTGAATTGATCGGGCCGCAGGACACCGTCAGGCCGAAGGTCAGGCCGTGGTTCGCTGCTTCCTTGAGAATGCTGAACGGATCCGGGATCGGCAGGTTGGACCAGCGGCAGGCGCCGGTTGTCGAGAAACCCCATGCAATCGTCGGGTCGCGCAGTGCATAGCCGTTCTGGGAATAAAAGTCCGACCATTCCTCGGCATAGGTCTGGAACTGCATCAGGGGGGCGGCGAAGCGGATGTGCAGACCGACAAAGTAGCCGGCCGGGGCAAGTTTCCCCAGTTTCCGCAAGCCTGCATTGATATCTGCGCGTGATGACATGACTTTTTAGACAAATTGCGTTCAGTACCGTCAACGTACAATCTAGTAGTGACGAATATTTCTTGCCATATCATTAACGGGATGGGAGATCCCACAGATGCGGCCACCCAGTGGAATTGCCGCGCTGCCAGCCGACCTTCGCCAGCAACTGCTGGCGATGCCCTTGACAGCGGATGAAAAAAGCGATGTCGCCTGGGCCTTGCTGAAGCTGGCGCTTCCCCCCCAAAACATGCGCGATTTGTCACAGCACCACGAAAAACGCCCCGCAGGTTGAAAACCGCGGGGCGTTTGATTCGGGGCCTGGCGCCGCTTATTCGGCGGCTTCGGCCTCGACGCGGGCGCGGTCGGCGGCACCTTTGGCTGACGTGTCGCGGTCGACCAGCTCGATGATCGCCATCGGCGCCATGTCGCCATAACGGAAGCCGGCCTTCAGAACGCGGGCATAGCCGCCCTGGCGGTCCTTGTAGCGGGCGCCCAGAACCTCGAACAGCTTGGCGACGTGCGCGTCCTGCTTCAGCTGGGCGGCCGCCTGACGGCGGGCGTGCAGGTCGCCGCGCTTGGCCAGCGTGATCAGCTTCTCGATGATCGGGCGCAGTTCCTTGGCCTTGGGCAGGGTCGTCTTGATCTGCTCGTGCTCGATCAGGGATCCGGCCATGTTGGCGAACAGCGCCTTGCGGTGTTCGTGGGTGCGGTTGAGGCGGCGATAGCCACGGGCGTGACGCATGATGATCTCCTTTGACGTCTTTTTGCTTTGTCCGGCGGCCCATGCGTGCGGGCCGCTCTCCTTGGGGCGGGATGCCCGATGGACGGGGGCCGGAGCCCCCGCCGAAACTCAGAACTGGTCGTCGAACCGTTTCGCCAGATCCTCGATGTTTTCCGGCGGCCAGTCCACGACATCCATGCCTAGGTGCAGGCCCATGCCCGACAGGACTTCCTTGATCTCGTTCAGCGACTTGCGGCCGAAGTTCGGGGTCCGCAGCATTTCGGCTTCGGTTTTCTGGATCAGATCGCCGATATAGACGATGTTGTCGTTCTTCAGGCAGTTGGCCGAACGCACCGACAGTTCCAGCTCGTCCACCTTTTTCAGCAAGCGCGGATCGAATTCCAGACCCTCGTCGTTGTCCTGGCGGTTGGCCGATTCCGGCTCGTCGAAGTTGACGAACACCGACAGCTGGTCCTGGACGATGCGCGCGGCATAGGCCACGGCGTCTTCCGGGGTCAGCGATCCGTCCGTCTCGATCTTCATCGTCAGCTTGTCGTAGTCCAGCACCTGTCCTTCGCGGGTCGGCGTGACCTCATAGCTGACGCGCTTGACGGGCGAGAAGATCGCGTCGATCGGAATCAAGCCGATGGGCGCGTCCTCGGGGCGGTTCTTGTCGGCGGCGACATAGCCCTTGCCGGTCTGCACCGTCAGTTCCATGTTCAGGTCGGCGCCGTCGTCCAGGTGGCAGATGACGTGATCGCGGTTCAGCACCGTGATCCCGGCGGTTTCCTGGATGTCGCCGGCCTTGACCTCGCCCGGGCCCTTGGCGGACAGGGTCAGGCGCTTGGGCCCTTCCACGTCCATCTTCAGCGTCACGCCCTTGAGGTTCAGGACGATGTCGGTCACGTCCTCGCGGACGCCGGCGACGCTGCTGAATTCATGCAGCACGTTGTCGATCTGGACCGAGGTGATGGCCCCGCCTTGCAGGGACGACAGCAGCACGCGGCGCAGGGCGTTGCCCAGCGTCAGGCCGAAGCCGCGCTCCAGCGGCTCGGCGACCAGGGTGGCGGTGCGGGTGGCATCCGCGCCCGGCTTGACGACCAGCTGCGTCGGCTTGATCAGCTCGGCCCAATTCTTGTGGATCATGCGTTTGCCTCCATTCTTGTCCCCGCCCCATGTCCTTGGCCGGAAACGCCCGAGGTTGAAAACGTAAAGACCGAACCGCGCGATGGGCGCGCGGTCCGGGCAAGTGTCATCTGAAATCAGACGCGGCGGCGCTTCGGAGGGCGGCAGCCGTTATGGGCGATCGGCGTCACGTCGCGGATCGCGGTGATGTTGAAGCCGACCGAGGCCAGCGCGCGCAGCGCCGATTCGCGGCCCGAACCGGGACCCTGGACTTCGACTTCCAGCGTGCGGACGCCGTGTTCCTGCGCCTTGCGGCCCGCGTCTTCGGCGGCCATCTGCGCGGCATAGGGGGTCGACTTGCGCGAGCCCTTGAAGCCCATGGTGCCGGCCGACGACCACGAGATCGCGTTGCCTTGCACGTCGGAAATCAGGATCTTGGTGTTGTTGAAGGAGGAGTTCACATGCGCAACGCCGGTGGCGATGTTCTTGCGTTCCTTGCGCTTCATGCGGGTTTTGTCGCGTGCCATATCCGTTACCCCTTATTTCTTCTTGCCGGCGATGGGCTTCGCCGGACCTTTGCGGGTGCGGGCATTGGTATGGGTGCGCTGGCCACGGACCGGCAGGCCGCGGCGGTGGCGCAGACCGCGATACGAGCCCAGGTCCATCATGCGCTTGATGTTCATCTGGGTTTCGCGGCGCAGGTCGCCTTCGACGGTCAGGTTCGCGTCGATGTATTCGCGGATTTGCAGCACTTCGGCATCCGACAGGTCGTTCACGCGGCGCGCGCGGTCGATGCCGACGGCTTCGCAGATCTGTTCGGCATACATCGGGCCGATGCCGTGGATATAGGTCAGGGCGATCGGGACGCGTTTCCCGGTCGGAATGTTGACGCCAGCAATACGAGCCACGCGTTATCCTTTATCGGTTGCGGTTCCGTAGCGCCGGAACCTTTTTTCACAACGTAAGGCCCGAAAGCCGTGCCTTCGGGCCGATGAATGATCCACCCGCCGAACGGGGGTGATTCTCTTGCGAGATGCCGTGACTTATAGGCGGTCGGCTGCCCCGTCAAGTGCCCGTGGCGATTTCGCTTGACACGGGCAGCACACGCTCGATCTGGGCCGCCACCTGGTCCATGTCGGCCAGCCCGTCCACCGGCGCAAGCTTGCCCTTGGCATAGTAATAGCCGATCAGCGGCGAGGTTTTCTTGTAGTATTCCAGCAGCCGGGTCTTCAGGCTGTCCTCGTTGTCGTCGGCCCGGCGGCGCAGGTCGGTCGATCCGCAGACATCGCAAACCCCGGGCCGGGCCGTGGGCTTCGTCTCGTCGTGATACACCTCGCCGCAGTTGCCGCAGGTGTAGCGGCCGGTGATGCGGCGGACCAGGGCCTGGTCGTCCACCTGCATCTCGATCACGGCGTCCAGCACCATGCCGGTTTCGTCCAGCAATTGCCCAAGCGCGTCGGCCTGGGCCAGCGTGCGCGGAAAGCCGTCGAAGATGAAGCCGTTGCCGCCTTCGGACAGTTTTTCGCGGATCAGGCCGATGACGATCTCATCGGTGACAAGCTGGCCCCGGTCCATCACCTCGGCCACGCGCCTGCCCATCTCGGTCCCCGAGGACCGCGCGGCGCGCAGCATGTCGCCGGTGGACAGCTGCACCAGTCCGCGGTCCTCGACCAGCTTGCGGGCCTGCGTTCCCTTGCCGGCACCGGGCGGCCCCAGCAGAATGATATTGATCGTCATCTTCGGTCTGTCCCCCTCGTCGGCCCGTCGGACCGTTAGCGGCGCGACGGCGCGCGACGCGGCTTTGCGCTTCCCTCTTTGCGTTTACCACGCAACTGGGATTTCTCAATCAGGCCTTCGTATTGATGGGCCAGAAGATGGCTTTGCACCTGGTTGATGGTGTCCATCGTCACCGACACCACGATCAGGACCGAGGTTCCGCCGAAATAGAACGGCACCGACCACTGGCTGCGCAGGATCTCTGGCAGCAGGCAGACCGCCGCCAGATAGGCCGCGCCGATCACCAGCACGCGGTTGACCACATAGTCCAGGTATTCCTCGGTCCGCTTGCCCGGACGGATGCCGGGCACGAAACCGCCCTGGTTCTTCAGGTTCTCGGCCACGTCGTCGGACTTGAAGCTGACATTGTGGGTATAGAAATAGGCGAAAAAGACGATCATCCCCGCGAAGAAGATCAGATACAGCGGCTGGCCCGGCCCGAAATAGGCCAGGATCGTGGACATGACCGGTCCCGTCTGGTTGCCCGAAAAGGTCGAGATGGTGACCGGCAGGAGCAGCAGCGAGGATGCGAAGATCGCCGGGATCACGCCCGCCGGGTTGACCTTGATCGGCAGGTGCGAGGACTGGCCGTCATAGATCTTCATGCCGACCTGGCGCCGGGGATACTGGATGCGGATCTTGCGCAGCGCCCGTTCCATGAAGACCACAAAGGCGATCACGGCCACGACCATCACGATCACGCCCAGGATCACCGGGGTCGAGATCGCGCCCGACCGGCCTTGGGCGAAGAAGTTCGCCAGCGCCGCCGGGATTTCGGCCACAATGCCCACGAAGATGATCAGGCTGATGCCGTTGCCGATGCCGCGGGCGGTGATCTGCTCGCCCAGCCACATCAGGAACATGGTGCCGCCCACCAGCGTGATCACCACGGAGGCCTGGAAGAACAGGCCCGGATCATGCGCCAGGCCGCCCGCCTCCAGCGATTTCGCAAGGCCGTAGGCCTGGAACAGCGCCAGCGCCACGGTGCCGTAGCGGGTGTACTGGTTGATCTTCTTGCGCCCCTGCTCGCCTTCCTTTTTCAGCTGTTCCAGCGACGGCACCATCGAGGTCAGCAACTGCACGATGATCGAGGCCGAGATATAGGGCATGATCCCAAGCGCGAAGACGCCCATCCGGCCAAGCGCGCCGCCGGTGAACATCGACAGGATGCCGCCGATCCCCGCCTGCGCCTGGTCCATGAAGTTGCGCAGCGCCGCGCCGTCGATGCCCGGCACCGGGATATAGGTGCCCAGCCGGTAGATGATCAGCAGACCGATCGTGAACCAGATGCGCTGGCGAAGTTCCGTGGCCTTGCCGAATGCGCTCCATGAAAGGTTCGCGGCCATCTGTTCTGCGGCTGACGCCATGTTTGTCCGTCCCGTGTCATGACAGCGCCGCCGTCTCCGTTTCCGGGGACCGGCGGCGCCAGGAAAACCTGTGGGCTATCTATGGGGCGCGGACGCCCCGATCAACAGCTTATTCCGCCGCCGCGGCCACGACCGGCAGCGTCACCTTGCCGCCCGCCTTCTCGACCGCCTCGACCGCCGATTTCGACGCGCCGGTGACGCGGATCGTCACGGCCGAGGTCAGCTCGCCCTTGCCCAGCAGGCGGACGCCGTCCAGCTTGCGGCGCACCAGGCCCGAGGCGACCAGCGCATCCTCGGTCACTTCCGCGCTGGCGTCGATCTTGCCCGCGTCGATAAAGCTCTGGAGCTGGCCCAGGTTGATCACCGCGAAGGACTTGGCGTTCGGCGCCGTGAAGCCGCGCTTGGGCAGGCGGCGGTACAGCGGCATCTGGCCGCCTTCATAGCCGTTCAGCGCAACGCCCGAACGCGAGGACTGGCCCTTGATGCCGCGGCCGGCGGTCTTGCCCTTGCCCGAACCGGGACCGCGCGCCACGCGCTTCTTCTTGCGGTTCGCGCCTTCGTTGTCGCGGATTTCATGCAGTTTCATGTCGCTTCTCCTAAGCCGGACGCGCCCCCGAAGCGAAAACGGGGCGGACACGGCATGTCGTGTTTCGTGAATCGGTGCCCGACGGCACCCGGCAGGGCGTATAAACGCAACGCCCGCCCGGGACAAGTGCCGCTTTCCCGGCTGGACAAGCGGATGTGAGTTGCCGTCGCCCGCCGTCCCCTTATCAGACGCGGCATCACCTCCCGGACATCCACCATGACCCGCATCGCCCTTTTCCTTGCCGCCCTGATCTGCGCCCCCCTTGCCGCCCGGGCCGAGCCGACCCTTTGCACCGCCCGCATCAACGGCCAGGACGCGCCCCTGGCCTATGACCCTGACGAACCGGGCCTGCGCGACCATTTCAGCCGGCGCGAGATCCTGTTCACCTCCTGGGGCCGCGACACCTGCCCCAGCTATGTCGTGCTGCGCAGCCTGACGCCGGACCTGACCGATCGGCAACGCGGCCCCTTCTGCCTGCGCCACGACAAGGCCAGCGATTCGATCATCGGCTATGACCTGGGACGCCGCGACGCCTATGGCCGCTGCGAGGCGCCCGCCAAGACGGTCTGCCAGCGCGTGAACCAGACCAGGAACGCGGCCGTCGCCATCACCGGCGCGGCGGCCAGGGGCGCGGTCAACGGCGCGCGGGCGCTGCCCGACGGATCCGGCGCGGTGATCCTCAGCGGATCGCAGGGCCATATCGCGGGCGCGCTGTCCTCCATTGGCGGGGCGGCGGCGGCCATGGCCTCCTCGCCCGCGATCGTCGCGGGGGCCGCGGTATCGGTGGTGGCGGTCGGCGGCGCGGTGTATGCCTGCCGCGAATAGGATCAGAACTCCAGCCAGGTGCCAACCTTGATCGCGGCTTCGCCCGGTCCGGTCAACGGGGCGATCAACCCGGCCTCCAGCCGCGCAGGGCCGGTCAGGTCGTAGACCACCGAACCGGCCAGCTTGGCCGAAAAGTCGCCGTCTTTGCGCGTTTCCAGCCGCAATTGATTGACCAAGGCCCAGGACGGCGCAGGGCGAACGCCGACCGTCAGGTCCAGCTTGCCGACGATGTCGGGGGTCAGATAGGCGTATTCGACCTGGCTCAACCCCTCGCGCACCGTCACCTCCTCGGTTTTGCCCGCCACCTTGACCCGCGCCTCGGCGGTCAGCCAGCCTCCGTCCCACAGGCCGGAAAACCCGCGGCCCCACATCAGCGCGGCCTGGCTCAGCGGCAGCAGCTCGCCATTGCGGCGGATGGCCCCGAAGCCCATGGAATAGGACAGCCGGTTCGGTCCATCCCCCCGATCCAGCGATTTCTGATACCACAGCATCGCGCTCGTCTCGCCGACATCGGTATGGCTGATCTCCAGCCCCAGGGTGCGGCGGCGCGACAAGCCGTATTCGGCGTAAAGACCCGTATAGGAATTGCCGTTCCGGTCGTGTTCCCCGGTCAGGGCGACAAAGGAATGCCCCGCTTCACGCGGCCAGGGACCGGCATGGGCGATCGTGGCGGCAAGACACCACGCCAGACATGCCCAGACAATCCGCGCCACCCTGTTTCCCCATCCGGTCGGCCTTGCCGGTCCAGACTTAAGGTCCAGAAGTTACGAAATGGTTAACGTCCGCATTGCCATCTTTGGCAAACGAAAACGCCCCGGATTCCTCCGAGGCGTCTTGTCGGCGATCCCTGCGGATCAGGCCTTTTCCTCGATGATCGTCACCAGATGCGGGATCTTGGCGACCATGCCGCGGATCGCGGGGGTGTCCTGCAATTCGCGGGTGCGGTTCATCTTGTTCAGGCCCAGGCCTTTCAGCGTCTCGCGCTGGATGGCGGGGCGGCGGATCGGGCTGCCGATCTGCTTGACGACGATGGTTGCCATGCGCCTGTCTCCTTACGCTACAGCAGTTTCAGCGGGCGTCTCGGCAGCCGGCTTGTTGTCCTGCGGCAGGATGTCGGCCACCTTCTTGCCGCGACGCTGCGCGACCGAACGGGGGCTGGCTTCCTTCTTCAGGCCGTCCAGCGTCGCGCGGATCATGTTGTAGGGGTTCTGCGATCCCTGCGATTTCGCAACGACGTCCTGAACGCCCAGCATCTCGAACACGGCGCGCATCGGACCGCCGGCGATGATCCCGGTGCCCGGAACGGCGGTGCGCATGATCACCTTGCCGGCGCCGTGGCGGCCTTCGATGTCGTGGTGCAGGGTGCGGCCGTCGCGCAGGGGGACGCGAACCAGCGAACGCTTCGCCTGCTCGGTCGCCTTGCGGATCGCTTCCGGCACTTCCTTGGCCTTGCCCTTGCCGAAGCCGACACGGCCCCGCTGGTCGCCGACAACCACCAGGGCTGCGAAGCCGAAGCGCTTGCCGCCCTTGACGGTCTTCGACACACGGTTGATCGCGACAAGGCGATCCTGGAATTCCGGGGTTTCCTCGCGCTCTTCGCGGCGGCCCCGGCGGTTCTCACGTTCTGCCATATGGCATTCCTTTTCAGGTGGCGCGGCAAGGCGCCGGTTGTGTCAATCCAGGTGGCTCATCCGACGACAGGCCCCGGATCATCGGGGCGGCGCAAACGCCGCCCGCAGGATCAGAACTTCAGGCCACCCTCGCGGGCGGCGTCGGCCAGGGCTTTCACCTTGCCGTGGAAGATGAAGCCGCCGCGGTCGAACACGACCTCCTCGACGCCCGCGGCCTTCGCACGCTCGGCGATCGCGGCGCCGATCTTGGCGGCGGCCTCGACGTTGTTCTTGCCGACCAGGCCGAAGTCCTTCTCCAGCGTGCTGGCCGAAGCCAGCGTCACGCCGTTCAGGTCGTCGATGACCTGGACCGAGATGTTCTTCGACGAACGGTGGACGGACATCCGCGGACGGCCGTTCGACATCGCCCGCAGTTTGTTCCGAACGCGCAGGCGGCGCTTCTGGAACAGCTCTTGCTTTTTCAGTGCCATTTCATGCGCCCCTTACTTCTTCTTGCCGTCCTTGCGGAAGACGAATTCGCCCTTGTAGCGGATGCCCTTGCCCTTGTAGGGCTCGGGGCGGCGCCACTCGCGGATGTTCGCGGCCACCTGACCAACAAGCTGCTGGTCGATGCCTTCCACAACGATTTCGGTCTGCTTCGGCGCCGTGATCGTCACGCCGTCCGGCGTTTCGAAGTTCACGTCGTGCGAATAGCCCAGAGCCAGCTTCAGGGTCTTGCCCTGCATGGTGGCGCGGTAGCCCACGCCCTGAATTTCCAGCTCTTTCTTGAAGCCTTCAGACACGCCGACCGTCAGGTTTTCCACCATCGAGCGGGTCATGCCCCACTGCTGGCGCGCGCGCTTCGAGGTGCCGCGCGGCTTGACCGACACGGCGCCTTCGTCCAGCACCAGATCCACATCATCGGTCGCCGTGAAGCTGCGGGTGCCTTTCGGCCCCTTCACCTCGATGGTCTGACCCTTGATCTCGGCCGTCACGCCCTTGGGCAGAGCGACCGGCTTTTTACCAATCCGAGACATCTGCTGCCCTCCTTAGAACACGGTGCAGAGGACTTCGCCGCCGACATTGGCATTGCGAGCCGCTGCATCCGACATGACGCCCTTGGGGGTCGAGACGATGGACACGCCCAAACCCTGACGGACCTGCGGGATTTCCTTGGCGCCGGCGTAAACGCGGCGGCCAGGCTTGGATACGCGCGACAGTTCCCGGATGACCGGGGCGCCGTCGTGATACTTCAGGCCGATTTCCAGCTCGGAATGGCCGGCATCGGTGGTCACTTCTTCATAGCCGCGGATGTAGCCTTCGGCTTTCAGCACGTCCAGAACCCAAGCGCGCAGCTTGGAGGCCGGGGTGCGCACGGTCGATTTGCCACGCATCTGCGCATTGCGGATGCGGGTCAGCATATCGCCGAGAGGATCGTTCATCGACATGGTGCCCCCTTACCAGCTGGACTTGACGAGACCGGGGATCTGACCGTTCGAGCCAAGCTCGCGCAGCATGATCCGCGACAGTTTCAGTTTGCGGTAATACGCGTGCGGACGGCCGGTCAGTTGGCACCGGTTGTGCAGACGCGTTTCCGACGAATTGCGCGGCAGTTCGGCCAGCTTGAGGCTTGCCTTGAACCGCTCCTCCATCGGACGGGACTGGTCGTTGATGACCTCCTTGAGGGAGGCGCGCTTGGCGGCGTATTTCGCGACCAGCTGCTGGCGCTTCTTTTCGCGCTCGACCATGGATTTCTTTGCCATATCTCTTACCTCCGCGATCAGCTGTTGAAGGGCATGTTGAAATGCTTCAACAGCGCTTTCGCTTCCGCGTCGGTCGGCGCGGTGGTGCAGATGATGATGTCCATCCCCAGAACTTCGTCGACCTTGTCGAAGTTGATTTCCGGGAACACGATGTGCTCCTTCAGGCCCATGGCATAGTTGCCGCGGCCGTCGAAGGAGGTGCCCTTCACGCCGCGGAAGTCGCGGACGCGCGGCAGCGCGATGTTGATCAGGCGGTCCAGGAATTCGTACATCCGGTCGCCGCGCAGCGTGACCTTGGCGCCCAGGGGCATTTCCTCGCGGACGCGGAAGCCCGCGATCGAGGTCTTGGCCTTGGTGATGACGGCCTTCTGGCCGGCGATCAGCGACAGTTCCTCGGCGCCCTGCTTGACCTTCTTGGTGTCCTTTACGGCCTCGCCGATGCCCATGTTCAGGACGATCTTGTCCAGACGCGGGATCTGCATGTCGTTCTTGTAGCCGAATTCCTCTTTCAGGGCGGCGCGGATCGACTCGCGATAGACCGCCTTCAGGCGCGGCGTGTACTTGGTTGCGTCCAGCATCAGATCACGTCTCCCGTGGTCTTGGCGAAACGGACCTTCTTGTCGCCTTCCATGCGGAAACCGACGCGGGTCGCCTTGCCGTTCTTGTCCAGCAGCGCCAGGTTCGACAGGTCGATCGGCATCGCCTTCGGCGTGCGGCCGCCCTGGGTGGTCTGGGTCTGGCGCTGGTGACGGATCGCGATGTTGATGCCGTCAACGATGGCCTTGTTGTCCTTGGGCATCACGGCGGTGATCTCGCCCTGCTTGCCCTTGTCCTTGCCGGTCAGCACGACGACCTTGTCGCCTTTTTTCAGCTTGGCAGCCATCACAGCACCTCCGGCGCAAGCGAGATGATCTTCATGAAGTTCTTCGCGCGCAGCTCACGGACGACCGGCCCGAAGATCCGGGTGCCGACCGGCTCGCCCTGGTTGTTCAGGATAACGGCGGCGTTGCGGTCGAAGCGGATGGACGTGCCATCCTCGCGCTTCACTTCCTTGGCGGTCCGAACGACCACGGCCTTGCGGACGTCGCCCTTCTTGACCCGGCCCCGCGGGATGGCTTCCTTGACGGACACGACAATGATGTCGCCCACCGACGCATAGCGACGGTGCGAACCACCCAGGACCTTGATGCACTGAACCCGGCGCGCGCCGGAGTTGTCAGCGACATCCAGATTGGTCTGCATCTGGATCATTTGGTTTCTCCCGACCTTTGGGGACCGCCACACGCGGCCCCAGGGTTTCGATCATTTCTGATCTGTGATGATGGACTTACGCGGAAACCGCTTCGTCCGTCAGGACAGTCCAGCGTTTCGTCTTCGAGATCGGCGCGCATTCGATGATGCGAACGACATCGCCGACCTTGAACTGGTTGTTCGCGTCATGCGCCCGGTATTTCTTGGACGAGCGAACGGTCTTGTGCAGAAGCGGGTGCTTGAAGCGACGCTCGACCAGAACGGTGACGGTTTGTTCGTTCTTGTCGCTGGTGACGCGGCCTTGCAGGATGCGTTTGGGCATGGGCCAGGCTCCTTAGTTCGAGGCCGCGGCGGCTGCCGCTTTCTGGTTCAGAATGGTCTTCACACGGGCCACGTCGCGGCGAACGGCACGCATCCGGGCGGTGCTTTCAAGCTGGCCGGTGGCCTGCTGGAAGCGGAGGTTGAAGGCCTCCTTTTTCAGCGCGATCAGCTGTTCCTTCAGCTGATCGGGCGTCTTCGACGTCAGATCCTGCGCTTTCATGGCGCTTTCCTTTCAACATCACCGGAGAGCCCCTGCATCGCAGGGCCACCCTGATTCCCGGTGGAGTTTCATGATGAAGGCCTGCCCATACAGGCAACGGCCCCGTCGTGCAACCCTTTTCCCGCCGGGAAAAGGAAAACCCCGCCAGTCACCCGGCGGGGCCATGCGCAGGGCGGGCTCGACCCCGCCGCTTACCAGTCTTCGCGCGCCACGATGCGGGTCAGCACCGGCAGCTTGTTGGCGCCGAGCCGCAGGGCCTCACGCGCGATCTCGTCGGACACGCCGTCGATCTCGAACATGATGCGGCCGGGATGGACACGGGCGGCCCAGAAATCAACCGAACCCTTGCCCTTGCCCATCCGCACTTCCGTCGGCTTCGAGGACACCGGCACGTCCGGGAACACCCGGATCCAGACCCGGCCCTGACGCTTCATGTGGCGGGTGATCGCGCGGCGTGCCGCTTCGATCTGGCGGGCGGTCACGCGCTCGGGCTCGGTGGCCTTCAGCGCGTAGGAGCCGAAGTTCAGGGCGAAACCGCCCTTGGCCTCGCCGTGAATCCGGCCCTTGTGCTGTTTGCGGAACTTGGTCCGTTTCGGTTGCAGCATCTTGTTTGCTCCTTAGCGCGCGTCGCGGTCACGGCGCGGACCACGGGGGGCCGGACCTTCCTGAGCCTCGGCGGCCTTGCGGTCGCGGGCCTGGGGGTCGTGCTCCATGATCTCGCCCTTGAAGATCCACACCTTCACCCCGATGATCCCGTAGGGGGTCGTGGCTTCGGCCAGCGCATAGTCGATGTCGGCGCGCAGGGTGTGCAGGGGCACACGGCCTTCGCGATACCATTCCGTCCGCGCGATCTCGGCGCCGCCAAGACGGCCCGACACGTTCACGCGGATGCCCAGGGCACCCATGCGCATCGCGTTCTGCACCGCCCGCTTCATGGCGCGGCGGAACGATACCCGGCGCTCCAGCTGCTGGGCGATCGATTCCGCGACCAGCGCGGCATCGACTTCCGGCTTGCGGACCTCGACGATGTTCAGGTGAACTTCCGACTTCGTCAGGTTCGCCAGCTTGTTGCGCAGCACCTCGATGTCGGCGCCCTTCTTGCCGATGATCACGCCCGGACGCGCGGCATGGATCGTCACGCGGCACTTCTTGTGCGGACGTTCGATGATCACGCGGCTGATGCCGGCCTGCTTGGCTTCCGTCTTGATGAAGTCCCGGATCTTCAGGTCTTCAAGCAGCAGATTGCCATAGTCCTTGTCGTCGGCGTACCAGCGGCTGTCCCAGGTGCGGTTGACCTGGAGGCGCATGCCGATCGGATTGACCTTCTGACCCATTACGCTTGCTCCTCGACTTGGCGCACCTTGATGGTGATCTCCGAAAACGGCTTCATGATCTTGCCATAACGGCCGCGCGCCCGCGGACGGCCGCGCTTCATCACCAGGTTCTTGCCGACCCAGGCTTCGGCGACGACCAGGTTGTCGACATCCAGCCCGTGGTTGTTTTCAGCGTTCGCGATCGCCGATTGCAGGCACTTCTTTACGTCGCCCGCGATCCGCTTGTGCGAGAAGGTCAGGTCGGCCAGGGCCTTGTCCACCTTCTTGCCGCGGATCAACTGCGCGACCAGGTTCAGCTTCTGCGGCGAGGTGCGAAGCATCTTGGTCTTCGCGAACGCCTCGTTCTCCGCCACGCGGCGCGGATTGTTTTCCTTACCCATGACGATTACTTCCTCTTGGCTTTCTTGTCCGCCGCGTGGCCGTAATAGGTCCGCGTGGGCGAATATTCACCGAATTTCTGACCGATCATCTCCTCGGTGACGGCAACGGGAATGTGCTTCTGCCCGTTGTAGACGCCGAAGGTCAGGCCGACGAATTGCGGCAGGATGGTCGAACGACGCGACCAGATCTTGATGACGTCGGATTTCCCCGACTCGCGGGCCTTTTCCGCCTTGCGAAGCACATAGGCGTCAACAAAGGGGCCCTTCCAGATAGAACGTGCCATGGATCAGCGGCCCTTCTTCTTCGCGTGACGCGAACGCAAGATGTACTTGTCGGTCGCCTTGTTCGAGCGGGTCTTTTTGCCCTTGGTGTCCTTGCCCCAGGGCGTGACCGGCGTGCGGCCGCCCGAAGTCCGGCCCTCGCCACCGCCATGGGGGTGGTCGATCGGGTTCATGGCGACACCGCGGACGCTCGGGCGGATGCCCTTGTGGCGGTTGCGGCCGGCTTTCCCGAGATTCTGGTTCGAGTGGTCCGCGTTCGACACGGCGCCGATGGTCGCCATGCATTCCTGCCGCACCAGGCGCAGTTCGCCCGAGGACAGGCGGATCTGGGCATAACCGCCGTCGCGGCCGACGAACTGGGCATAGGTGCCCGCTGAACGGGCGATCTGGCCGCCCTTGCCGGGCTTCAGCTCGACGTTGTGGACGATGGTGCCGATGGGCATGCCGCTGAAGGGCATGGCGTTGCCCGGCTTCACGTCCACCTTGGCGCCGGCGACGACCTTGTCGCCCACGGCCAGACGCTGCGGCGCGATGATATAGGCGCGCTCGCCGTCCTCATAGGAGATCAGCGCGATAAAGGCGGTGCGGTTGGGATCGTATTCGATCCGCTCGACCGTGGCGGCCATGTCGAACTTGGTGCGCTTGAAATCGACGATGCGATACAGGCGCTTCGCCCCGCCGCCCTTGCGGCGCATGGTGATCCGTCCGGTGTTGTTCCGACCGCCGTTCTTGGTCAGGCCTTCCGTAAGGGCCTTGACCGGGCGACCTTTCCAAAGCTCCGAACGGTCGATCAGAACCAGCCCGCGCTGGCCAGGCGTCGTCGGTTTGTACGACTTCAATGCCATCTTTCTGTCTTCCGTTGCTTTGGACCAGGGTGGTCCGTTGTCGTCCAAAAGATCAGCGGCCCCGGATGAACCGAGGCCGCGGATGCGCGCCTACTATCAGAGTCCGGTGGACACGTCGATAGTGTTACCCTCTTCCAGGGTGACATAGGCCTTCTTGACATCGCTGCGGCGGCCGAGGATGCCCCGGAACCGCTTCTGCTTGCCCTTGGTGATGGTCGTGTTGATGGCCTTCACCTTGACGCCGAACAGCGCCTCGACCGCTTGCTTGATCTGCGGCTTGCTGGCGTCCTTCGCCACCTGGAACACCACGCCGTTGTTTTCGGACGTCATGGTGGCTTTCTCGGTGATGATCGGCTTGACGATCACGTCGTAATGTTCAGCTTTCGCGCTCATTTCAAACGAGCCTCCAGAGCTTCGACACCCGACCGCGTGATCACCAGCGTGTCGCGCTTGAGGATGTCATACACGTTGGCGCCGATCGACGGCAGGATGTCCACGCCCTCGATGTTGCGGGCGGCGCGGGCGAAGCCTTCGTTGACCTCGGCCCCGTCGATCACCAGCACGCGCTTCCAGCCGTTTTCCTTGACGGCCTTGGCGACGGCGGCGGTCTTGGCGTCCGTCAGGTTCAGATCCTCGACGATCACCAGTTCACCGGCGGTCGCCTTGGCGGACAGGGCGTGGCGCAGGCCCAGGGCGCGCACCTTCTTCGGCAGGTCGAAGGCGTGCGAACGCGGGGTCGGACCCTTGTAGGTGCCGCCGTGACGGAAGGTCGGCGCCTTGCGGGAACCGTGACGCGCGCCGCCGGTGCCCTTCTGGCGATAGATCTTCTTGGTCGAATAGCTGACATCCGACTTGCCCAGCACCGAATGGGTGCCCGCCTGCGCTTTGGCGCGCTGCCAGCGAACGACGCGTTGCAGGATGTCGCCGCGCGGCTCCAGCCCGAAGATCTCGTCCGCCAGCTCGATTTCACCGGCCTTGCCGGTATCCAGCTTGATCACATCGAGTTTCATCACTTGTCTCCTTCGGGCGCGGCATCGCCATCCGAAGCCTTGTCGGCCTCGATCGAAGCCTGGGCTTCGGCCAGCGCGGCCTCCTCGGCGGCGGCGGCCTCGGCGGCGGCGGCCTCGCGGGCGGCTTCCTCGGCGGCGGCGGCTTCGGCGGCGGCGGCTTCGGCCAGACGCTTGGCTTCCTCGGCGGCGGACTTCAGCGCGGCGGGATAGATCACGTTTTCAGGCGCCGCCTTTTTCACGGCGTCCTTGATCGTGACCCAGCCACCCTTCGAGCCGGGGACCGAGCCCTTGACCATGATCAGGCCGCGGTCGGCATCGGTGCGCACGACTTGCAGGTTCTGCGTGGTGACGCGAACGGCACCCAGGTGACCTGCCATCTTCTTGCCCTTGAACACCTTGCCGGGGTCCTGGCACTGGCCGGTCGAGCCGTGCGAACGGTGAGAGATCGACACGCCGTGCGAGGCGCGCAGACCGCCAAAGTTGTGACGCTTCATGGCGCCCGCAAAGCCCTTGCCGATCGAGGTGCCGGCGATGTCCACGAACTGACCCGCGAAATAGTGGTCGGCCGTGATTTCCTCGCCCACGTTGATCAGGTTTTCTTCGGCCACCCGGAATTCCGCGATCTTGCGCTTGGGCGCGACCGAGGCCTTGGCGAAGTGGCCGCGCATCGCGGCGGTCGTGCGCTTTGCCTTCGCGACGCCGGCGCCCAGCTGGACGGCGGTATAGCCGTCGCGCGCGGCGGTGCGCTGATCGACGACCTGAAGGTTGTCCAGTTGCAGGACGGTCACGGGAACCTGACGGCCGTCTTCCAGGAACAGCCGGGTCATGCCCAGTTTCTTGGCGATAACACCAGTACGCAGCATGGTCGCCTCCTTACACCTTGATCTCGACATCCACGCCGGCGGCGAGGTCGAGCTTCATCAGCGCGTCAACGGTCTGCGGCGTCGGATCGACGATGTCCAGCAGGCGCTTGTGCGTGCGGATTTCCCACTGGTCGCGCGACTTCTTGTCGATGTGCGGGCCGCGCAGGACGGTGAACTTCTCGATCTTGTTCGGCAGCGGAATCGGGCCGCGAACGGTCGCGCCGGTGCGCTTGGCGGTGTTGACGATTTCCTGGGTGCTGGCTTCCAGCACGCGGTAATCGAACGCCTTCAGCCGGATGCGGATATTCTGACTTTGCATAGTCATCCCTCTGACGGGGAGTTTCAGTCGAGAGGCTGACAACGCACCATGCGGCGCCAGCGTCGGACCGTATAAAAAAAGTGCAGGCCGCCTTTGGATGGCGGCCATGCGCAAGGCAGGCGAATCTCGGCACGCGGCGGATTCGACGGCGATGCGGGCCTATAGCGCCTTTGGAAGGCAGGCGTCAAGCCCGATCAGCCATGCGGAGCTCCCCATTCAAAAAGCCGCCCCCTTTTCGGAGGCGGCTCTTTGTCTTGCGGCGGAGCGGAGCGGAAGCCCGGCCCGGCCTTTTCCGATCACTTCAGGATCTTCGACACCACGCCGGCGCCGACGGTGCGGCCGCCTTCGCGGATCGCGAAGCGCAGCTTTTCCTCCATCGCGATCGGCGCGATCAGCTCCACCGTGAACTTCAGGTTGTCGCCCGGCATCACCATCTCGGTGCCCTCGGGCAGCTTGACGGTGCCGGTCACGTCCGTGGTCCGGAAGTAGAACTGCGGACGGTAGTTCGCGAAGAACGGCGTGTGGCGGCCGCCTTCCTCCTTGGTCAGGATATAGGCCTCGGCCTCGAACTCGGTGTGCGGCTTGACCGAACCGGGCTTGCACAGAACCTGGCCGCGCTCCACCCCGTCGCGGTCCACGCCGCGCAAAAGCGCGCCGATGTTGTCGCCCGCCTCGCCGCGGTCCAGCAGCTTGCGGAACATCTCGACGCCCGTGCAGGTGGTCTTGCGGGTGTCGCGGATGCCCACGATCTCAAGCTCGTCGCCGACGTTCACCGCGCCGCGCTCGACCCGCCCGGTCACAACCGTGCCCCGGCCCGAGATCGAGAACACGTCCTCGATCGGCATCAGGAACGGCTGGTCGATGGCGCGCTCGGGGGTCGGGATGTATTCGTCCACGGCCTTGATCAGCGCCCGGATCGAATCCTCGCCGATCTCCTTGTCGCGGCCTTCCAAAGCCGCCAGCGCCGAGCCCTTGATGATCGGAATGTCGTCGCCCGGATAGTCGTAGGAGGACAGAAGCTCGCGCACCTCCATCTCGACCAGTTCCAGCAGCTCCTCGTCGTCGACCTGATCGACCTTGTTCAGATACACGACCATGTAGGGAATGCCCACCTGGCGGCCCAGAAGGATGTGCTCGCGCGTTTGCGGCATCGGCCCGTCGGCGGCGTTCACCACCAGGATCGCGCCGTCCATCTGCGCCGCCCCGGTGATCATGTTCTTGACGTAGTCGGCGTGGCCCGGGCAGTCCACGTGCGCGTAATGGCGCGCCTCCGATTCGTATTCAACATGCGCCGTCGAGATGGTGATCCCGCGCGCCCGCTCCTCGGGGGCGCCGTCGATCTGGTCATAGGCGCGGAATTCGCCGAAATACTTCGTGATCGCAGCCGTCAGCGTCGTCTTGCCGTGGTCAACGTGACCAATCGTGCCAATGTTGACGTGCGGTTTCGTCCGTTCAAACTTTGCCTTTGCCATAAGCTCGGCTCCCTAAGTCAATGGTGTCGTGGAATGGGCAGGGCTTTCGCCCCGCCCGCGCCGATCAGGCGTATTTCTTCTGGATCTCGTCCGAGATGTTCTGCGGCACGGCCTCGTAATGGTCGAACTGCATCGTGAACACCGCGCGGCCCGAGGACATCGAACGCAGGTTGTTGATGTAGCCGAACATGTTGGCCAGCGGCACAAAGGCGTCGATGACGTTGGCGTTGCCGCGCGAGTCCTGCCCGCGGACCATGCCGCGGCGGCTGGTCAGATCGCCGATGATCGAGCCGGTGTATTCCTCGGGCGTCACCACCTCGACCTTCATGATCGGCTCCAGCAGCTTGGCACCGGCCTTGCGCAGGCCTTCGCGCATGGCAGCACGCGCGGCGATCTCGAAAGCCAGAACCGAGGAGTCGACGTCGTGGAACGCACCGTCCAGCAGCGCCACCTTGAAGTCGATCACCGGGAAGCCTGCCAGCGGACCGCTGTCCATGACCGACTTGATGCCCTTTTCGACGCCGGGAATGTATTCCTTGGGCACCGCGCCGCCGACGATCTTGGACTCGAACGAATAGCCTTCGCCCGGTTCGGTCGGGGTGATCGCCAGCTTGACGCGGGCGAACTGGCCCGTGCCGCCGGTCTGCTTCTTGTGGGTATAGTCGATCTCGGCCGGCTGGCTGATCGTTTCGCGGTAAGCGACCTGCGGAGCGCCGATATTCGCCTCGACCTTGAACTCGCGCTTCATGCGGTCAACGAGGATGTCGAGATGAAGTTCGCCCATGCCCTTCATGATGGTCTGGCCCGATTCCAGATCGGTCTCGACGCGGAACGAAGGGTCTTCGGCAGCCAGGCGCTGAAGGGCAAGGCCCATCTTTTCCTGGTCGGCCTTCGACTTGGGCTCCACGGCGATCTCGATCACCGGCTCGGGGAAGGTCATGGTTTCCAGAACCACCGGCTTGGCGGGATCGCACAGCGTGTCGCCCGTGGTGGTTTCCTTCAGGCCCGCCAGCGCGATGATGTCGCCCGCGAAGGCTTCCTCGATCTCTTCGCGGTTGATCGAGTGCATCATCATCATCCGGCCGACGCGCTCGCGCTTGCCCTTGGTCGCGTTCAGCATCTGGTCACCCTTCTTGAGCTGGCCAGAATAGATCCGCGTGAAGGTCAGCGAGCCCACGAAGGGGTCGTTCATGATCTTGAACGCCAGGCCCGCAAAGGGCTGCGAGTCATCGGCGGTCCGCTCGATGTTGCGGGTTTCGGTCTCGTCGCCCGGGGCGAAGCCCAGATAGGCGGGCACGTCCAGCGGCGAAGGCAGGTAATCGATCACGGCGTTCAGCAGCGGCTGCACGCCCTTGTTCTTGAACGACGAACCAGCGGTAACGGGGAAGAACGACAGCGACAGCGTGCCCTTGCGGATCAGGCTGCGCAGGGTCGCCTCGTCGGGCTCGTTGCCCTCGAGATAGGCCTCCATGGCGGCGTCATCCTGTTCGACCGCCAGCTCGATCAGGTTCGAACGCCATTCCTCGGCCACGTCCTTCAGGTCGTCGCGGACAGGCTGGCGGACCCAGCTTGCGCCCAGGTCTTCGCCCTTCCAGACCCATTCCTCCATCTTCACCAGATCGATGATGCCTTCCAGCTTGTCCTCGGCGCCGATCGGCAGGGCGATCGGGCAGGGGATGCCGCCGGTGCGGTCCTTGATCATCTTCACACAGTTGAAGAAGTCGGCGCCGATCTTGTCCATCTTGTTGACGAACACGATCCGCGGAACCTTGTAGCGGTCGGCCTGGCGCCACACGGTCTCGGTCTGCGGCTCGACGCCCGCGTTGGCGTCAAGCAGGCAGATCGCGCCGTCCAGAACGGCCAGCGAGCGTTCCACCTCGATGGTGAAGTCCACGTGGCCCGGCGTGTCGATGATGTTGAAGCGGTACTTGGTGTCCGAAGTCCCTTCCGAGGTCGGGTCTTCCTGGCGCTGCCAGAACGTGGTGGTCGCGGCAGACGTGATCGTGATGCCGCGTTCCTGTTCCTGCTCCATCCAGTCCATGGTCGCGGCGCCGTCATGCACTTCGCCCAGCTTGTGCGACTTGCCGGTGTAGAAAAGGATACGCTCGGTCGTTGTCGTCTTGCCGGCGTCGATATGGGCCATGATGCCGAAGTTGCGGTAACGCTGCAGCGGATATTCGCGTGCCATGGTGGGGATCCTTTCGCCTTACCAGCGGTAGTGGCTGAACGCCTTGTTGGCGTCGGCCATCTTGTGCGTGTCTTCGCGCTTCTTCACGGCGGTGCCGCGGCCGTTCACGGCATCGGCCAGCTCGCCGGCAAGACGCTCTTCCATGGTGTTCTCGTTGCGCTTCTTGGACGCATCGATCAGCCAGCGGATCGCCAGGGCCTCGCGGCGGGTCGGACGCACCTCGACCGGAACCTGGTAGGTGGCGCCGCCGACGCGGCGCGAGCGCACCTCGACCGAGGGCTTCACGTTGTCGAGGGCTTCGTGGAACACCTCGATCGGTTCGCGCTTCAGGCGGTTCTGGACGCGGTCCAGGGCCGAATACACGATGCGTTCGGCAACCGATTTCTTGCCGTCAACCATCAGGTTGTTCATGAATTTGGTCAGCACGCGATCGCCATACTTGGCGTCGGGCAGGACTTCGCGCTTTTCAGCGGCGTGACGACGGGACATGGATGCCTCTCCTTACTTCGGACGCTTGGCGCCGTATTTCGACCGGCGCTGGCGACGGTCCTTGACGCCCTGCGTATCCAGCACGCCGCGCAGGATGTGGTAACGGACACCCGGAAGGTCTTTCACGCGGCCGCCGCGGATCAGCACGACGCTGTGTTCCTGGAGGTTGTGCTTTTCGCCCGGAATATAGGAAATGACCTCGAAGCCGTTGGTCAGCCGCACCTTGGCGACCTTCCGCATGGCGGAGTTCGGTTTCTTCGGCGTCGTGGTGTAGACGCGCGTGCAGACGCCGCGCTTCTGCGGGCATCCCTGAAGGTGCTGCGACTTCGAGCGCTGCACCTTGGGCTGCCGCGGTTTGCGGATCAGCTGTTGGATCGTCGGCATTCGGTTCCCCGTCTTGCTCTGTCAATACTCGCAGCAGGCCTGCTGCGCCGCTTCTCGACGGCATTCCGCGCGAATCACGAAATGCCAAACCCATCCGGCCCCGGTTTTCCGAGGAGGAGGGGAAATTCCAGAGGATCGGGGCGGATAGATGGCCCGGATCGTGACCGTGAAAAGGTTCTGGTCCCGAACGGTTTCCCGCCGGGTGTGCGGCATA
The DNA here is from genome assembly GCF_042648745.1 of Paracoccus angustae. Taxonomy (NCBI): domain Bacteria; kingdom Pseudomonadati; phylum Pseudomonadota; class Alphaproteobacteria; order Rhodobacterales; family Paracoccaceae; genus Paracoccus; species Paracoccus angustae. The sequence continues at coordinate 145,680 of NZ_JBHRXY010000007.1, forward strand.
TATGGGGAATCGGCGAAGCTGTCAACACGACGCCCGTCAGGCGGCGGCGTGGGCCAGGCGGTCCAGATCCGCCCGAACCAGCCCGAAGCGGCGGGACAGCTGGCGGTCCAGTTCGGCCTTCTCGATCTGCCAGGGAACGCCCGGCCCCATGTCGCCGGAATCGCTGTCGGCATGGACCCCGCGGATGAACATCAGGGGCCGCGTGACCGCCACCCCCGGCATCCACAAGGGCAGCTTCGTGTGGTTGAAATGCAGCGCGGTCTGCGGCTGGTCCGGGCGCAGGAAAATCGTCAGGGCCACGCCCATGTTGTGGGCGATGCGCGGGACGAACTGCGCCTCCCCTGCCCCGGCCCGCAGCATCAGCCCGCGCGAATGATCCAGCGACAGGCACCCTTCGCTGCGCCACAGCCCCTCGACCCGCGTGAAATCCCGGCGGGCCGCCGCGACATAGTCCAGCGCCACCGCGTCGTCGTCGTCATGGCGGAAATGGCCCACGACATCCGCCCCGGAATCGACATGGGGCGCGATGGCGGCGCGGCAGGCCTCCAGGTGGCGCTCCATCGGCGGGACCAGTTCCAGCCGCAGCTGCGGCGTTCCGGCCGCCAGGTCGCGCAGCCGCGACAGATAGGGTTCGGGCAGGTCGGGGCCGGTCATGATGACAAGCGCGAAGTCGGGATCGGTCTGCGCCAGCCAGCCCGGCAGCGCCAGCGTCGTGAACCACAGCCATCGCCGTGCCAGCCGCCGGGGGTCGTAAAGAAAGGCGCGGCGTTCCTCGATGCTGGCGTGGTCCTTCTGATAGCCGCGCAGGCCGACATAGGAAAACCGGCACAGGCCCAGCATCTGCACGCGCATCAGCGGACCTTTCCGATCTGCGCCTCGCGCCAGATGGTATAGGTTCCCGCCGCGATCACCATGGCCGACCCCGCCCAGGTCCACAGGTCGGGCCATTCGCCGAAGACCACGAGCCCCATGGCGATGGCGACCAGCAGCGAGGTATAGCGGAACGGCGCGACATAGGAAATCTCTCCCACCCGCATCGAGGCGACGGCGGTCACATAGCCCACGGTCAGAAAGGCGCTGCCCAGCAGAAGCAGCAGGATTTGCGAAACGCTTGGCATCGTCCAACCTTGCCACAGGCTGACGGCAAGCCCGGCGATCGTCACGCCGGTCGCTGCATAAAAGGCGATGGTGGCGGAACTGATGTCGCCGTCGAACTTGCGGGTCGCAAGATCGCGCAGCGCCACCATTGCCATCGCGGCGACCGCGACGACGGCCCAGGGGCCGAAGACCTCTCCGCCCGGCCGCAGGATCAGCAGCACGCCCAGAAAGCCCGCGATCACCGCGCCGATCCGCCGCCAGCCCAGCGATTCGCCAAAGAACAGCGCGGCGGCAACCATCACCACCAGCGGAAGCGCCTGCATGATCGCGGACAGGTCGCCCATGGCCATGTTCTGAAGCGCGTTCAAAAACAGCGCCGTCGAGGCGATCTCTCCGATCATGCGCCAGGCCATCGGTCCCCGCGCGCCCGCCGGGATCCGCAGGCGCAACCCGCCCAGCCACGGAGCTACGGCGGCGATGAACGCCATCACGAACAGCCCGCGCAGCGTGATCGCCTGATACAGCGGCATGTCCTGGGCCACGAACTTCATCACCGTGTCGTTCAGGCCGAAAGCCACCATGCACAGCGTCATGATGGTCGCGCCGCGCAGGTTGTCGCCCGGCTGATGCACCAGCGGACGGACCGAGGCAGGCCGGACACGCCGGATCGGGGACAGGATGGGGGTGCGCATGGCCTGGCTCACCAAGGGAACGGTTCTTCCCCGTTAGGCATTGGCACCCCGCCGGGCAAGCGGATTTTGCAGGATGCGCAAAGGATATGCCGCGGCGGATTTTAAACCGCCGCGATATTCTGCTTGGCGGCGTTTTCCATAACCCGTCCCTGCGCCTTGCCCTAGGGCAAGGGCCGGCGGTCTGCCACGGGCAGGCCGGCCGGACAGATTTTCGGGAATTCAGATGCTGCTTCCGCTTTCGCTTCTTTTCGTTGGCGCGGTCCTGACACTCAACGGTCTGTGGATGATGAACCGCATCGCCGACAAGGATGCCGTGGTCATCAACCTTGCGGCGGCGTTCATTACCGGAACGGTGGCGATCCTGTCCATGGCCAAGGCCGACGCCCCCGACGCCGTCAAGGCGGCGACTCTGACACTGCTGTTCAGCGTCACCTATCTTTGGGTCGGGACAAATCGTCTGACCGGCTCGGATGGGCGCGGATTGGGCTGGTTCAGCCTTTTCGTCGCGATTTCGGTGCTGCCGGAAGCCGTGGTCGCGCTGCGCCGGGCCGACGGTGGAATGGCGATGTGGCTGGGCCTGAGCTGGGCTTGCTGGGCGGCGCTGTGGCTTCTTTACTTTCTTCTGCTGGCGCTTCGCCTGCCTCTTGAAAGGACCGCCGCCGCCGCCACCCTTGCCAGCGGCGTCCTTACCGCCTGGATGCCTGCCCTGGCGATGCTCTACGCCGCGGGCTGAACGCTCCGCCCCGGAAATGCGGAAAGCCCGGCATCGCTGCCGGGCTTCGTCTGTCGTTCAGCGGCAATCACTCGCCGCCGTTTTCCGGTGCGGCCTCGTCCATCGCGGGCGCGATCAGGGCGGCGGTGGCCTCGGCCTCGGCGCGCCGGGCCTCGATCACCTGGTTGTCGCGCTCGGTCGCGATGCGGCGGACGCGGGCGGTGGCGCCGCCCGTCCCGGCCGGGATCAGCCTGCCGACGATGACGTTCTCCTTCAGGCCAAGCAGCTTGTCGCGCTTGCCCTGAACGGCCGCCTCGGTCAGCACGCGGGTCGTTTCCTGGAAGGACGCGGCCGAGATGAAGCTGCGGGTCTGCAAGCTGGCCTTGGTGATGCCCAGCAGCACCGGCTCGCCCTGGGCCGGACGGCCCCCCTTGGCTTCGATCTTGGCGTTTTCCTCCTCGAACTCGTCGCGCTCGACATGCTCGCCCTTCAGCAGCGTCGTGTCGCCGCTGTCGGTGATCTCGATCTTTTGCAGCATCTGGCGGACGATGACCTCGATGTGCTTGTCGTTGATCTTCACGCCTTGCAGCCGGTAGACGTCCTGCACCTCGTCGATCAGGTAATCCGCAAGCGCCTCGATCCCCATGATCCGCAGGATGTCGTGCGGAGCCGGGTTGCCGTCCATGATGTAGTCGCCCTTCTGCACGAAGTCGCCTTCCTGCACCGGGATGTGCTTGCCTTTCGGCACCATGTATTCGACGGGCGCGGCACCGTCTTCCGACGGCTCGATGGTGATGCGGCGCTTGTTCTTGTAGTCCTTGCCGAAGCGGACATAGCCGTCGATCTCGGCGATGATCGCGTGGTCCTTGGGACGGCGGGCCTCGAACAGTTCGGCCACGCGGGGCAGACCCCCGGTGATGTCCTTGGTCCGTGCGCCTTCCCGCGGAATGCGCGCCACCACGTCGCCCGCGCGGATTTCCTGGCCGTCCTCGACCGACAGGATCGCATCCACCGACATTGGATAGCTGATCGGGTTGCCTTGCTCGTTGCGGACCGGCTCGCCGTTCTCATCCATGATGATGATCTCGGGCTTCAGGTCGTTGCCTTTCGGCGCGGAACGCCAATCGGTCACGATCTTCTGCGTCATGCCGGTCGCATCGTCCGTCTCGTCGCGGACCGAAATCCCCGACAGAAGGTCGACGAACTTCGTCACCCCCGCCTTTTCGGCGATGATCGGCAGGGTATAGGGATCCCATTCGAACAGCTTGGCGCCGCGGATGACCCGTTCCCCTTCCTTCACGAACAGCTTCGAGCCGTAGAACAGCTTGTGGCTGGCGCGTTCCTGCCCCTGGTCGTCCAGGATCAGCAACTGCATGTTGCGCGACATCACGACCTGCTCGCCATTGGCGTTGGTCAGGATGTTCTCGTTGCGGAACTGGACGGTCCCCTCGTGAGAGGCCGCCTGGAACGACTGCTGGCCGCCCTGCGCGATGCCGCCGATGTGGAAGGTCCGCATCGTCAGCTGGGTGCCGGGTTCGCCGATCGACTGCGCGGCGATGATGCCCACCGCCTCGCCGATATTGACCAGCGTCCCGCGGGCAAGGTCGCGGCCATAGCACAGCGCGCAGATCCCGTCCTCGGATTCGCAGGTCAGGGCCGACCGGATGCGGACCGCCTGGACGCCCGCCTGCTCGATGGCGTCGGCCTTGCGTTCGTCGATCACCTCGTTCTTGCGGACGATGATCTCGTCCCCGCCCGGCACCAGCACGTCCTCGGCGGCGGTCCGGCCCAGCACGCGTTCGGACAGCGGGCTGATCACCTCGCCATCGTTGACCGCCGCGGAAGCGGTGATCGCCTGATCGGTCCCGCAGTCATGTTCGCGGATGATGCAGTCCTGCGCCACGTCCACCAGACGCCGCGTCAGATAGCCCGAGTTCGCGGTCTTCAACGCGGTGTCCGACAGGCCCTTCCGGGCGCCGTGGGTCGAGTTGAAGTATTCAAGAACGGTCAGGCCTTCCTTGAAGTTCGAGATGATCGGCGTCTCGATGATCTCGCCCGAGGGCTTGGCCATCAGCCCGCGCATGCCGCCCAGCTGCTTCATCTGGTTGGTCGAACCGCGCGCGCCCGAATGGGCCATCATGTAGACCGAATTCGGCTCCATCTCGGCGCCGTTCTCGTCCTTCTTGGTGGCCGAGATCGTCGCCATCATGGCCTCGGTCACGCGGTCGTTGCATTTCGACCAGGCGTCCACGACCTTGTTGTACTTCTCGCCCTGGGTGATCAGGCCGTCGAGATACTGCTGCTCGAACTCCTTCACCTGTTCCTGGACCTCCTCGACGATGGTCCATTTGTTGTCGGGCACCACCATGTCGTCCTTGCCGAAGCTGATGCCGGCACGGAACGCCTCGCGGAAACCAAGGCCCATGATCTGGTCGCAGAAGATCACCGATTCCTTCTGCCCGCAGTAGCGGTAAACGGTGTCGATGACGTGCTGCACGTCCTTCTTGCGCAGCAGGCGGTTGACCAGTTCGAACGGCGCCTTGGCGTTCATCGGCAGCAGCGCGCCCAGCCGGACGCGGCCCGGCGTGGTGTCGAAACGCTTGACCACCTCGTTGCCGTTCTCGTCGATCTGCTTGATGCGCGCGGTGATGCGCGCGTGCAGATGCACCTCGCCCGCGGCAAGGGCGTGTTCCACCTCGTTCACGGTGGCGAAGGCCATGCCCTCGCCCTTCATGCCCTCGCGCATCATCGAGGTGTAGTAAAGGCCCAGAACCATGTCTTGGCTCGGCACGATGATCGGCGCGCCGTTGGCGGGCGACAGCACGTTGTTCGTGGACATCATCAGGACGCGCGCTTCCAGCTGCGCTTCCAGCGACAGCGGAACGTGCACGGCCATCTGGTCGCCGTCGAAGTCGGCGTTGAAGGCCGAGCAGACCAGCGGGTGAAGCTGGATCGCCTTGCCCTCGATCAGGATCGGCTCAAAGGCCTGGATGCCCAGGCGGTGCAGCGTCGGGGCGCGGTTCAGCAGCACCGGATGTTCGCGGATCACCTCGTCCAGGATGTCCCAGACCTCGGGACGTTCCTTTTCGACCAGCTTCTTGGCCTGCTTGACGGTGGAGGACAGCCCCTTCGCTTCAAGCCGCGAATAGATGAACGGCTTGAACAGCTCCAAGGCCATCTTCTTGGGCAGCCCGCACTGGTGCAGCTTCAGCTCCGGCCCGGTCACGATGACCGAACGGCCCGAAAAGTCCACCCGCTTGCCCAAAAGGTTCTGCCGGAAGCGACCCTGCTTGCCCTTCAGCATGTCGGACAGCGATTTCAGCGGGCGACGGTTGTTGCCCGTGATGACGCGGCCGCGGCGACCGTTGTCGAACAGCGCATCGACCGACTCCTGCAACATGCGCTTTTCGTTGCGCACGATGATGTCGGGCGCGCGAAGCTCGATCAGGCGCTTCAGGCGGTTGTTGCGGTTGATGACGCGGCGATACAGGTCGTTCAGGTCGGACGTGGCGAAGCGGCCGCCGTCCAGCGGCACCAGCGGGCGCAGTTCCGGCGGAATGACCGGGATCACGGTCAGCACCATCCATTCCGGACGGTTGCCCGACTCCAGGAAGGATTCGACGATCTTCAGCCGCTTGATGATCTTCTTGGGCTTCAGCTCGCCCGTGGCTTCCTTCAGATCCTCGCGCAGCTGGTCGGCGGTCGCCGCCAGGTCGATGTTGGCCAGCATCGCGCGGATCGCCTCGGCCCCGATGTCGGCGCTGAAAGCGTCGGCGCCGTACTGGTCCTGCGCGTCGAGGAACTCCTCCTCGGTCAGCAACTGGCCATAGGTCAGATCCGTCAGGCCCGGCTCGATGACGACATAGTTCTCGAAATACAGAATCCGTTCCAGATCGCGCAGCGTCATGTCCAGCATCAGGCCGATGCGGCTTGGCAGCGATTTCAGGAACCAGATGTGGGCCACGGGCGCGGCCAGTTCGATATGGCCCATGCGCTCGCGGCGGACCTTTTGCAGGGTCACCTCCACGCCGCATTTCTCGCAGACAAGGCCGCGATACTTCATGCGCTTGTATTTGCCGCACAGGCATTCGTAGTCCTTGATCGGACCGAAGATGCGCGCGCAGAACAGCCCGTCACGCTCGGGCTTGAACGTACGGTAGTTGATCGTCTCGGGCTTTTTCACCTCGCCGTAGGACCAGGCGAGGATTTCCTCGGGCGAGGCCAGCGAGATCTTGATCTCGTCGAACTGCCGCGGCGGGGCCAGCGGGTTCAGGGGATTGGTGGCAAGTTCCTGGTTCATCTTTTTTCCTAAATGAAGGGCACGGGGAAGGTGATGAGGGCCAAGGCCCTCATTCCTCCTCCTCCGCATCCAGGAGTTCCATGTTGAGGCCCAGACCCCGGACCTCCTTGACCAGCACGTTGAACGATTCCGGCACGCCGGCCTCGAAGTTGTCGTCGCCCTTGACGATGGATTCGTAGACCTTGGTCCGGCCCGCGACGTCGTCCGACTTGACCGTCAGCATCTCCTGCAAGGTATAGGCGGCGCCATAGGCTTCAAGGGCCCAGACCTCCATCTCGCCCAGACGCTGACCGCCGAACTGCGCCTTGCCGCCCAGCGGCTGCTGGGTGACCAGGCTGTAGGGGCCGGTCGAACGGGCGTGCATCTTGTCGTCGACAAGGTGGTGCAGCTTGAGGACGTATTTCATCCCCACCGTCACCTTGCGCGAGAACTGCTCGCCCGTGCGGCCGTCGAAGACGACCGACTGGCCCGAGGTGTCGAAGCCCGCACGACGCAGCGCGTCGTTCACGTCCGCCTCCTTCGCGCCGTCGAAGACGGGCGTGGCGATCGGAACGCCGCTGCGCACGGTGCCCGCGTGCTCGACCAGCAGATCGTCGTCCATGCCTTCAAAGGTCTCGGCATACATGTCGTCGCCATAGCCGATGCGCATCGCCTCGCGGACCGGAGCCATGTCGCCGCTGCGGCGATACTCCTCCAGAGCCTCGTCGATCTTGATGCCAAGGCCGCGCGATGCCCAACCCATGTGGGTTTCCAGGATCTGGCCGACGTTCATGCGCGACGGCACGCCCAGCGGGTTCAGAACCAGATCGACCGGGGTGCCGTCCGCCAGGAACGGCATGTCCTCGATGGGCACCACCTTGGACACCACGCCCTTGTTGCCGTGACGCCCGGCCATCTTGTCCCCGGCCTGAAGCTTGCGCTTCACCGCGACGAAGACCTTGACCATCTTCATCACGCCCGGCGGCAGGTCGTCGCCCTGGCGGACCTTTTCGACCTTGTCCTCGAAGCGGGCCTCCAGGGCCTTTTTCTGAGCGTCGTACTGGTGGTTCAGCGCCTCGACCTCCTTGGCGGTGTCTTCCTCGCTGACGGCAAGCTGCCACCACTGGCCGCGCGACAGCGTGCCCAGCAGATCCTCGGTGATCTCGCTGTTGGCCTTGATCCCCTTCGGACCCTTGACGGCGGTCTTGCCCAGGATCAGCGACTTCAGACGCGCATAAATGTTGCGGTCCAGGATCGCCTGTTCGTCGTCGCGGTCGCGGGCCAGACGCTCGACTTCTTCGCGCTCGATCTGGAGCGCGCGTTCGTCCTTGTCCACGCCGTGGCGGTTGAACACGCGGACCTCGACAATGGTGCCGTAAGCCCCCGGCGGCAGGCGCAAGGAGGTGTCGCGCACGTCGGACGCCTTTTCGCCGAAGATGGCGCGCAGAAGCTTTTCTTCCGGCGTCATCGGGCTTTCGCCCTTGGGCGTGATCTTGCCCACAAGGATGTCGCCCGGGCCCACCTCGGCGCCGATATAGACGATGCCGGCCTCATCGAGGTTGCGCAGCGCCTCTTCGCCCACGTTCGGGATGTCGCGGGTGATCTCCTCGGGCCCCAGCTTGGTGTCGCGGGCCGCGACCTCGTATTCGTCGATATGGATCGAGGTGAACACGTCGTCGCGGTGGATCCGCTCGGAAATCAGGATCGAGTCCTCGTAGTTGTAGCCGTTCCAGGGCATGAAGGCCACGACCACGTTCCGGCCGATGGCGAGTTCGCCCTGGTCGGTCGAGGGACCGTCCGCGATCACCTGGCCGCCCACGACCTTTTCGCCCACCTTGACCAGCGGACGCTGGTTGATGGTCGAGGACTGGTTGGACCGCTTGAACTTGCGCAGGCGATAGATGTCCACGCCCGCATCGCCCGCGCCCAGGCCTTCGGTCGCGCGCACGACGATCCGCTGCGCGTCCACCTGGTCGATGACGCCGCCCCGGCGCGCCATGATGGCGGCGCCCGAGTCGCGGGCAACGGTGGCTTCCATGCCGGTGCCGACGAACGGCGCCTCGGCCCGCAGCAGCGGAACCGCCTGGCGCTGCATGTTGGAACCCATCAGCGCGCGGTTGGCGTCGTCGTTCTCCAGGAACGGGATCAGCGCGGCCGCGACCGACACCAGCTGCTTGGGCGACACGTCGATCAGATCGACGGCATCGACCGGGTTCAGCATGAAGTCGCCCGCCTGGCGGGTCGAAACCAGTTCATCGACGAAGCGGCCTTCGGCGTCCAGCGTCGCGTTGGCCTGGGCCACGGTGTGGCGCATCTCCTCGGTCGCGGACATGTAGACCACGTCGTCGGTCACGCGGCCGTCCACCACCTTGCGGTAAGGGGTTTCGATGAAGCCGTACTTGTTCACGCGGGCAAAGGTCGCGAGGCTGTTGATCAGGCCGATGTTCTGGCCTTCCGGCGTCTCGATCGGGCACATCCGGCCGTAATGGGTCGGGTGAACGTCGCGCACCTCGAAGCCCGCGCGCTCGCGCGTCAGACCGCCCGGCCCAAGCGCCGACAGGCGGCGCTTGTGCGTCACTTCGGACAGCGGGTTGGTCTGGTCCATGAACTGCGACAGCTGGCTGCTGCCGAAGAATTCACGCACCGCGGCCGCCGCGGGCTTGGCGTTGATCAGGTCCTGCGGCATCACGGTGTCGATCTCGACGCCCGACATCCGCTCGCGGATGGCGCGCTCCATGCGCAGCAGGCCGACGCGGTACTGGTTTTCCATCAGCTCGCCCACCGAACGCACCCGGCGGTTGCCCAGGTGGTCGATGTCGTCGATCTCGCCCTTGCCGTCGCGCAGTTCCACCAGGCCGCGCACGCAGGCCACGATGTCGGCGGGGCGCAGCGTCCGCTGGGTGTCGGGCGCGTCCAGATCCAGGCGCATGTTCATCTTGACCCGGCCGACGGCGGACAGGTCGTAACGCTCGCTGTCGAAGAACAGGCTGTTGAACAGCGTCTGCGCGGCTTCCACGGTGGGGGGCTCGCCCGGACGCATGACGCGATAGATGTCCATGAGCGCGCCTTCGCGGCCCATGTTCTTGTCGGCGGCCATGGTGTTGCGGATATAGGGGCCGACATTGACATGGTCGATGTCCAGCACCGGGATCTGGGTAATGTCGTTGTCCAGCAGCACCTTGAGCAGGCCGCCGCTCAGGTCGCCGTCGCGGTTGTATTCCGCAGTGATCTCGTCTCCGGCCTCGGCATAGATGAAGCCGGTGGCGTCGTTGACGATGTCCTTGGCGACAAAGCGGCCGACGATCCGTTCGAACGGAACCAGCAGGTTCAGCGCCTCGCCCGATTCCTGCAACTTCTTGACCAGGCGCGGCGTCACCTTGTCGCCCGCCTTGGTGATGACCTCGCCCGTGTCGGCGTTCACCAGGTCATAGGACGGACGGGTGCCGCGCACGCGTTCGGGGAAGAAGCGCGTGACCCAGCCTTGCGACCGGCCCTCGCGGCGCAGGGTATAGTCCACGGTCTGGTAGAAGGCATCCATGATGCCCTCCTGGTCCATGCCGAGCGCATAAAGCAGCGTCGTGACCGGCAGCTTGCGGCGGCGGTCGATGCGCGCGAAGACCAGATCCTTGGCGTCGAATTCGAAGTCCAGCCAGGATCCGCGATAGGGAATGATGCGGCAGGCGAACAAGAGCTTGCCCGAGGAATGGGTCTTGCCGCGGTCATGGTCGAAGAACACGCCGGGCGAGCGGTGCATCTGCGACACGACGACACGCTCGGTCCCGTTCACGATGAACGTCCCGTTCTGGGTCATCAAGGGCATGTCGCCCATGAACACGTCCTGTTCCTTGATGTCCTTGACCGACTTGGCGCCGGTGTTTTCATCGACATCGAACACGATCAGGCGCAGCGTGACCTTCAGCGGCGCGGCATAGGTCATGTCGCGCTGCTGGCATTCGTCCACGTCGTATTTCGGACGCTCAAGCTCGTACTTGACGAATTCCAGCGTGGCGGTCTCGTTGAAGTCCTTGATCGGAAAGACCGACTGGAACACGCCCTGGATGCCCTCGCCGTCGTGGTGGCCCTCGCCCTCACCCGAGTTCAGGAACAGGTCGTAGGAGGATTTCTGAACCTCGATGAGGTTCGGCATCTCCAGGACTTCGCGGATATTGCCGTAATAGCGCCGGATACGCTTCTGGCCGACATAAGCTTGCGCCATGGGGTCTCGTCACCTTTCGTCTTCGCGCGCGGTCCGGGTCGGGGCACCCAGGACACGGGCCTACGAATGCAGGGGGTAAGGTTCCATTCGTGCCGCGCGTCCCACCGCCCGGCTCCCGAACCTTGAACATGCCCTGAAGGATTGTCTGATACAGACCGCCCTTCAAGACAGGTTCGGCAGGGACCGGGAAACCCCGGACCCTGCCCCGTCTCAACCAGCCCGACGGCCGATTACTTCAGCTCGACCTTGGCGCCGGCCGCTTCGAGCTTCTTCTTCATTTCCTCGGCGTCGGCCTTGGAAGCGCCTTCCTTGACCTTGCCGCCGGCTTCGACCAGATCCTTGGCTTCCTTCAGGCCCAGGCCGGTGATGCCGCGCACTTCCTTGATCACGTTGATCTTGTTGGCGCCGGCTTCGACCAGGACGACGTCGAATTCGGTCTTTTCCTCGGCGGCTTCGGCCGGGCCGGCGGCCGGGCCAGCCATCATGACGGCGCCGCCGGCGGCGGGCTCGATGCCGTACTTGTCCTTCAGGATGGTTTTCAGTTCCTGGGCTTCCAGCAGGGTCAGGCCCACGATTTGTTCGGCGAGTTGGTTCAGATCAGCCATTTTTCCGTTCTTTCAGTTAGGGTTCCAACGTCGGGTTTTCAACCACACGCGGGATGGGGGTTGCTTACGCAGCCTCACGTTCCTCAAGGGTCGTGAGGATGCTCGCGATGTTCGAGGCAGGCGCGCCAATGGCGCCGGCGATGCTGGAAGCAGGCGCACCGAGGCAGGACACGATCTGAGCGATGAGCTCCTCACGCGACGGCATCGAGGCGACGGCTTTCACACCGGCCGGATCCAGGGCCGAATCACCCATCGCACCGCCCAGGATCACGAAACGATCGTTGTCCTTGGCGTATTTGTCGGCGATCCGCGCGGCAGCGGTCGGATCTTCCGAATAGGTGATCACGGTCATGCCCGTCAGGTAGTCGGCGATGCTTGCGCAAGGCTTACCTTCCAGGGCGATCTTGGCGAGCTTGTTCTTGGCCACGCGAACCGAACCGCCGGCTTCGCGCATGCGCGAGCGGAGGTCCTGCATATGTGCAACCGTCATCCCCTCGTAGTGGGCAACCACCACGACGCCAGAGCTTTCAAAGATCTGGCCGAGTTCTTCGACCACCTGTTCTTTTTGCGCTCTATCCACGGTTTCACTCCAAGTTGGGGGTTTCCCCCCGGCTCTCTTTGTCCCGGCCATGACTGACCGGGGCGAGTCCGCTAAGGGACAAGATCGCCCGAAGGTGCTCCTTCGGAAAAATGCTTGTTCCCATCTCAGGCAGGACATTAAGCTGAACGGGTCAGCACCCACCGTCTCGGACGAATCGATCAACGCGCAGGAGAACCTGCGCGCGGATCAGGCGAACTCAATATGCGGAAACATCCGCAATGTGAAGCCCGAAAACCACGATCCTTGACGGATGCGGCCAGGCCGCGCCGCCCGAAGGGCCGCGGCGCTAAAGAAGACCCGCCTGTTTCAGCGCATCCGCCATGCGCCGTTCGGCCAGCGGCGCGATGCGGGCATGGCTGGGCGTCCGCGCGCAGATGTCCCACCAGCGGCGCAGATAGGGGACATGGGCCGCACGCATCTGGCGGATCCTGTCCAACCTCAACACGTCCGACGCCGAGTCCCGGATCCGCCGGATCACCAGATCCTCCTGCCAGGGCAGAAGGCGGAAGCGCGCGGGCTTGATCACCTTTCCGGCATAATGGATCACGGCAGGGCGCTTCATCGGGCGGTCCGCCGCTTCGTCTGCGAAGCGGTGATTGTACCGGTCATGCGCCCGCGCGTAGTGGCTGCCGTGGGTCAGCGAGAAAAGCCCCTGGTCGCCGAACTTCAGGCCCAGCGTGCCCTGCGCCCATTCGGCGACCTCCACATACTGGCCGATGCGGATGCCGTCGCGGCGGAACTTGCGCAGGTTCAGCACGATCACGCCGCTGTTGATCAGCCCGCGGGAAACATGCTCAACCAGTGCGGCGGGCAGGCCGCGGCGATGCGCCCGCGGCGCCGGTCCGACCAGCAGCGGCGGCACGTCCAGCGCCTCGCGGCAGGCGACCAGATACCGGCCCATGAAGGGATGGCGCAGCAGCGGCACGAGGTCGTCCATCACGATCACGTCCAGCGCGTCGAGATAGATGATCCGGTCAAGTTCCGGGGGCAGATGGCGATGCGCGACGAACCACAGGAACCGGGCGCTGTCCGGCTTGCCGCCCAGGGCCTTCAGCCGTTCGAAATCCGCGTCCAGAGGGACGTTGATCGGGCGCAGGGTGATATTGCCCAGCGTGGCGCAGAAATCGGCAAGCCCGGCGATCTGGTCCTTGGGCGCCGTCTGCTCGAACAGCCAGAAGTCGATATGGTCCCGGGGATGCGCCTCGGACAGCGACAGCAGCAGAACCTGCACCACGTCAAGGTCGGGACCGGCCAGAGACGTCATCACGTTCAGCCGGGCGGGGGGCCGTTCTGCGCATCTGCGGCGCAGGTACAGGTCCATGCCGCCCGGCCAGACGCCGGGCAGCGACCGGTAGAACCGTTTGGCATGAAGCAGGGAACGGCTTGGCGACATGATCCTTGAACACCCGATCCGGCAAGAACGGTCGCTTGCACCGGCGGGATAAAACGAAAAAAGGCGGGCCTGCAAGGCCCGCCTTTCGTCTTGCAATCGGGCGGGGATCAGGCCTGTGTCGCCGAGGCCACGTCCACCGACACGCCCGGCCCCATGGTCGAGCTGATCGAGACCTTCTTCATGTAGGTCCCTTTCGCGCCCGACGGCTTGGCCCGGCTGACCGCGTCCACGAAGGCGCGCAGGTTTTGAGCCAGCTTGTCGGTGTCGAAGCTGACCTTGCCGATCCCGGCATGGACCACGCCCGCCTTTTCGGCCTTGAACTGGACCTCGCCGCCCTTGGCGGCTTCGACGGCCGACTTCACGTCCATCGTCACCGTGCCGACCTTGGGGTTCGGCATCAGGTTGCGCGGGCCCAGGATCTTGCCCAGGCGGCCGACCAGCGGCATCATGTCCGGCGTCGCGATGCAACGGTCGAACTCGATCTTGCCGGACTGGATCGTTTCCATCAGATCTTCGGCGCCGACGATGTCCGCACCAGCGGCGCGGGCTTCGTCAGCCTTGGGGCCGCGGGCGAACACGGCGACGCGCACGTCCTTGCCGGTGCCGGCGGGCAGCGTCACGACGCCGCGGACCATCTGGTCGGCATGGCGCGGATCGACGCCCAGGTTCAGCGCGATCTCGACCGTTTCGTCGAACCTGGCCGAGGCGGCGCCCTTCACCAGGGTGATCGCGTCCTCGACGGACAGGTTGGCCTTGCCTTCGAACTGGGCGCGGGCGGCGGCCTTTTTCTTGGAAATCTTCGCCATGGCTTAGCCTTTCACCTCGATACCGATCGACCGGGCCGAGCCGAGGATGATCTTCATCGCCTGATCGACATCGTTGGCCGACAGATCCTTCATCTTGGCTTCCGCGATCTCGCGCACCTGCTTGACGGTCACGGTGCCCGCGACCGTGCGGCCCGGCTTGTCCGAACCCTTGGCGCGGTTGCGCTTGCCGACCGGCTTCAGGCCGGCGGCCTTTTTCAGCAGAAAGGACGCGGGGGGCGTCTTGGTCTCGAAGCTGAACGACTTGTCGGCGTAATAGGTGATCACGACGGGAACGGGCGAGCCCTGCTCCATTTCCTGCGTGCGAGCGTTGAACTCCTTGCAGAACGCCATGATGTTGATGCCGCGCTGACCCAGGGCCGGGCCGACGGGGGGCGACGGGTTCGCCTGACCCGCCTTGATTTGCAGCTTGAGGCTGCCGACGACTTTCTTGGCCATGGGGCCTTCTCCTTTGTCATCACGCCCGCGATGCGGGCCGACTTAGCGGTGCGGCCCGGTCCCGAGGAACCGGCACCTCCCGCGCATGCTCACGAGGCCTTGGAAACCTGCGTGAATTCCAGCTCGACCGGCGTGGGCCGGCCGAAGATCGACACCGTGACCTTGAGACGGGACGAAATCTCGTCCACCTCCTCGACCATGCCCGAGAAGCCGTCGAAGGGGCCGTCGGTCACGTTGACCTTTTCGCCGATCTCGAAGCGGATCAGATTGCGCGGGGCCACGGCCTCGCCCGTTCCGCTGCGGTTCAGCATCGCGTTCACCTCGTCGTCGCGCATCGGCATCGGCTTGCCATGCGCGCCGAGAAACCCGGTGACCCGGTTGATCGAGTTCACCAGGTGATAGGTCCGGTCCGACATCTCCATGTGGACCAGCACATAGCCCGGCATGAAGCGGCGTTCCGAGGTCACCTTCTTGCCGCGGCGGATCTCGATCACTTCCTCGGTCGGAACCAGCACCTCGTCGATCTGGTCCTCCAGACCCTTTTCGGCGACGGCCTGCCGGATCGCCTCGGCGACCTTCTTTTCGAAGTTCGACAGGACGCTGACCGAATACCAACGCTTTGCCATGTTCGATCCAACCCCTGTTCCGTCGGAAGGGAATCACCGGGCCCAACCCGGCAACCCCTTGGATTTTCGCGCGTCCGTCAAAATCGAAATCGGCGCGCACGCGGATTCGATGCACGCCGTCTGCCGGACAGTCGGGGGCAAATACCCCCATGCGCCCGGAAATGCAAGGCCCGATCAGTTGCTGATCAGCCGCAGCCCTTCGGTGATCCCGAAGCGGATCGTCAGGTCCACCAGCGAAAAGAACACGCTGAACAGCGCGGCCAGGATCAGCACCATGATGGTCGTGGTGACGACCTCGCGGCGAGTGGGCCAGGTGATCTTGGCGGCCTCGGCGCGGACCTGGTTGATGAACTGGACGGGATTGGCCACGGCAGGCTCCTTGACAGATGCAGCGCGGCACATAGCGCGCCGGGCGCTGCAATTCAAGCGCCAGCCGAAGGGACGGGCCGCGGCGCAGACCGCTTGCAGGCCCCGCCCCATCTTCCTAGTGATCGCGTCATCAGCAGAAGGGGACAGGACTTGCGCAGCCCAACCGACTTGCACGGCCATTCGCGCCTTCGCGCGCTTGGTCCATCCTCCGCCGCCATTCCCCCGTCCGAGGCGCTGCGCGCGGGGATCGGCGCGGGGATCGGGATGGCCGCGGCGGCGGGACTGGCGCTGCTGGTCGCGCCCGAGCTGTGGCTGGGCATCTATCTGATCGCCCCTTTCGGCGCGACCTCGGTGCTGATCTTCGCCGCGCCCAACAGTCCGCTGGCGCAGCCCTGGCCCGCGATCGTCGGCAACACCGTGTCGGCCCTGGCGGCCCTGCTGGTCTGCCGCCTGGTGGCGAACCCCCTGGCGGCGGTGCCCGCCGCCGTGGGCCTTGCCATCACGGTGATGGCGCTGTGCCGGGCGACGCATCCGCCGGGGGGCGCGGTGGCGATGACGGTGGCCATCGGCGCCGACCGGATCGCGCCTCTGGGTCCGGGCTTCGCCTTTCTGCCGGTGATGGCGGGGACCGCGCTGCTGGTGGGAATCGCCGTTCTTTACGCCCATGCCACGGGGCGGCGCTATCCCTTCCGCCAGTTCGGGGAACCCAACGCCCACGGCACGGCCGATCCCGAAGCGCCCGAACGGCTTGGCCTGACCGAGGAGGAACTGTCCGGCATTCTGGTCCGCTACAATCAGTCGCTGAACCTGGGGGTCGAGGATCTGGCCCGCCTGATCGCCGCCGCCGAGATGCAGGCGGCCAGCCACCACGCCCGGGCGCAGACGGTCCGGGACATCATGTCGCGCGACCTGGTGACGGTGGCGCCGGATGCGCCGCTGCGCGACGTGGCGGGCCTGTTCGTGCGCCACGGCTTCACTTCGCTGCCCGTGGTGGACAGGAACGACCGCTTTCTGGGCGTGATCTTCCAGCTTCACCTGATCAAAAAGGCCCATGCCGATTTCCGGCCGGACGGCAGGCTGTCGCGCGCCGACAGCGACCTTCGGGCCGCCGATGTCATGCAGGACCGCCTGCCGGTGGCCGCGCCCGATTCGCCGATCGCCGCCCTTCTGCCGCATCTGGCGGCCAGCGACACCGACGCCGTGCCGGTGCTGGAGGATGAACGCATCATCGGCATCGTCACGCGCACCGACCTGATCGCGGCCCTGGCGCGCGAAAGCCTGCGCGCCGCGGATCAATGATGTCTGGATGGATGTCCGGATGGACTGGCAGGGGTTGGGGGACTCGAACCCACGACCCTCGGTTTTGGAGACCGATGCTCTACCAACTGAGCTAAACCCCTGCGGTGAGCGTCTGATAGGATCCGGCGGCTCCGCCGTCAAGCGGGGAAACGCCCTTCAGAACCGCCAGGACGCGCGCAGATGCGCCAGCTCCATCTCGAGATCATAGCCCGCGACGCCTGTCTCGTCCTCCAGCACGTCGTCGAATTCCTGATAGGTGTATTCGATGCCGACGGTCAGGCGGTCCGTCACCGTCCAGTCGCCGCCCGCGCCGAACACGGGCGCGGTTTCCGTCAGCCCGTCGCCCGACAGGCGGGACAGGCCCATCACCAGATAGGGCTGAAAGCGCCCCAGATCGACGCCCGCCTTGCCCTTGATGCGCAGCAGGTCGGCGTTGCCGCCCCGGAAGCGGTTGAGGTCGGCCTCGGCCCCCAGGACATGCGGACCGAAATCATGGGCATATCCCGCGTGCAGGCCCCAGGTGTCGGTGCCGCCCGACAGAAAGGTCCGGCCCCGAAAGGCAAGGGCGTTGTCCATCCGGCCCACCTGGATCCCGGCGTGAAATCCGGTCCAGTCGGATCCCGCCGACAGGGGCGCCGCCGCATCGGCGGCAAGAACGGGCTGCGCCGCAAGGACGCCAAGAGCAAGAAACAGGATTTTCAAGGCATTCTCCGAAAGCGCGAATGCCTGTCCTTATCACGACGCCGCCAGGGTCCGCGCCGGGGGCACGCCAAGAATTGCGACCCTGTGGCGCGGGCACCACGGGGCGGTCAGGCGGGTTCGTCCACCAGGAACCCGCCCGACTGCCGCGCCCAGAGCCGCGCATAAAGCCCGCCGCGCGCCAGCAGCTCGGCATGGCTGCCCTGCTCGATGATCCGGCCCGCGTCCATCACGATCAGCCGGTCCATCGCGGCGATGGTGGACAGGCGATGCGCGATGGCGATCACCGTCTTGCCCGCCATCAGCACGTCCAGGCGCGACTGGATCGCGGCCTCGGCCTCGCTGTCCAGGGCGCTTGTGGCTTCGTCCAGGATCAGGATCGGCGCGTCCTTCAGCGCCACCCGGGCGATGGCGATGCGCTGGCGCTGCCCGCCCGAAAGCTTCACCCCCCGTTCGCCGACATGGGCGTCCAGGCCGCGCCGGCCGTGGCTGTCCGACAGCAGGGGCACGAAATCCTGCGCCTCGGCCATGCGCAGGGCGGCCTCGATCTCGGCGTCGGACGCATCCGGACGGCCATAGGCGATGTTGTCGCGCACGGAGCGGTGCAGAAGCGAACTGTCCTGCGTCACCACCCCGATGGCCGCGCGCAGGCTGTCCTGCGTGACGGCGGACACCTCCTGGCCGTCGATGGTGATGCTGCCCCGTTCGATGTCGTGAAAGCGCAGAAGCAGGTTGATCAGCGTCGATTTGCCCGCGCCGGAACGGCCCACCAGGCCCACCCTTTCGCCGGGCGCGACATGCAGGGTCAGGTCGTCCAGCACCGCCATGGGCCGCGCGCCCTCGACTCCGCGATAGCGGAAGGTCACATTGTCGAAGCGCACCGCGCCCGGTCCCCGGACCAGGGGTTTCGCGTCCGGGGCGTCTCGCACCTCGCGCGGCAGGGCAAGGGAGGCGATGCCGTCGCGGACGGTGCCGATGTTCTCGAACAGGGCGGCGAATTCCCACATGATCCAATGGGCCATGTTGTTCAGCCGCAGCGCCAGGGGCACGGCCACGGCGACCGCTCCCACCTCGACCAGGCCCTCGGTCCAGAGCCACAGGCCCAGGCCCGCCACCGCGGCGACCAGCGCCACGTTCATCGTGTTCAGCGCGATGTCCTGGATCGAGGACAGCCGCATCTGCCGGTAAACCGTTTGCAGGAAAGCGTCCATCCCCTCGCGCATCCAGGACTCCTCGCGCGAGGAATGCGAGAACAGCTTGACGGTGGCGATGTTGGTGTAGCTGTCCACGACCCGGCCCGTCATCTGCGCCCGCGCATCCGCCTGCTCCTCGGCCACGCGGCCCAGGCGGGGCACGATCTGCCACAGCATCACGCCATAGGCCGCGGCCCAGGCCAGGAAGGGCAGCGCCAGCCGCCAGTCCTGGCTGGCCGCCAGGATCAGCGCGCCCAGGAAATAGATCACGACATAGCTGCCGACATCCATGGCCTTCATCGCGACCTCGCGCACGGCCAGCGCCGTCTGCATCAGCCGCTGCGCGATCCGGCCCGCGAACTCGTCCTGGAAATAGCCCACCGACTGGCGCAGCAGATAGCGATGCGCCCGCCAGCGGATGCGCTGCGGGAAATTGCCCATCAGACCCTGGTACAGCACCAGGGACGCCAAAAGGTGCAAGGCGGGCAGCAAGACCAGCAGCACGGCGGCCATGAAGGCCAGCCGCCCGCCCTGCTGCGCCCAGAACAGGTCGCGCGGCACCTGCGACAACTGGTCGATCAGTTCGCCCAGCCAGCCGAACAGCACGACCTCGACAATCGCGATCAGGGCCGAGGTGAGGCCCACCACCAGCAGCCAGGGGATCGCGCCCCTGCTGTAATACAGCACAAAGCGGACCAGCGTCCGGGGCGGCATGTCCGGCGTCTCGGTCGGATAGGGGTCGATGCGTCGCTCGAACCACGAAAACATGGTGTCACCGCAATGTCGTGAACGGAATGGGCAAGGGTGCGTTTGCTGGACCCTGGCGCGGGCCGTGTCAAGCGCCGCCGCCTGGAACGATGCGGCAACCAGCACGTTGCACGAGGTGAAACGGCCTGCCACCCGAAAGGACATCATCATGGCGATCAAGAACCTGCACGACCTTTACCTGGACCAGCTGAAGGACCTGTATTCCGCCTGCAAGCAATCCATGCCCATCGTCACCGAGATGGGCCGCGTCGCCACGTCCCGCGAACTGTCCGAGGCGCTGATCGCCGGAAACCAGGGCATCGCCCGGGGGATGGAGGTGCTGGCCAGCATTTGCAGCAGGCACGACACCGACCCCACGGGCGAGCATTGCCGGGGCATGGAGGGTCTGGTGGCCGAGGCCCGCAAGCACGCCATCGAGACCGAGTTCGGCGACGAGGACACCCAGGACGCCGCGATCATCACCCAGTACCAGCGCCTGACCCATTACGCCATCGCGGGCTATGGCTGCGTGCGGACCTTCGCGAACCGCCTGGGTTACAACGACGACGGCGCCGCCTTGCAGGACTGCCTGGACAACACGCGCGACGGCGACGAACACATGACCCGCATCGCCGAGGGCGGGGTCAACCAGGCGGCCATGGACGGCCAGTAAGCGGGCCGCCGCAGCCCCGGCCGGCTGCGGCGCCTTTACAGGTGCCGCGTCTCGGCGGCCTCGTTCCACCAGGTGTCATGCGCTCCATCGGCGTGAAAGACCGGCGCGGCGATCAGGTCCGCCTCGGGCACGTCGTCCAGGGCGGGCACGAAGACCATCGCGAACCGGCCGCCCATTTCCGCGATGTCGCCCCAGGTCCACAGCCGCGTCCCGCATCGGCCGCAAAAGGCATGGCGCATGTCCACGCCGTCGTTCCGCGATCTTGGCGTTTCGGCCAGGGCATCCTCGCCTCGCAGGATCCGCAATCCGTCCGGGTCGGGCAGGCGCATTTCCCAATAGCGCGTCTTGCGGCAGAACCGGCAGTTGCAGCGCATGGTGCCGTCCGCCAGATCGCCGTCCGCCTCGAAGGTTATGGCGCCGCAAAAGCAGCTTCCGCGATAGGTCTTCATGCTCCTTCCTCCGGCTTGCGGCGGGGGGCCGCGAGGCCGTTGACGCAAGGGTGGTGGCCAGGGGCGCCGCAGCAACGGAAATGACGGCGCGGCCGCGGCGCGCCATTGTCCCGCGCCGCTGCCGAAAAAGCGGTCTGGCGGAAAACACGGACCAGGGCGCGGCCAGGCGCGGCGAAGGCGGCATGGACCGGTCGCGCGCCTGGCGCGGCCGTCGGCCACAAGAGCCGGCGCACCGCGCCGAGGTATTGCACCGGCCCGCTCTTGCCCATTCTCAACCGCCGGATGCCCAGGGACGCCGGCGCGGCTCCGCAAGACCTCCGCGCCTTGGTGTCAGTGGCCGGGATGCCGATAAGGTCGTTCATGGCGGAAACCTCCTGACCGGCAGCATAGGCTGCCGGTCCTGACAGGTCACGTCAGCAGGCGGGGCTTGCCTCGTGGCGGGGGCGCCTTCGCCGGACCCTTGAAGGATCGGTGGCGATCTCGGCGCGCGGTGAAGGCGATGGCGATGGCCAGGCCAGGCAATGCCAGGCGCCGCAAGTTGTGAATGGCCCCTCTCTCCCTACCAGAGGTTTGATCAGACGTTCCCGGCCGCCATCTCCTTTGCGATGTGATCGGCCTGGCGGATCGCCAGGGCGACAATGGTCAGCGTCGGGTTTTCCGCGGCCCCCGTCGTGAACTGGCTGCCGTCCGAGACGAACAGGTTCGGGATGTCGTGGCTTTGGCCGTGCTTGTTGACCACGCCGTCCTCGGGCCGTTCCGACATGCGGTTGGTTCCCAGGTTGTGCGTGGACGGGTAAGGCGGCGTCGGCATGGTGCGGGTCGCGCCCACGGCCTTGTAGATCGCCTGGCCACGCGCATAGGCGTGGTCGCGCATCGCGATGTCGTTCGGATGGTCGCTGAAGTTGACGTTGGCGACCTTCAGGCCGAACTTGTCGGCGGTGTCGGACAGGGTGACGCGGTTTTCGGCCTGGGGCATGTCCTCGCCCACGATCCACATGCCCGCCATGTTCTCGTAGCTGTCGAGCGCCGTGGTGAACTCCCGCCCCCAAGCGCCGGGATCCAGGAAGGCGGCCATGAAGGGCAGGCCCAGGGACAGCGTTTCCAGCTCGTAGCCGCCCACGAACCCGCGCGAGGGGTCGTGCCGGGCCTCGTCGCGGATGATCCCGGCCATGGTCGTGCCGCGCCACATCCGCACGGGATGCTCGAAGGTCGCATAAACCGATCCGGTCGTGTGGCGCATGTAGTTGCGCCCCACCTGCCCCGAGCGGTTGGCAAGCCCGTCGGGGAACATCGCGGAATGCGAATTGAGCAGCAGGCGCGGGGATTCGAAACTGTTGCCCGCCACCGCGACCAGGCGCGCCTTCTGCATGTGCAGGTTGCCGTCCGCGTCGAAATACTCGACCCCCGTCACCTTACCGCTGTCGTCGTGCAAGATGCGGGCGACATGGGCGCGGTCGCGGACCTCGAGGTTGCCGGTCGCCTCGCCGCGCGGGATGTCGGTATAGGCGCTGGACCACTTGGCGCCCCATTTGCAGCCCTGAAAGCAGAAGCCGGTCTGCTGACAGGCCATCCGGTCGTCGTAATCGGCGCTGTTGATCGCCATGTTGCCGGTATGGACCTCTTTGTAGCCGACCGCCAGGGCGCCCTTTTCGAAGACCTTGTAGTTGTTGTTGCCGGGCAGGCGCGCGCGTCCGCCGACGCCGGTCACGCCCAGCTTGGCCTCGGCCTTGTCATACCAGGGCGCCATCTCGGCCCCGTCGATGGGCCAGTCCAGCAGGGATGCCCCTTCCACCGCGCCGTAATTCGTCAGCGCCTTCCATTCATGGTCCTGGAACCGCAGGGACGCGCCCGCCCAGTGGACGCTGGTTCCGCCCACCGCCTTGACGATCCAGGCGGGCAGGCCGGAAAAGTCCTTGGCCACCCGCCAGTCGCCGCTGGTGGTGCGCGGGTCCGTCCAGGCCAGTTGCCCGAAGCTTTCCCATTCGTCGTTAACGTAATCCTCGGGCATGTAGCGCCCGCCGGCTTCCAGCGCCACGACCTTGACGCCCTTCTGCGCCAGTTCGTTGGCCAGCACCCCGCCGCCCGCGCCGGTGCCCACGATGACGACCACGCTGTCGTCGGTCAGTTCGAATTTGGCTGCCTTCGCCATGATTGCTGCCCTCCCCCTTACAGCCAGTCGATGTCGTCGAAGCCGCGGGCGATGTATCCGCCCTGCGAGAAGGACTCGCCCTCGTATCCGAAGATCGGCCAGACCTCTTTCTGGTTGTAAAGCCCGGTCACCAGCCCGCCGCGCACCGTCTGAAAGAACGGCGTGTCCTCGATCCGGCGCAGGATGGCGACGCGCTCGTCCTCCCATCCGGCGGCCAGGTAGCTGTCGAAGCCCGCCTGTTTGGCGGCGGCGTCCAGGGCGGCGATGCCGTCGGCCACCATGCGCTTCTGGTCGGTCACGTCATAGGACTTGACGGCCACCGCGTAATAGCGGTCGCCCAGGCGGTCGTGCGGATAGATGTCGCGCGCCATTTGCAGCAGCGTCGCCATCTCGTGTTCGCTGATCGCCGTCACCTCGACCGCCCAGGCGGCGTCGGGGGCCGCGATGAAGCCCGGCCCGGCCACCGCCAAGGCGCCCGCCGCCGCCGCGCGCGACAGCAGCGCGCGCCGGGTCAGCCCCTGCTTGCGTAGTTGGGACATTCTCTCCTCCCCTGTTGTCGCTGCCGCGCGGGCCCCTCCAACCGGCGCGGCACCGTTACCTGTAGCGGCCTCCCCGCCCGATCACCTCGATCTGGTATCCGTCGGGATCGGCGATAAAGAAGAACCGCGCGATCACCTCGCCGCCCGGGGCGAAATCGACCAGCTTGCGCGGGGCATAGCCAAGATCGGCGATGCGGGCGTGTTCGGCGTCCACGTCGTCCACGGTGAAGGCCACATGGCCGTAGCCGTCGCCCAGGGCATAGGGATCGGTCCGGCCCTTGTTGACGGTCAGTTCCAGCTCGGCCTCGCTTTCGCCGTTGGACAGGTAGATCAGCGTGAAGTCCGGGAAATCCAGCCGCTCGGCCACTTTCAGGCCGAAGCAGCGGTCATAGAATTCGACCGAACGCGCCTCGTCCAGAACGCGGATCATCGAGTGGACATATTTCGCCATGCCAAGCCTCCGTAGCCTTTTCTTCTCCTCAGGCTAGGGAATCGCGGAAGGACGCGGGTAGTATCGGATTACTACAGCCGTCTTTTATTCGGCTGCGATGGCCTGGGGCATCTGCTGGTCATCGCCCAGGTGGATCGTGCAGGCGCAGCGCAGCAGCGAGGTGAAGTTGCGCGCCTCGCCATGCAGTTCCAGCACCTCGGCGTGCAGCTTGGAGATGAAGGCGGGGGTGGAAACGCCCTCGCGCGCGGCGATGTCGTCCAGGATGCGCCAGAAGGCGCGTTCCAGCCGGATCGAGGTGGATTGCCCGTTCAGCCGCAGCCTGCGGGTGACGGTTTCATAGCGTTCGGGGTGCTGCCCCGCGAAGATCTGGCACATGGGCTTGATCCAAAAGGTCCTGTGGGCCGATCCTGCGGCAGGACGGGCGGTGGGTCAATGCAACCTTTGGCCAGCAAGGGGACCGAACGAAGCCGCCCGGTCAGGCGCGGGGCCAGCGTGGATCAGCCGTTCGGCAAACCAAGCGGCAAGCTCATCGAAGGATGTTGCCCCAACGGCCGTCGCGGATCGCCTATCGGTTCGCCATCCGAAACATTCAACTGTGCGGCACGGTCCGAAATCGCGGCATACCAGAGCCATCGTCCCATTCAAAAAGCCGCCCCCTTTTCGGAGGCGGCTCTTTGTCGCGCGGTGCGGCGGAGCGGGGTGGGGCGGAAGCCCGGCCCGTCCCTTTCCGATCACTTCAGGATTTTCGACACCACGCCGGCGCCGACGGTGCGGCCGCCTTCGCGGATCGCGAAGCGCAGCTTTTCCTCCATCGCGATCGGCGCGATCAGCTCCACCGTGAACTTCAGGTTGTCGCCCGGCATCACCATCTCGGTGCCCTCGGGCAGCTTGACGGTGCCGGTCACGTCCGTGGTCCGGAAGTAGAACTGCGGACGGTAGTTCGCGAAGAACGGCGTGTGGCGGCCGCCTTCCTCCTTGGTCAGGATATAGGCCTCGGCCTCGAACTCGGTGTGCGGCTTGACCGAACCGGGCTTGCACAGAACCTGGCCGCGCTCCACCCCGTCGCGGTCCACGCCGCGCAAAAGCGCGCCGATGTTGTCGCCCGCCTCGCCGCGGTCCAGCAGCTTGCGGAACATCTCGACGCCCGTGCAGGTGGTCTTGCGGGTGTCGCGGATGCCCACGATCTCAAGCTCGTCGCCGACGTTCACCGCGCCGCGCTCGACCCGCCCGGTCACAACCGTGCCCCGGCCCGAGATCGAGAACACGTCCTCGATCGGCATCAGGAACGGCTGGTCGATGGCGCGCTCGGGGGTCGGGATGTATTCGTCCACGGCCTTGATCAGCGCCCGGATCGAATCCTCGCCGATCTCCTTGTCGCGGCCTTCCAAAGCCGCCAGCGCCGAGCCCTTGATGATCGGAATGTCGTCGCCCGGATAGTCGTAGGAGGACAGAAGCTCGCGCACCTCCATCTCGACCAGTTCCAGCAGCTCCTCGTCGTCGACCTGATCGACCTTGTTCAGATACACGACCATGTAGGGAATGCCCACCTGGCGGCCCAGAAGGATGTGCTCGCGCGTTTGCGGCATCGGCCCGTCGGCGGCGTTCACCACCAGGATCGCGCCGTCCATCTGCGCCGCCCCGGTGATCATGTTCTTGACGTAGTCGGCGTGGCCCGGGCAGTCCACGTGCGCGTAATGGCGCGCCTCCGATTCGTATTCAACATGCGCCGTCGAGATGGTGATCCCGCGCGCCCGCTCCTCGGGGGCGCCGTCGATCTGGTCATAGGCGCGGAATTCGCCGAAATACTTCGTGATCGCAGCCGTCAGCGTCGTCTTGCCGTGGTCAACGTGACCAATCGTGCCAATGTTGACGTGCGGTTTCGTCCGTTCAAACTTTGCCTTTGCCATCTACGGCCTCTCCTGATCGCGGGGCATGGCGAGACGGCCCCGAATTAAGCGTGCGCCGCGATTTATAAGCCGCCCTGGGAAAAATCAAGGGCGTGCGGGCGCGGGATGCGGGCGCGGGATCCCGCACGAGCCGATTGCCCGCCGGAACCATTGGCGGCACAGTTCTGTTCGGACGACGAAGACCGGGACGGCGTCGCCGCCCTGACACCGAGTATCGGAGGAGGTTTTTCCCATGAGCCTGATGAAAACCCTGGGCCGGGTCGCAGCCGGCGTCATTCTTGCCAAGGGCATCGGCGCCGCGATGCAGCAGCACCAAAAAAGGCAGCCCGGCCAGGTCACCCGGAACCGCAGCCAGGGCGGCCTTCTGGGCGAGCTGTTCGGCAACAACACCGGCTCCGGCGCGGGCGGCAGCCTGAACGACATGCTGGGCCAGGTTCTGGGCGGCGGCCGCGCGGGCCAGGGGACGCGCTATGGCGGCCCGCATTCGCAAGGGGCCTCGGGCGGGCTTGGCGGGCTGCTGGACGGCCTGACCACCCGCGCCCGCAGCGGAGGCGGCGGGGGCGGCGGTCTGGGCGATCTGCTGGGACAGCTGGGCGGCGGCGCCAAGACCCGCAGCGCGGGCAGCGGCGGGGGTCTGGGCGGCCTTCTGGGCGGCGCCGCGGCAGGCGGGATGGCGGGCAGCCTTGCCAGCAAGGATTCGCAGCCCACGAACGACGCAAGCTTCGGCGAACTGTTCAACGATGCCGTTGTCAAGCAGGGCGAACCCGAGGTGGCCCCCACGCCCGAACAGAACGCGGTGGCGGGGCTGATGCTGCGCGCGATGATCCAGGCCGCCAAGTCCGACGGCACCATCGACGAGGCTGAACGGCAGCGTCTTCTTGGCAAGCTGGGCGACGACCTGGACGACGAGGAACGCCAGTTCATCCGCGACCAGATGGCCGCCCCCGTCGATCCCGAGGCGCTGGCCCGCGACGTGCCGGCGGGCCTGGAATCGCAGGTCTACCTGATGTCGCTTCTGGCCATCGACCTAGATCACGACGACGAGGTGCGCTACCTGGACCGGCTGGCGCGGGCGCTGAAGCTGGATCGTCCCGCCGTGGACGAGATCCACCGCCAGGTCGGAGTGGCCAATCCCAACGCCTGATCCCGCAAGGCGGCCCCTTCGGGGGCCGTTTTCGCAAATCCATGATTGCCTTCGGTCCGATTGATCCGGCATTTTGATTCTGCCAGTGTTTTCCACAGCGTTCCGTTCATCACCGCCAGTCCCCTTCAGGAGCCAGCCCATGACCCCCGTCAAAGCGATCACCCTTGCCGCAGCCCTTGCCCTTCCCGCGCTTGCCCTGGCCCAGGATGCCGAAGACGCGGTCGAGGCCCGGGGCGGCTTCATGACGATGCTGGGCATCAACATGGGCCAGCTTGCCGGCATGGCAAAGGGAGAGATCGCCTATGACGAGGCCGCGGCGTCCCTGGCCGCCGCCAACATCGTCGCGCTGACGCAATACGACGCGCCGTCGCTGTTCGTCGAGGGCACCTCGTCCGAGGAGATGCGCGGATCCGAGGCGCTGCCCGCGATCTGGGAAAACCCAGACGATTTCCGCGCCAGCTTCGTGGCCCTGCGCGAGGCGGCGGCGGGCAGCCCGGATGCCGTCAAGGGCGGCCAGGGCAATGTCGGCCCGGTGGTGCAAAAACTGGGCGGCGCCTGCAAGAACTGCCACGACGACTACCGCAAGGAGGACTGATGGCCGGCGACCGCGCGCATCGCGAACGGATCTGGGATCCGGCGCTGCGGGCCTTTCACTGGACCTTGGCGGCCCTGGTGATCGCCAACTGGCTGCTGGGCAAGATCGGCCCGACGGACATGACCCTGCATTTCTGGCTGGGATACGCGGTGATCGCGCTTTTGCTGTTCAGGCTGGTGTGGGGCTTTGTCGGCCCCGCCCCGGCGCGCTTCGCCCAGTTCGTGCGCGGACCCCGCGCGGTGTTGGCCTATGCCCGGGAAATGATCCGTCCCCGCCCCACCCATTGGCCCGGCCACAGCCCGGTGGGGGCCCTGGCCGTCCTGGCGATGCTGGCGGTGCTGATCGGACAGGTGACGACCGGGCTGTTCGCCGATCCCGACGACTACATCAATGTCGGACCCTTGGCCTCGCAGGTCAGTTCGGCGACCTCGCGCGCGGCCCTGCGCTGGCATCATCGCGGGGCGGACCTGATCCTGATCCTGGTGCTGCTGCATTGGGCGGCGGTCCTGTTCTACCGCCTGTGGAAGCGCGAGGATCTGGTGCGGCCCATGATCACCGGCTGGAAATGGGTGCGGCGGCGGTAACGGGGAACCCTTGCCGCCGGGGCTTGTTGGACAGGGCAACGCGAAAGGAAAGCCCCATGCCCGCCGACACCCCAGACCAACCCTTCCGCAGCGGCGCGATCCGGGATCCCCGGCTGCCCCGACCCGATTTCCCCGCGCAGGAACAGCAGGCCCCCGGCCTCGCCTGCCGCATGGATCCCCTGCCCGACCATGGCGAGACCAGCTACCGCGGCAACGGCCGCCTGAAGGGCAAGCGCGCGCTGATCACCGGTGGTGACAGCGGCATCGGCGCCGCCGCGGCCATCGCCTATGCCCGCGAGGGGGCGGACGTGGCCATCTGCTACCTGCCCGCCGAACAGGAGGACGCCGACAAGGTCGTCGCCCTGATCGAGGCCGAGGGCCGCCGCGCCGCCGCCATTCCCGGCGACCTGCGCGACGAGGGTTTCTGCAAGTCTCTGGTCGCCAGGGCGGTCGAGGCCCTGGGCGGGCTGGACATCCTGGTCAACAACGCCGGCCGCCAGCAGTTCTGCGAAAAGCTGGAGGATCTGACGACCGAGGCCTTCGACGCCACCATGAAGACCAATGTCTATGCGCCCTTCTGGGTGACGCGGGCCGCCCTGCCGCATCTGGAACCGGGCGCGTCGATCATCATCACCTCGTCCGTGCAGGCCTTTTCGCCGTCCGACATCCTGTTCGACTATGCGCAATCCAAGGCCGCCAACGTCGCCTTCGCGCAGTCTCTGGCCAAGCAGCTTGCCCCCCGCGGCATCCGCGTGAACGCCGTCTGCCCCGGTCCCTTCTGGACCGCGCTGCAAGTCTCGGGCGGGCAGCCGACCAGAAAGGCGGCGGAACACGGCAAGAACCAGCCCCTGGGCCGTCCCGGCCAGCCTGTCGAACTCGCCCCGATCTATGTGCTGCTGGCGTCCGACGAGGCAAGTTACATCACGGGCGAATATTTCGGATCGGTCGGCGGCGGCGGCCTTTAAGGCAAGGCAGAAAAGATTCTCGCCTCCGGCGGGGATATTTAAACGAAGTTGAAAGACTTTCGCGGCCATCATGGAACCACGGTACAGGCGGGGACGCCGATGACCGTCGAAGGTGAAAGCCCGCTGCCCCGTCGCATCATGCCAACGCGGCAGCGGGCCGCCAATTCATCTTCGCCTTAAATATCCTGGGGAGGCCGCCGCGCAGCGGCGGGCGGGGCGAAGCCCCCGAACAGAAAGGCGCCAAAGGGCGCAAGCCCTTCGTCAGTTGAACCTGTTGTTGCGCGGGAAGCCCCGCGGGGCCATGCGCCCGGCGCCCGACCGCTTGCCCAGCCATTCGCTCAGGTCAGGCTCGGTCCGGGTTCGGCCGCCGCTTTCCTGCCAGCGCAGGCCCTCGGCCAGGGTGATGAAGGCCGCGTCGGACAGAGTGTCCCCCGCGACCAATCCCCCGCCGCTGCCGTATTTTTGCAGCTTGACGCCCTTGCCGCGCGCCATTTCGGGCAGTTCCGTGATCGGGAACACCAGCATCTTGCGGTTCGTGCCGACCACCGCGACATGATCGCCGCCGACCGGGCGGCACAGCAGCGCCTCGCCGTTCAGCACCTGCTTGCCGGTCTTGGTCTGCGCCAGGATGTCGCCCGCCCCCACGATGAAGCCGTCGCCCGCCTTCGAGGCGACCAAGTATTTCCGGTCCGCCCGCCAAGGGAACATGGTTATGATCTCGGCCTCGTTCGGCAGGTCGATCATCAGGCGCAAGGGCTCGCCCATGCCGCGGCCGCCGGGCAGGTTGTTGGCGGGCAGCGTGTAGAAGCGGCCGTTCGAGGCAAAGATCATCAACTTGTCGGTGGTTTCCGCATGGAGGGCCAGGCCGGGGCCGTCGCCGTCCTTGAACTTCACCTCGGCATCCAGCGGCTGGTGGCCCTTCATGCTGCGGATCCAGCCCATCTTCGACAGGATCACCGTCAGCGGCTCCCGCTCGATCATCGATTCCAGGTCGATGGGCGCGATCTCCTGCGCCTCGGCGATCTGCGTCCGGCGCTGGCCCTCGGGCCGGGACTTGCCGAACAGGTTGCGCACCTCTTTCAGTTGGTCGCCGATACGCGTCCATTGCACGCGTTCGTCGGCCAGCATCGCCGCAAGGCCCTGGCGTTCCTCCAGCAGCGCGTCGCGTTCGGCGCGCAGCTCGATCTCCTCAAGACGGCGCAAGGCGCGCAGGCGCATGTTCAGGATCGCCTCGACCTGCGCCTCGGTCAGGCCGAACTCGGCCATCATCACGGGCTTCGGCTCGTCCTCGTGGCGGATGATGGCGATCACGCGGTCGAGGTTCAGATAGGCCACCAGATAGCCTTCCAGCACCTCGAGCCGGGCGGCGATCCTGTCCAGCCGGTAGTTGGCGCGCCGCACCAGCACCTCGCGGCGGTGGTCCAGAAAAGCGCGCAGAACCTCCTTGAGCGAGCAGACCTTGGGCACGCGCCCGTCGATCAGCACGTTCATGTTCATGCTGAAGCGGATCTCCAGGTCGCTGACGCGGAACAGCGCGGCCATCAACTGCTCGGGATCGACGGTGCGGGCCTTGGGCTCCAGCACGATGCGGATGTCCTCGGCGGATTCGTCGCGGACATCGGCCAGGATCGGGATGCGCTTCGTGCCGATCAGCTCGGCCAGGCGTTCGATCAGCTTGGACTTCTGGACCTGGTACGGGATTTCGGTCACGACGATCTGCCACAGGCCCCGGCCCAGATCCTCCTGGGTCCAGCGGGCGCGGACGCGGAAGGCGCCGCGGCCGGTGCGGTAGGCGTCGGCGATGGTTTCGCGGTTTTCCACGATCACGCCGCCGGTGGGAAAGTCCGGGCCCCCGACGATGCCCGCCAGCGTGTCGTCGCGCGCGTCGGGCGTCTTGATCAGGTGCAGGCAGGCGTCGATCACCTCATGGAGGTTGTGGGGCGGGATGTTGGTGGCCATCCCGACCGCGATGCCGGATGCGCCATTGGCCAGCAGGTTCGGGAAGGCCGAGGGCAGGACCACGGGTTCCTGCAAGGTGCCGTCGTAGTTGGGGCGGAAATCGACCGCATCCTCGGCCAGACCGTCCATCAGGCTTTCGGACGCCTGCGCCAGCCGCGCCTCGGTGTAGCGGGCGGCGGCCGGGTTGTCGCCGTCGATGTTGCCGAAGTTGCCCTGCCCGTCCACCAGCGGATAGCGCATGGCGAAATCCTGGGCCAGCCGCGCCATCGCGTCATAGATCGCCGCGTCCCCGTGCGGGTGATAGTTGCCCATCACGTCGCCGGTGATCTTGGCCGACTTGCGGAACGCCCCGTTCGGAGCCAGCCGCAATTCGCGCATCGCGTAAAGGATCCGGCGATGGACCGGCTTCAGCCCGTCGCGCGCATCGGGCAGCGCCCGGTGCATGATCGTGGACAGGGCATAGGTCAGATACCGCTCGCCGATGGCGCGGCTGAGGGGTTCGGACTGGGTGTTGTCGTCGGGATCAGCGGGGGGATCGGGGGGCAGGCTGGACATGGGCCATCAGATAGGGCGCGGCGCGCGCGCGGTCCAGCATGAATCGCGGAACGGCTTCACGGGCGTTGGCGTTGCGCTGCCGCATGGGTTAACAAGATCCCGAAGGATCGGCGGGGGGCACGGATGATCAGACTGGGCGCGCTGATACTGGCCACCCTGGCCGGGCTGTTCCTGGCGCTGTCGGTCTGGGGCGACGGCAACCCGCGCGCCGACCGCCGCCCCGCGCCCGAACCGGTGCCCGCCGCGCGCGACGAGGGCGCGGCGCCCCTGCCAACCGTTCCGCCGCCGCCCGTCACCCCCGCCGTGGTCCAGGCCGCGACGCAAACCCCCCAGCAGGTGCAGCGGTTTCCCGGTCCGGCGCTGCGCCCCTCGCCCGAACACGCCGGCGAGGCCCCTGCCCCTTCCCTGCCCTCAGGTCCGGTGCTGTATGTCACGGGCGACCGGGTGAACATGCGGGCCGGGCCATCGACCGGCGACCGGGTCGTCGCCTCGCTGGGGCGCGGCGCGGCGGTCCAGCCGCTTGGCCCCACCGATGCCGAATGGGTGAACATCCGCAACGCCGACGGCCGCACGGGCTATGTCGCGGGCCGCTTCCTGTCGGCGAACGCCCCGTGAGCAAACGCGTCCTGATCACCGGCTGCTCCTCGGGGATCGGCCTTGATGCCGCGCGCCGGATGCAGTCGCTGGGCTGGCAGGTCGTCGCCACCTGCCGCAGGCCCGAGGACATCGCCGCCCGCCGCGCCGAAGGGATGGAGTGCCATCACCTGGAACTGTCCGACGGGGACAGCGTGGCGCGGCTGGCGGACCAGGCGCTGGCGGGCGGACCGCTGGACGCCCTGGTCAACAACGCCGCCTTTGCCCTGCCCGGCGCGGTCGAGGACATGCCCCGCGGCGCCCTGCGGTCGATCTTCGAGGCGAACCTGTTCGGCACCCACGATCTGACCGTCCGCCTGATCCCGCATTTCCGCAGGAATGGCGGGCGGATCGTCAACATCAGCTCGGTCCTGGGCCTGATCGGCATCCGGTGGCGCGGACCCTATGTCGCGACCAAGTTCGCGCTGGAAGGTTTGACCGACGTGCTGCGGCTGGAAATGTCGGGCACCCCCGTCAAGGTCATCCTGATCGAGCCCGGTCCCATCGCCAGCCGCATCCGCGCGAACGCCATTCCGCATTTCGAACGATGGGTGGACTGGCCGAACAGCGCCCGCGCGGACGAATACCGGGCCAGCCTGCTGAAGCGGCTTTACGAACCCTCGGGCAAGGACCGGTTCGAACTGCCGCCCTCGGCCGTCAGCGACCGGATCGTCCATGCGCTGACCGCGGCCCGGCCCCGTCCGCGCTATTACGTCACCACGCCCACCTGGATGTCCGGCACCGCGCGCCGGCTTCTGCCCACGCGCGCACTGGACTGGTTCGCGCGCCACGGCTAGGGTTTCCGCCAACGAAAGGCAGTTCGCATGACCGACAGTCCCCTGTTCTACGTGATCGCGCTGACGATGCTGGCGGTGCTCGTGATCCTCGCCACGGGCATCGGCGGCTTCGCCAAGGGCGGCGACTGGAACCGCAAGCACGGCAATCGGATGATGCGCTGGCGCATCATCGCGCAGGCCGTGGCCGTGGCGCTGATCATGCTGTTCGTGTGGCTGGGGGGGCGCTGATGGTTGTCCTGAACCGGATCTACACCCGCACCGGCGACGGGGGCGACACCGCCCTGTCGGACGGCAGCCGGGTCGCCAAGCACGACCCCCGGGTCGAGGCCTATGGAACGGTGGACGAGTTGAACGCGACGCTGGGCCTTTGCCGCCTGCACGCAAGCGGCGATCTGGCCGACCGGCTGGCGGTGATCCAGAACGACCTGTTCGACCTGGGCGCGGACCTTGCGCGGCCGGGCATGGCCGCCGACGGCCAGGCGGGCCATCCCGTCCTGCGCATGATCGACACCCAGGTCGCGCGCCTGGAATCCGAGATCGACGCGATGAACGCCGCCCTGAACCCGCTGCGCAGCTTCGTCCTGCCGGGCGGGTCCGTTCTGGCCGCGCATCTGCACCTGTCGCGCACCGTGGCACGCCGGGCCGAACGCCGGGCGACGGAACTCGCGGCGGGCGGCGATGTGAACGGGGCGGCGATCCGCTATCTCAACCGCCTGTCCGACTGGCTGTTCGTGGCGGCGCGCGTGGCCAACAATGGCGGGGCCGACGACATCCTGTGGGTTCCCGGGGCCAGCCGTTGAAGGGTGCCCGCATCGCGGACCGACGCAAACGCAGCGTCGGAAGGCGCTTTTGTCTTGTATCGCGCGCCGATCCCTCGGTAACACTGCCCCCGACAAGCGATAAAGGGGAGCGCAGCCCATGAAGATCCTGGTGCCCGTGAAGCGGGTGATCGACTACAACGTGAAGGCTCGGGTGAAGGCGGACGGGTCCGGCG
>NZ_JBHRXY010000008.1:0-164745 GCF_042648745.1 Paracoccus angustae
TTGCTCGCGCGGTCGCCATTGAAGGGCGATTTCCAGTGAAGGCGGTGGCAGAGACGCTGGGGGTTTCCCGCTCCAATAAAGGGCAAAGCGAAGCCGCGGCGGACCGCGCGATGTTCGCGGGGCGTTCGCGCCCGATGGTGCTTGCCCTCAGCGTGCCGCTCCTGTTCCTCAGTATGGTGCGAGGGTGTCAGCTGCATTCGGTCCGTCAGGGTGGTTCATGGCTCGTCTTGTTTACTCTTGTCGCTTTCGCAGACCGGATGCGCCTGGTCCTGCCGCCCCTCGGGCCGGCGGATGGCGATTCTGGTCAAGGTCGGAAACAGCCCAGAGGTGGTGCTGCCCGGCGATATGCCGAAGCGCGCCCGCGAACGGTTCGACAAGATCCTTGCCGACAACGCGCAGTGACCGTGCCTTGTCAGATGGCTGCCGACAGCGCCACCCAGCCTGCGGTTTCCGCCGTCACCTGGACCGCGCCCAGCACGTCGCCCGTCTGACCGCCCAGCCGGCGCCATGCCAGGATGGCGATCAGGCTGGCCGCGACGGCCATCACGCCAAGGATTGCGAAACCCTGAAACCCCAGCAGGACGGCCAGAATGGCCGAAAGCAGCGCCCCCGGCCACCATGCACCGCGCAAGCCTTGGGCGGCGCCGCGACCAAGACCGCGATCGCGGGCGGCTGGCAGCATCTCCATTACCCCGACCATGGCGAGGCGGCTTGCCACGCTGACCATGATGAAGGCCGCAAGGGAAACGGTGTGCGCAAGATCCGCAAGCGCCCCGGCGCCCATCGGGATGACGATCATCAGGGCCAGCGCACCGAAGCTGCCGATCCGGCTGTCGCGCATGATCTCCAGCCGCCGCTGCGGGTCGCGCCCGCCCATCCCGTCGGCCATATCGGAAAGGCCGTCATGGTGCAGCCCGCCGGTCACGGCGGCGAGGGCGGCGATGGCCAGCATCGCCGCGACCAGAGGCGGCAGGCCGATGGGCCCGCCCAGCCTCAACACCGACCAGCCGATCAGCCCCACGGGCAGTCCCACAAACGGCAGGGCCCAACGGGCGGCATGGATCGGCGGCACAGGCTCGGCCAGGGGGGCCGCCGGCAGAACGGTCAGGATCATCAGCGCCAGCCGGGCTTCGTCGATCCTGCGCCGCAGGCTCATGCGCCGGACACTCCGGCCTCGGCAAAGGTTGCCATGCCATTGTGGCAGGCAAGCGCCCCCCGCAGGACGCCAAGCGCCAGCGCCGCGCCGGTGCCTTCGCCCAGCGACATGCCCAGATCCAGGATCGGCCTCTTGCCTAGGGCCGCCGACAGGGCGCGATGCCCCGGTTCGCCGCTGAGATGGCCGACAAGGCAGTGATCCAGCAGCGCGGGATCGGCCGCGGCCAATGGCGCGACGGCGGCCGAGCAGATGAAGCCGTCCAGCAGCACCGGGATGCGCGCCAGGCGCGCGGCCAGCACGGCGCCGCAGATCGCTGCCTGTTCCCGCCCGCCAAGCGCCGCCAGCAGGCTCAGCGGCGGCCGATGGCCGTGCCGGGCGACGCCGCGGGCCACGACATCGGCCTTCAGCGCAATCCGCGCGGCATCTGCGCCGGTGCCCGGTCCCACCCAGTCCCGCGCCGCGCCGCCAAAGGCGCCATGCCCAAGCGCCGCCGCGATGGTGGAATTGCCGATCCCCATCTCGCCCAGCAGCAAAAGGTCGGCTTGCGGATCGACGGCGGCCCCGCCCCGTGCCAGGGCGTCGAGGCATTCGGCCTCGGTCATCGCCGGGCCTTCGGTGAAATCGGCGGTCGGCCGGTCCACATCCAGGGCGATCACCGTCAGATCGGCGCCGGCCGTGCGGCAAAGCTGGTTGATCGCCGCGCCGCCCGCCTGGAAGTTCGCAACCATCTGGCCCGTCACCGCCTGGGGAAACGGGTTCACCCCCTGCGCGCAGACTCCGTGATTGCCCGCAAAGACGATGGCCTGGGCATGGTCGATCCGCGGCCGGTCGGTGCCGCGCCAGCCTGCCAGGAAGATGGCAAGTTCCTCCAGCCGGCCAAGGGAACCGGGGGGCTTCGTCAACTGCGCCTGCCGCGCGCGCGCGGCCCTGGCGGCCGCCTCGTCGAAGCGGGGCAGGTCGAGGCGAAGGATCTCGTCCAACGAGCGGAGGGGCGGCAGGGCGGTCATTACGGCTTGATCCTCAGCGGCTGTCCCGCGACGCAAAGCCAAAGCTCGTCGCAAGCTTCGGCAACTCTCTGGTTGGCAATCCCCGCCGCATCGCGGAAGGCGCGGGCCAAGGCATTGTCGGGGACAATGCCCCAGCCGACCTCGTTCGTGACCATGACCACGGGCGAGGCCAGGCGGGGCAGCAGGTCCGTCAATCCCGCCACGGCGGCTTCCAAGTCGTGCCCGGCCAGCATCAGGTTCGACAGCCACAGCGTCAGGCAATCGACCAGCCGCGGGGGGCCGCCATCCGTTTCCTTCAGCACCTGGGACAGGGCAAGCGGCTCGGCCAGCGTGGTCCAGTCGGCGCCGCGCCGGGCTTGGTGGCGGGCGATCCGGTCGGTCATTTCGGCGTCGCGGGCTTCGGCAGTGGCGATGTAGAGGGCGGGCCGGGCCAGCGACAGCGTCACGCCTTCGGCAAAGGTGCTCTTGCCCGAACGGGCGCCGCCGGTGATCAGAATCGACTTCGTCATCGAGACGTGAAAGAGCAGGTTTGCCGCTGTTTGGAAAGCCGAAATGACGCCGATCACGACCCCCGAGCTTGTGCTGGTCCGCCATGCGCCCGCCCAAACGGACGGCCGCCTTTGCGGGCGGCGCGACGTGGCCGTCCGCAAAGGCGGGCTGGCGTCGGTCGGCGGGATTGCAGCCGCGCTGAGGTTCTGCACGCAAGTGGCGACAAGCCCCGCCTTGAGATGCCGGCAGACGGCCGAGGCATTGTTCCCCGGGCGCGCGCTGCATCAGGACGCCCTGCTGTGGGAGCAGGACTTCGGGGCGCACGAAGGCCTGTCCCCCGCCGATCTGCCCGACCTGGGCCAGATGACCCGCGCCAAGCTTGCCACCCTTGCCCCGCCGGGCGGCGAAAGCTTCGCGGACATGGTGGACCGCGTGTCGCCCGCGCTGCACGATCTGGCCCGGCGCGCGGTCGCCAAAGGCCCGGTCGCCGTCATCGCCCATGCCGGCACCGTGCGAGCCGCGCTGGCCCTGGCGCTGGATGACCTGGGCGCGGCCCTGGCCTTCGAGGTGGCGCCCTTGTCGGTCACGCG
Organism: Paracoccus angustae; assembly: GCF_042648745.1. Classification (NCBI taxonomy): domain Bacteria; kingdom Pseudomonadati; phylum Pseudomonadota; class Alphaproteobacteria; order Rhodobacterales; family Paracoccaceae; genus Paracoccus; species Paracoccus angustae. The sequence continues at coordinate 3,243 of NZ_JBHRXY010000008.1, forward strand.
TCTGCGCTGTCTGCCGGGCGGGTTTTCCGTCATATGCGTGAATGCCGTGATCTGATGGTCTTCGTTGCCGGGCATTTCGGGGAATGGTTGCAGGGCCTTTGGGGGTCCGAGGGGCGGATCGCGCTTGTCACGATGGCCTGCCCGGCGCATGGCGCATGGGCCGATGTCGGACCGGCGGACAGATTGCTGCTGGAACGGACCGGGCTGATCGACGGCGATCGCTGCGCCAGGTTCCTTGCCGCCCTGGGCCTGCCCGCGCGGGGGCGCATCCGGCTGTCGCCCGACCTGCCGCCCGGCGGCGGCGCGGGCATGTCCACGGCGGCGCTGGTGGCGCTGGCCAGGGCCGCCGGCGCGCCCGAGGAGCGGATCGCCGCCGCCTGCCTTGCCGTCGAGGGCGCAACGGATCCGCTGATGCTGCGGCTGCCCGATGCCGTTCTTTGGGCGCCAAGGGAAGCGCGGGTGCTTCAAGAGATGCCGCCGCCCCCCAGGGCCGAGATCGTCGGCGGCTTCTGGGGACCGCCCGTCCGCACAAACCCTGCGGATCGGCGCTTTCCACGGATTGATGATCTGATCGACGCCTGGATGGAAGGCCCTGACCTTCACGAGGCGGCTCGGCTGGCCAGCCTTTCCGCCGAACGCGCAACAGCCCTGCGCGGCCCGGCCGACGAGCCGACTGCCGATCTCGCCCGCCGCCTGGGAGCCTTGGGCTTTGCGCGGGCCCATACCGGCTCTGCCCGCGCCCTGATCTTCGCGCCCGGCGCGGTTCCGGACGGCGCCGAAACGGTTCTTGCGGCCGCAGGATATGCCGGTTGCCTGCGCTTCCGGACCGGGGGCAGGCCATGACCTTTGCCGCGATGATGGCGGTTGCGCTGGCGGTTGACGCGGCTCTGGGCTGGCCCGCCGGCCTTTACCGCCGCATCGGCCATCCTGTCGTCTGGATCGGCAGGCTGATCGTCGGGACCGAGGCGCGGTGGAACCGGGGCGGGGCATGGCGGCGGCGCATCGCTGGGGCGGCTTGCGTGACCGTCATCCTTGCGGCCGTTGTTCTGCCTGCCGCCGCCGTTCAGGCGGTCCTGCCGTCAGGAACGACGGGGATCATGGCCGGCGCGATCTTGGCCTGGCCCTGGATCGCGGCGCGGTCGCTGCACGATCATGTCGCAGCCGTCGCTCTTCCCTTGGCGCGGGGCGACCTGCCTGGCGCACGGGCGGCAGTCGCCATGATCGTCGGACGCGACCCCGCAAGGCTGGATAAGGCCGGTGTGGCCCGCGCGGCGCTGGAAAGCCTGGCCGAGAACGCCTCTGACGGCGTGGTCGCACCGCTGTTCTGGGGGGCTGTCGCCGGGCTGCCGGGACTGGTTGGCTACAAGGCGGTCAACACGCTCGATTCCATGATCGGCCATCGCGACGCCCGGTATGAGGACTTCGGCAAGGCCGCCGCGCGGCTCGATGATCTGGCGAACCTGATCCCCGCGCGGCTGACGGGGCTTGCGCTTGCGCTTGCCTGCCGTCGCCCCGCTGCGGCGTTCCGCGCCATGCTGCGGGACGCCCGGCATCACCGGTCGCCGAACGCGGGCTGGCCCGAGGCGGCAATGGCCGGCGCGCTGGGCGTCCGCTTGTCGGGACCGCGCGCCTATGGACACCGGATCGCCGACGAGCCATGGCTGAACGCAGGCAAACCGGATCCCGCCGCAAGGGAAATTCACCAAGGACTTGCGCTTTACCGCCGGGCCATGATCCTGTGCGGCGCCGGACTTGTTGTCCTGGCGCTGATCTGAGGAACGGAATGCGCGACCATGGCGGCGACCTGGACCGGGCGCGCGCGGCCTTTGGCGGCAGCGACTGGATCGACCTTTCCACCGGGATCAACGCGATCGCCTATCCGGTGCCGCCGCTGCCGTCACATGCCCTGATCGCATTGCCGACGGGTTCGGATATCCGCGCGCTCGAAACCGTGGCGGCACGCGCCTATGGGACGCGAACCTCCATTGTGGCCCTGGCGGGGGCGCAGGCGGCGATCCAGCTGATGCCGCGGCTTGCCCCGGCTGGCCGGGCAGCGGTGCTGACACCCACCTACAACGAACATGCGGCTGCGCTGCGCGCGCAAGGATGGGCGGTGGAGGACGCGCCGGACCCCGAGGCGATGGCCGGGGCCGATCTTGCCGTGGTGGTCAATCCGAACAACCCCGACGGACGGCATTGGACGCCGGATGTCCTGGAGCGGTTGGCCGGACGGGTCGGGCTTCTGGTGGTGGACGAAAGCTTCGCCGATCCCTGTCCCCGGCTGTCCCTGGCTCCGCGCCTTGCGGATCTGGGCGAGCGTGTCCTGGTCCTGCGATCCTTCGGAAAGTTCTTCGGGCTTGCCGGTTTGCGGCTGGGCTTTGCGCTTGGCGGGGCGGAAACGGTGGCGCATCTGCGGTCGCTCGCCGGTCCCTGGGCGGTCGGGGGCCCGGCCATCGTCACAGGCATGGCCGCGCTGTCGGACCGGAAATGGCACCGCGAAACCTGCCGGCGACTGGCCCGCGACGCGGTGCGGCTTGACGGGCTGGCCGCAGGTTCCGGATGGCGTCTGGTGGGCGGCACGCCGCTGTTTCGGACCTATGAAACCGGCGATGCCGCAACCGTGCAGAACTGGCTGGCACGCGCGGCGATCTGGACCCGCCGATTTCCATACAGCACCGGCTGGCTGCGGCTTGGCCTGCCGGGAACCGAGGCGGCATGGCAGCGGCTGGAAGCCGCCCTGGCGCGCCAGGGCCAATAGGCCATCCACGTCAAGATGCGCCTCCAGATGCGCCTCCAGATGTGCGGCCAGCGCATTCAGCGCCGCCCGCATGGCAGAAGGGACGGGCGCGGTCAGGCCCGTCGGTTTGCCGATATGGATTTCATGGCCGGCAAATGCCGTCCCGCTGGCCGCGTGGACGGCCGTCACACCGGTCAGCCGTTTCCTTGCCGTCATCACGGTTGTCACGTCCAGCAGGCCAGGTCCGGAATCGGCGCCTGCCGGTCCCTCAAGTCCCCCTGGGTCCGCCACCTCGCGTCCTGGCATCTGGCAGCCGCCGCAGATGCCCAGCACATGACCGCCGCGCCGCAGATGCGCGGCAAGGTCGGTATGTCAACACTGCGCGCGCAAAAAGGCCGGATCCCCCCCGTGTCGATTTGGTGCCGTGCAGGATCACCAGACCCGCATCGCCCGGAATCGCCCGGTCGGGGCCCGGCATGATCAGCCGCACGCCGGGTTCCTGCGCCAGCGGATCCGGATCGTCGAAATCCGCGATCCGGCCGAAGGCAAGGCTGACAATGTGCAGGCCGCCGTCGCGGCGCGGCGATGACAGGTCCATCGCGTCCTCGGCGGGAAGCTTCCAGGCATCGGCAACCCGGGGACAGACGCCGAACCCGCGCCAGCCGGTTTGCGCCTCGATCAGCCTGTCGCCATGGTCGAACAGGCTCGGGTCATCGCGGAAGCGGTTGATCGGGAAACCCGCGACGGTGGCCGCATCGGCCTTGACGATGGGCGCGGCCGATCTCGCCCCAGGCAGCGGTGGCGGCGGCGTTGTTGGACATGTTCTGCGGCTTGAACGGCGCGACCGACAGGCCCCGCCTGTCCGCGGCCCGGCAAAGGCCCGCGACCAGCAGCGACTTGCCGACATTGCTGCCGGTGCCCTGGATCATCGACGCGTGGCCCAGGGGGTCAGCTTGCCGAAGCGGCTGACCCAAGGTCTACGGCAACCATCAGAACTCGACCCCTTTCTGGGCCTTCACGCCGTCCCTGAACGGGTGTTTCAGAAGCGACATCTCGGTCACAAGATCGGCGGCCTCGATCAGCTCGGGCCTGGCGTTGCGGCCCGTCAGGCAGACATGGGTCATCGGCGGCTTTTGCGTCAGCAGGAAATCGACCACCTCGTCGATATCCAGATAGTCATAGCGCAACGCGATGTTGATCTCGTCCAGAAGAACGAAGCGGATCCGGGGATCGAGGATCTGCTGCTTGGCGATTTCCCAGCCGTTCCGGGCGGCCGCCACGTCGCGGTCGCGGTCCTGGGTTTCCCAGGTAAACCCCTCGCCCGACACGAAGAAGCGGCATTCCCCGGCGAAATGGGCCTGCAAAAGCCGCTTTTCGCCCGTTTCCCATGTGCCCTTGATGAACTGCACGACCGCGCAGGGCATGCCCCAGGCGATGCAGCGCATGATCATGCCGAAGCCCGAGGACGACTTGCCCTTGCCCGTGCCGGTATGGACGATGATCAGGCCCTTTTCCTCGGTCTTGCCGGCCATCATCTTGTCGCGCGCGGCCTTGATCCGCTTCATCTTCTCGTTGTGACGGGCAGTGGTTTCGCTGCTGTCCGTGGCGGTGTTGCTCATCATGAACTCCGGAGAAGGTCGGCCGGAGGCCACGAAACCACAGGGCAGGGCGGCAGGCAAGTCAGCGCCGGGCACCGCTGAAGAAGGCGCGCGGCGGCGGCCCGGACCCCGGCAGGATCAGCCCGCCATTGGCCGTCCGGCCTGCGCACCACAGGCCGGCAGCGATGCCGGGCGTTCCGACCACGCGCGCAGGAACTGCCAGCACGATCAGGCGAAAGGCAATTCCGGTGCCGCGCCGCGCCCTCGGTCCTTCAGCGGTCCGCCGCGAAGGCGCATGCCGAGACCGCCATGACCAGCCTGTTCGTCGCCCCCCATCGTCAGGGCGTGCTGCCGGGCCGCCGGCGGCAGAGCCTGTGTTTCGAGTGCGATTTTCCGATGTGGCAGCCCACGGCTAGCCGCTGGCAGCGGCAACGGTCAGAAACGTTGTCCCGCCCGGCCGGACCCGGATCGCCGCCGTGTCGACCTGTGCCATGTCGTCCATTCGCCTTGACAATCCCGCCGGGCCAGTACCAATGAGGACTGCTGGTTCCTGTCCCAGGACAGGTGAAAAGGGAATGCGACCGGGGTTCGCGCCTGCAACCCCAAAGCGCAGCCGCCCCCGCGACCGTGACCGGAGAGGTCGCCCGATGGCCACTGTGTGCAGCCGCGCATGGGAAGGCCGGGCGCCCGCCAGGGTATCCCCCTGACATCCGCAAGCCGGGAGACCTGCCAGCAGGACGATGTGAACCGGGCGGGGTGTCCCGGGGTGTCGGACAGGCAGCCGCGCCCGGCTGCATATCCGTGCCTTGCCCCGCCGCGAACCCTGTGGAGAGCGTGGCCGTGCAACATGCGGAGAACGTCGACCTTCTTGTCTGCACCTGTTGCCGCCGGCAGGGCGCGCCGGGCGATGCCGAGCGCGCCGGAACCCGCCTGTTCCGCCGCCTGGCCGAACGCCGCCTGCCCGGCGTGACCGTCCGGGCGGTCGAATGCCTGTCGAACTGTTCGCAGGGCTGCACCATCGCGTTGCGTGGCAGGGGGCGCTGGACCTATGTCTATGGCCGCCTGGACGACGGCGCCGATGTCGACACCGTTCTGGAAGGCGTCGCGAAATATCAGGCTACGGATGACGGCGTTGTTCCGTGGCGCGAACGCCCCGAGCATTTCCGCAGGAACTGCATCGCCCGCATCCCCCCTTTGCCCACCCTTGCCGCAGGAGACACCTGAACATGTCCAGCCTTGAAAAGCTTCCCGTCACCGTCATCACGGGCTTCCTGGGGTCGGGAAAGACCACGCTGATCACGCATCTGATGAAGAACCCCGGCGGCAGGCGGCTGGCGGTGATCGTGAACGAATTCGGCGACGTCGGCGTGGACGGCGAAATCCTGAAAGGCTGCGCGATCCCCGAATGCCCGGCGGAAAACATCGTGGAACTGGCCAATGGCTGCATCTGCTGCACCGTCGCCGACGAGTTCATCCCGACGATCGAGGCGCTGATGGCGCTGGACCCGCGTCCCGACCATATCCTGATCGAGACCAGCGGGCTGGCCTTGCCGAAGCCGCTGCTGAAGGCCTTCGACTGGCCCGACATCCGCTCGAAGATCACCGTGGACGGCGTCATCGCCCTTGCCGATGCCGAGGCGGTGGCGGCAGGGCGCTTTGCGCCCAATGTCGCGGCGGTGGACGCGCAGCGGCTGGCCGATGACAGCATCGACCATGAAACACCCTTGTCCGAGGTGTTCGAGGACCAGATCGCCTGCGCCGACATCGTTCTGCTCACCAAACCCGATCTGGCCGGTCCCGAAGGGATCGCACAGGCAAAGGCGGTCATCGCGGCCGAGGCGCCGCGCCCCCTGCCGGTCGTCGAGGTGGCCGAGGGCGCGGTCGATCCGCGCGTGATCCTGGGCCTGGGGGCTGCGGCCGAGGATGACATGGACGCGCGGCCCAGCCATCATGACGGCGCGGATGATCACGAACACGACGACTTCGACAGCGTCGTGATCGACCTTCCCGAGATTTCGGACCCTGCAACGCTTCTCGCGCGGATCACGGAACTTGCCGACCGGCAGAACATCCTGCGCGTCAAGGGCTATGCCGCCGTCGCGGGCAAGCCGATGCGGCTTCTTGTCCAGGCGGTCGGCGCACGGGTCCGCCACCAGTACGACCGTCCGTGGCGGCCCGAGGAAGGGCGGCGGGGCCGGCTGGTCGTTATCGCCGAACATGACGATATCGACGCGGCCGCGATCCGGGGTATCCTGCTGCCGGACGCCGCCACGGCGGAATAGGGCAAGGGACCGATGCACGTCATCTTCCGCGAAAGCCACGGGCTGGAGGAAACCGAGACGCCGACCGATCTGGGCCAGGCGCCCGCCGATCTGGTCGTGCTGTCCTTTTCCGACAGCGACCTTGGCGCCTTCGCGGCGGGCTGGCACCGGGGCAACGGGGCCGAGGGAGGCTTGCCCTCGTTGCGGCTGGCCAATATCGCGGCGCTGAAGCATCCGCTGTCGGTCGATACCTATCTGGATCAAACGCTGGCGGGCGCGAAGGGCATCCTGATCCGACTGATCGGCGGGTTGCCCTATTGGCCCTATGGCCTGCAACAGATCGAGACGCTGGCGCGCGCGCGGGGCATCGCCCTGGCGGTGCTGCCCGCCGATGGACGGCCCGATCCCCGGCTGGATGCGGTTTCGACGGTCCCGGCCTCGACCCTGCGGCGGCTGGGCCGGCTATGCGACATGGGTGGCGCGGTCGCGGCGCAGGCGGCGCTGGCGCAACTGGCCCTGGCGGCGGGAATTCATGCCGATCCCGTGCCGGGATCGAAGCCGCTGCCGCAGACGGGTCTCTGGACGCCCGAGGACGGGGCGGCCTGCCCCGCGCCGGATCGGGACGGACCGCCGCTGGCTGCCGTGGTGTTCTACCGTTCCTATCTGGTTGCGGCCGATCTTGCGCCCATCGAGACGCTTTTTGCGGCCCTTCGCGCGCGGGGTTTCCGGGTCGTCGGGCTGTTTGCGCCGTCGCTGAAATCGCCGGATGTGCGGGACTGGCTGGAACAGCAGGTGGCGCGGCTGGCGCCTTCGGCCATCGTCAACGCAACCGCTTTTTCGGCGCGTGGAGAAACTGGGGCCTCGCCGCTGGACGGGGCGGGCGTGCCGGTGTTCCAGGTCGCATTGTCCACCGCGACGCGCAAGGTCTGGGATGCATCCGCTCGCGGGCTGTCGCCCGCCGACCTGGCGATGCATGTGGTCCTGCCCGAGGTGGACGGGCGGATCTTCGCAGGCGTCGTTTCCTTCAAGCAGCCCGGCAGGCGCGACCCGCATCTGCAATTCGCCCGTTTCGCCCATGCCGCCGAACCCGAGCGTATCGACGCCGTGGCCGACCGCGTGGCGGCCTGGCACCGGCTGGCCGTTACCCGGCCCGAGGCGAAGCGGTTGGCGCTTGTGCTGTCCACCTATCCGGGAAGGGACTGGAACATGGCCCATGCCGTCGGCCTTGACGCCCTTGCCTCGGCCGAGGCGATCCTGGAAGACCTGCGCGCGGCGGGCCACCGCATCGCCCCCGGCGCGCCGCTGCAAGACGCGCTGGCCAGCGACCGCATCCATTGGCCGATGGCCGCCTATCGCGCGGCCCTGTCGCGCCTGCCCAAGCCGTTGCAGGACGATCTGCTGGCGGCTTGGGGGCGGCCCGAGGGCGATCCCGACGCCGGGGCCAAAGGCTTTGCCTTTGCTGCCGTCCGGCGCGACAATGCCCTTGTCGCGCTTCAGCCCGAACGCGGCACGCCCGCCTTGCGCGACGCGGAATATCACGACCTGTCACGGGTGCCGCGGCATGGCTATGTCGCCTTCTACCTGTGGCTTCGGGAACAGGCCGACGCGCTGATCCATGTCGGCGCCCATGGCACGCTGGAATGGCTGCCCGGGAAATCGGTGGCCCTGTCCCCGGCTTGTTGGCCCGAGGCGCTGATCGGCGACCTGCCGGTCATCTATCCTTTCATCGTCAACGACCCCGGCGAGGCTGCGCAGGCCAAGCGGCGGATCGGCGCCGTCACCATCGGCCATGTCCCGCCGCCGCTGAAGACCGCGGGCACGCCGCAGCGCCTTGCCCGGCTGGAAGCGTTGCTGGACGAGTTTTCCAACGCCGACGGGCTTGACCCGCGCAGGCGCACCCGGCTGATCGCCGACATCCGTGACGAGGCGCAGGCGCTTGGCGTCGAGCGTGACCTGGGGATCGAGGCCTTGTCCTGCCCGTCCGAGGCGATCACCCGGATCGACCGCTTCGTCTGCGATGTCAAGGAAAGCCAGTTCGGCGATGGGCTGCACGTCTGGGGCCGTCCGCCGCCGGAAGGGGCGACCTTTGACGCCGCCGCTTCGGCCGCCGCCGAACGGCAGGCGCTTGTGGATGCCATGGCGGGCCGCCGCATCGAACCCGGCCCCTCGGGGTCACCTTATCGGGGCCGGACGGACGTGCTGCCCACGGGACGCAACCTGTTCGCCACCGACCCGCGCGCCGTGCCCACGCGGGCCGCGTTCCGGCAGGGCGTCACGCTGGCCGGCGAGCTGATCCGCCGGCACTTGCAGGATCACGGCGACTGGCCGCGGGGCCTGGTTGTCGATCTCTGGGGTTCGGCCACCATGCGCACGGCGGGCGAGGAATTCGCGATGGCCCTGGCGCTGCTGGGCGTGCGGCCGTTGTGGGACGAGGGGTCCGAGCGTGTCGGGGGCATCGAGGTCATTCCCATCGCCGAACTCGACCGGCCCCGCATCGACGTGACCCTGCGCGTCTCCGGCCTGTTCCGCGACGTGTTCCCGACGCTCTCGGCGCTGTTCCAGCAGGCGGTCCGCGTTCTGGCCGCGCGCGACGAGGCGCCGGACTGGAATCCCTATGCCGGTCGTGACGGGCCGCGCGTCTATGGTCCCGCGCCGGGCAGCTTCGGCTTGGGCATGGGCTCAAGCCTGGGGGATTATTCCGATGCCGGACGGGTGGCGGCGGGCGAAGCCTGGCTGGCGGCATCCGCCTGGGCGCTGGACGGCGACAGGCAGGTTCGCGATCTTGACGGGTTGAAGGCCCGCGTGGCAAGGGCCGACGCTTTCGTCCACCCCCAGGATCTGCCGGAAACCGACCTGCTGCTGGCCGAGGACTATGCCAGCCACGAGGCGGGCTTTGCCGCCGCGCAGGCCGTCGCAGGCGGACGGGCCGCGCTGTATCACCTGGACAACACCGATCCCTCGCGCCCCCGAGCCCGCCCCCTGACCGAGGAAATCGCGCGCGTCGTGCAGGCCCGGGCCGCCAATCCGGCCTGGATCGCGGGAATGCGGCCCCACGGCTTTCGCGGCGCGGCCGAGATCGCGGCGACGCTGGAAAACATGGCGGCCTTCGCGCATCTGGCAGGCGTGGTCGGGCCGCACCTGTTCGACCAGTTCTGGGACAGGACGCTGGGCGACCCCGAAGTGACGCGCTTTCTGGAGAACGCCAACCCCGCCGCCCTTGCCGCCCTGCGCGCGCGTTTTGCCGAACTTCACGCGTCGGGCCTTTGGCAATCGCGCCGCAATTCCATCCTTGCCGATCTGGGGGCAGACAGATGAGCGCGCCCGCGATCCGCGGATGGTGTCCCGGCGCGCACCGGCCCATGGCCGCGGGCGACGGGCTGGTGGTCCGCGTGCGCCCGCCGATGGGTGAGCTGAGCCCGGGGCAGGCGCACGGGCTGGCAGGGCTTGCCAAGCGCTTCGGCAACGGCTTTGTCGAGCTGACCAACCGGGGCAATTTGCAGCTCCGCGGCGTCGATGCGGGGGATCATCTGCCGCTGATTGATGCGCTGATGGCGCTTGGTCTGCTTGACGAGAATGGGGGCGTCGAACGGCGGCGGAACGTCGTGGCCGATCCGTTTGGGGGGCTTGGTCCAAACGACGTGCAGGCCCGGGTCGCACGGGCGCTGGCGCGCGGCCTCGGGTTGTCCGACTTCGCGGCCCTCCCTGCGAAATTCGGTTTTGTCGTGGATGCCGGTCCCCTCCGCCACCTGTCGGATGTCAGCGGCGACATCCGCGTCGAGGCCTCCGGGGACAGGCTGATCGTCCGTGCGGATGGCTGCCCGACCGGGCGGGCGGCAGCGGATGCCGAAACGGCTGCGGAGTGCGCGCTGGCGATGGCGCGGTGGTTTCTCGGTTCGGGCGGCGTCGGGACGGATGGCCGTGGCCGCATGGCGCGCCACCTGGCCCAGGCTGCCTTGCCGCCGGAGCTTGCCGGTGATCTGCGGCCGAACCCTGCCGCCTCCGCGCCGCGTCCCGGCCAGCGGTCCGAAGGGATTTTGGCAGCCGTCGCCTTTGGCCAGCTTGCGTCGGAGGATCTGTCGCATCTTGCCGCTTCGGCACCGCTGCTGCGGATCACCCCTTGGCGCATGGTCTTCCTGCCGGGGCTGCGCGACATGCCTTCGGCAGGCGGGTTGCTGACCGACCCCGCAGATCCCCTTCTGCGGGTCCATGCCTGCACGGGCGCGCCGGGTTGTCCGCAGGCGAGTATCGAAACCCGCGCGCTTGCCCGTTCTCTGGCGCCCTTGGTGCCAGCGGGCGGCACGCTGCACGTGTCGGGCTGCGCCAAGGGCTGCGCCCATCCCGCGCCTGCCGACCTGACGCTGGTCGGACGCGACGGCGCGCTTGATCTTGTCAGGGCGGGTGCGCCGTGGGATGAGCCGCATCGGCGCGGCATCCCGCCCCGCCATGTCGCGGCCACGCTTGGCGGATGAAGCATGCCCTATACCTATGAAACCGACGGTGCGGCGATCTATGCCCAAAGCTTCGCGACGATCCGGGCCGAGGCCGAACTGGCCCGGTTCGACCCCGACGAGGAGCCGGTCGCCGTCCGCATGATCCACGCCGCCGGGATGGTGGGGCTGGAAACCCATCTGCGCTTTTCGCCCGGCGCTGTCGCGGCGGCGCGAAACGCCTTGCAGGACGGCGCGCCGATCCTGTGCGATGCGCGCATGGTCAGCGAGGGGATCACCCGCGGGCGTTTGCCTTGCGGCAATCCGGTGATCTGCACGCTGCACGCGCCCGAGGTGCCCGACCTTGCCGGGCGGCTTGGCACCACCCGCTCGGCCGCCGCGCTGGAATTGTGGCGGCCCCATCTGGGCGGCAGCCTTGTCGCCATCGGCAACGCCCCCACGGCGCTGTTTCACCTGCTGGAGATGCTGGAGGATCCGGCCTGTCCGCGCCCGGCGGCGATCATCGGCTGCCCGGTGGGCTTTGTCGGGGCGGCGGAATCCAAGGCCGCGCTGTGGCAGGCCCGGCCCGCCCCCTGCATGATCGTCGAAGGGCGGCTTGGCGGCAGCGCGATCACCGTGGCCGCCGTGAACGCCATTGCGAGCCGCGCCGAATGACCGTGGGGACCATCTTCGGCGTGGGGCTTGGTCCCGGCGATCCAGACCTGATGAGCGTGCGCGCCGACCGCCTGGTGCGCGGGGCGCGCCACGTCGCCTATTTCCGCAAGGCGGGACGGGCAGGGCGGGCGCGGACCATTGTCGGGGGGATGCTGCGCGCCGATGCGCGGGAAATCGCGTTGGAATACCCCGTGACGACCGAAATTCCCTTGGAGGATCCGGCCTATGCCGAATGTCTCTCGGGCTTTTACGCGGGGGTTTCGCAGCAGTTGCGCGACCTGGCCCGGGCGGGCGAGGATGTGGTCGTGCTGTGCGAGGGTGATCCGTTCTTCTACGGATCCTTCATGCATCTTCATGCCCGGCTCCAGGGCCATGTTCCGGTCCGGGTGATCCCCGCGATCACCGGCATGTCGGCGGCCTGGACCGCCACGGACATTCCCGTCACCTGGGGCGACGACGTGATGACGGTTCTTCCCGGCACGATGCCCGCCGCCGAACTTGCGCGCCGCATGGGCGATGCCGATGCGATCGTCGTGATGAAGCTGGGGCGCAACCTGCCCAAGGTGCGGGCGGCCTTGCGGGCGGCAGGCAAGCTCGACCACGCCTGGCTGGTCGTCTGCGCCAGCATGGAAGGCGAACGCGTCATCCCCCTGTCGCAGGCAGGCGACGGTGCCGTGCCCTATTTCTCGATCGTCATCGTCCACGGCCAGGGCCGGCGTCCATGAGCGGGTGGGTCGTCATCGCGGGCCTTGGTCCCGGCAGTCCGGATCTGGTCACGCCCGAGGTCGCCGCCGCCCTGGCCGGGGCGACCGATCTGGTCGGATACGCCCCCTACCTGAGCCGGGTGGCGCCGCAGCCCGGACAGATCCGGCACGAGACGGACAACCGCGAGGAGCTGGACCGCGCCCGCCACGCCCTGACGTTGGCGGCATCCGGCAAGCGCGTGGTGGTCGTCAGTTCCGGCGATCCTGGCGTCTTTGCCATGGCCTCGGCGGTGTTCGAGGCGGTCGAGGCCGGTCCGCCAGACTGGCGCGGCCTGGACATCCGCGTCCTGCCCGGCGTGACCGCGATGCTGGCCGCTGCCGCGCGGGCGGGCGCGCCCCTGGGCCACGATTTCTGCGCGATCAACCTGTCCGACAACCTCAAGCCCTGGGCGGTGATCGAAAACCGCCTGTCGCTGGCGGTCCGGGCGGATTTCGCCATCGCGCTTTACAACCCCCGCTCGAAGGCGCGGCCCGACGGCTTTGGCCGCGCGCTTGCCCTGTTGCGCGAGCGATGCGAACCGGGGCGGGTGATGATTTTCGCCCGCGCCGTTTCGACCCCCGACGAGTCGCTGCGCATCGTCACCCTGGCCGAGGCCATGCCCGGGATGGCGGACATGCGCACGGTGGTCCTGATTGGATCGGCGGCCACGCGGATCATCCCCCGAGCCGGAATGCCTTTCGTCTACACGCCCCGGTCGGTGCCGGAATGATCCAGCCAGTCCAAAACCGCCGCCACGTCATGCACCTCGGACCGCGCGGGTGGGGCAGGGCGGTCGATCATCACGACCGGCAAGCCCAACGAACGGGCTGCCGCGATCTTGGCATGGGCGCCTGTGCCGCCCGCGTTCTTGGACACGACGATCTGGATGCCGTGGCGCCGCATCAGCGCAAGGTCCGTGGCCGTGTCGAAAGGGCCGCGATCCACGATCACCTCTGCATCCGGGAAGGGCAGGGGGGCCGCAGGCGGATCGACCAGACGCAACAGATAGAAGTGCTGCGGGTTCGGCGCGAACGCGGCAAGGTGCATCCGCCCCACGGCCAGCATCACGCGGCTGCGCGCCCGGTCAAGCGTGGCAGCGGCCCCTGCGATGTCCGGCACGCGGATCCAGCGGTCGCCGGGCTGCGCCACCCATGGCGGACGCGTCAGCGCGATCAGCGGCACGCCCGCCGTGGCGCAGGCCTCCACGGCATTGCGGCTCATTTGCGCGGCAAAGGGATGGGTGGCATCAACGACATGGGTGATTTCCTGCGCCCGCAGGTAATCGGCAAGCCCCGCCGCCCCGCCGAACCCGCCCACGCGCTGCGGCAAGGGCTGGCGCAAGGGCTGGGCCACACGGCCCGCATAGGACATCGTTGCCGCGATGCCGCCCTCGGCCGCCGCGCGGGCCAGGGCCGTGGCCTCGGTCGTGCCGGCAAGGATCAGAAGGCGCGGGCGCATGGCTGAGGCTCCGTGGCTGACCATCCTAGGTTTGGGCGAAGATGGCCCGGACGGCCTGCCGCCCGCAAGCAGGCAGGCGCTGGCTGCGGCCGAGGTCGTCATGGGTTCGTCGCGGCACCTGGCGCTGCTGCCCCAGACGGGCGCGGAACGGATCGAATGGCCGGTGCCCTTCGCCGACGGGCTGCCGGTCCTGACGGCGCTCCGCGGGCGGCGCGTGGTCGCGCTGGCCTCGGGCGATCCGTTCTGGTTCGGGGCGGGCTCGGTCATCGCCCGCACGCTTGGCCGGAACGAATGGCGCGCCCTGCCTGGGCCGTCGACCTTTTCGCTGGCGGCGGCCCGGCTGGGCTGGCCGTTGGAGACGACGCTGTGCCTTGGGCTTCACGCCGCGCCGTTGTCGCGCCTTCGCCCCCAACTTGCGCCGGGGGTCCGGGCGATCCTGCTGCTGCGCGACGGCGCGGCGGTGGAGGCGCTGGCCGGCTATCTCGCGGGCGAAGGCTTCGGCGCCAGCCGGCTGACCGTGCTTGAGGCGCTTGGCGGCCCGGCAGAGCGGATCACCGGGGCGCGGGCCGATGCCCTGCCCGCGGCGGCCTTCGCGCATCCGGTCGCTGTGGCCGTGACGGTCGAGGGCGGCGGCCCGGTCGTTCCCTGTGCCAGCGGCATTGATGACGCGCTGTTCGACAGCGACGGCCAGATGACCAAGCGTCCGGTGCGGGCACTGGCGCTGTCCGCGCTGGCCCCCCGTCCGGGCGAGATGCTGTGGGACATCGGCGGCGGCTCGGGTTCCATCGTGATCGAATGGCTGCTGTCCCATCGCGGAACGCAGGCGGTCAGCATCGAGGCGCGTGCGGACCGCGCGGCGCGCATCCGCGCCAATGCCGACCGGCTGGGGGTGGATCGCCTCCGGGTCGTGCAGGGCATCGCCCCCGATGCGCTGGACGGGCTTGCCACGCCACAAGCGGTTTTTGTGGGCGGTGGGCTGTCCGAGCCGCTTCTGACCGACCTGACCGGGCGCCTTTCCCCCGGCACGCGGCTGGTCGCCCATGCTGTCACCCTTGAATCCGAGGCCTTGCTGACCCATTGCGCGCATCGCCTGGGCGGCGACCTGCTTCGCATCGCCCTGTCCGAGGCAACGCCGCTTGGTTCCAGGCGCGGCTGGCGGTCGGCCTTTCCGGTGGTGCAATGGCGGGTGACGCTGTGATCGCCGCAGGCTTCGGGTTCCGTGCGGACGCAACGGCCGAAAGCCTGGCCGACGCCCTGGACCGGGCGGGCGGGGCAGCGGGCGTGGACGTATTGGCCACGGCGGGCGACAAGGCATCGGCCCCGGTCTTTCAGAACTTCGCGCGACGGCTGGGCCTGCCGGTGCTGGCCATCGACGCAGCCAGCCTCATGGCGCAACAAACGACGACCCGGTCCCCGGCATCGCTGGCGGCCCGGCAGACGGGAAGCCTGGCCGAGGCGGCGGCGCTTGCCGCGGCCGGACCAGGGGCGCGGCTTGTCGCCACGCGCCGCATCTCGGGCAACGGCATGGCGACCTGCGCGCTGGCAAGGGGAAGGGACGCATGACGGTGCATTTCATCGGCGCCGGACCGGGCGCGCCCGATCTTCTGACCCTGCGCGGGCGCGACCTGATCGCGGCCTGTCCCGTCTGTCTTTACGCCGGATCGCTGGTCCCGAAGGCCGTCCTGGCGCATTGCCCCGCCGATGCGCGGATCGTGAACACGGCACCCCTGGATCTGGACGCGATCATGGCTGAAATCGCCGCGGCCCATGCAGACGGCCATGATGTCGCGCGGCTGCATTCGGGCGATCTGTCGATCTGGTCGGCCATGGGCGAACAGTTGCGCCGTCTCGAGGCGATGCGCATTCCCTTTACGGTCACGCCCGGCGTGCCGTCCTTTGCGGCGGGGGCCGCGGCGCTCGGGGTGGAACTGACCTTGCCGGGCGTGGCGCAGTCGGTGGTGCTGACCCGAACGCCGGGCCGCGCGTCCTCCATGCCGCCGGGCGAGACGCTGGCGGCCTTCGGGGCCACCGGCGCCACGCTGGCGCTGCATCTGTCGATCCAGAACCTGGCCCAGGTGATCGCCGATCTGGTGCCGCATTACGGCGCCGATTGCCCGACTGCCGTTGTCTGGCGGGCAAGCTGGCCCGACCAGAGGATCGTGCGCGCGACCCTGGCAACGATCCAGGCGGCCCTGCCCCAGGGGATGGAGCGCACCGCCCTGATTCTTGTCGGCCGCGCCCTTGGTGCGGCGCAGTTCGACGAAAGCCGCCTTTACGCCCCCGATTACGATCGCCGCTATCGCCCGCAATCGGCGGGCAGCCCCTGGGCCGAATGGAGCGAAGGCGATGACTAGGGGGTCGGATTTTCCGCCGGGGCTGCTTGTCTCGGCCCCGTCATCGGGCACGGGCAAGACAACGGTGATGCTGGGCCTGTTGCGGGCCTTGGCCGAGGATGGGCTGGCGGTCCAGCCGTTCAAGTCGGGCCCAGACTACATCGACCCGGCCTTTCACGCTGCGGCCGCCGGGCGGGCCTCGTTCAACCTCGACAGCTGGGGCATGGGCGAGGATCTGTTTTTCGCCATCGCGGCGCAGGCGAAGGGGGCCGACATCTGCCTGGCCGAAGGGTCGATGGGGCTTTACGACGGCGTGGCCACCCTTGGCCGCATGGGCTTCGGATCCAGTGCGGAAACCGCAAAAGCGATGGGCTGGCCGGTGATCCTTGTTCTGGACGTGGGCGGGCAGGCGCAATCGGCGGCGGCGACGGCCCTGGGTTTTGCGCATTACCATCCCGACCTTCCTTTCGCCGGCGTGATCCTGAACCGGGTCGCCTCGGCCCGGCATGAACGGCTTGCTCGTTTGGGCATGGAGGGGGCGGGCTTGAGCGTGCTTGGCGCGCTTCCCCGGCGCGGCGATCTTGTCCTGCCGGAACGCCATCTTGGCCTGGTTCAGGCGGCCGAACATCCCGATCTCGAGGCCGCCATTGCAGGCTATGCGGGCTTTCTGCGCGCGCATGTGGATTTGGGCGCGATCCGCGCCGCGGCGCGAGGCCGGGCGCCCGGGGCCGCAGCCATCCTGCCACCGCCGCCCGCGCAGCGGATCGCGCTGGCGCAGGACGCGGCCTTTTCCTTCACCTACCCGCATCTTCTGGAAGGCTGGCGAACGGCGGGGGCCGAGGTGCTGCCCTTCTCACCGCTGGCCGACGAGGCGCCGGATCCCCATGCCGATCTTGTCTGGCTTCCCGGCGGCTATCCCGAACTGCACGGGGGCCGGATCGCCGCCGCCGCGCGTTTCCGCGACGGATTGCTGCGCCACGCCGCCACCAGGCCGGTCCATGGCGAATGCGGGGGATACATGGCCCTGGGCGCCGCGCTGATCGACAAGGCCGGGCAGCGGCACCAGATGGCGGGATTGCTGGGGCTTGTCACCTCGTATGCAACCCGCAGGCTCCATCTGGGCTATCGCCGGGCGGTGCTGCATGCAGCCATGCCCGGACATGCCGCAGGCGCCGCGTTGCGAGGACACGAGTTCCATTATTCCACGATCCTCGACCAGCCCGACCCGCCGCTGGCCACGGTCGCCGACGCCGACGGCGCGGTTCTGGCCGAGACCGGCTCGCGGCGGGGCCATGTCACCGGCACCTTCTTCCACCTCATTGCCGGCGAGGCGCGATGACAGAGCTTTGGCTTGTCGGGATCGGGACGGGCAATCCCGACCATGTCACCCTTGAAGGGCGCAAGGCCTTGCGGCAGGCCGCCCTGGTGCTGATCCCGCGCAAGGGGACCGACAAGGCCGACCTGGCCGAATTGCGGCACAGCATCCTGCGCGACTGCGGCAGCACCGCGCCGGTGGCCGAGTTCGACATGCCTGTCCGGGACGACCGCCTGCCCTATGCCGATCGCGTCCGGCTTTGGCACGACGCGATCGGCCGCATCTGGGCGGACATCATCGGCCGGGCCGGACCCCGGGGTCCGGTTGCCCTGCTGGTCTGGGGGGATCCGGGGCTCTACGATTCGACGCTGCGCATCGCGGCCCGTCTGGAGCCTTGTCCCCGCATCCGCGTCGTTCCGGGGATCACCGCGTTGCAGGCGCTGACCGCGGCCCATGCGATCCCCTTCAACACGGTGAACGGGGCCGTGACGGTGACAACCGGCCGCCGGCTGCGCGATCACGGCTGGCCCGCGGGGGCGGAAACCGTGGCCGTGATGCTGGACGGCGATTGCAGTTTCCGAATTCTGGCCAAGCGCGATCTCTGTATCTGGTGGGGCGCGTTCCTGGGAATGCCCGAGGAACTGCTGATCAGCGGCCCGCTGGCCGAGACCGCCCCGCGCATTGTCGCAGAGCGCGCCCTGGCGCGCGAACGTCACGGCTGGATCATGGACACCTATCTTTTGCGAAAGGTCGTGCGGGCATGACCCGCGATGCCGTTCACATCCACATCTGCCGAAGCTGCGGCGGCGGGAATTGGGCGGCGCTTCTGGCGGCAATCGACGCGGCGGATTTGCCCGTGCCCGTGCGGATCAACGAACAGGCCTGCATGAACGGCTGCGCCCGCCCGGTGTCCCTGGCCTTGCAGTCACAGGGCCGCGCGACCTGTTTCTTTGCCGGCGTCGATCCCTGCGACGATGCGGCCGACATCGTCGCGACCCTGCGGGCCTATCTGGCCGCACCCGCAGGCTGGATCGAGGACGCGCGGCCCTGCGGCAGGCTGCGCCATCGCCTCGTCGGCCGGGTTCCCGCGATCTAGTTCGCGATCACCACGGTTTGCGCCACGGGTTTGCCCGCCACCGACAGCGGCCGGTGATCGTTGGCGTTCAGCGTGACCTCGACCGTGACCTCGCCGGGCGGCAGGTTATCCAGATGCAGCCAGGGGCCATAAAAGCGGCCCAGCTTGACGCCGTTGACATAGACATGGGCATGCCCTTCGCCGGGCACGTGGTCGCGGCTTGCATGTTCGGGCGCGAAGGCGAAATTCGCGGTATCCAGGCGCAGGTTCCAGCCGGTCGTCGGGTCGCGCGACAGATCCAGCGCCAATGTCGGCGCGGCATCGTCGGCGGGCAGAGACAGCGGCGTGTCATGGTCATGCCCGGCATCCGGGGATGACGCGTGGACGCCATGATGGGCCGGGTTGCCGTGATCGTGCCCGTCCAGCGTGACGCCGTTCGACGCCGCGACGGCAAAGCCGATGCCGCCGCCAAGGACCAGCCCGATCAGAAGAAGGGGGATGGAGCGATCCATGCACAACTCCTCTCAGAAGAAGCGGGCACGGCCGCAAGGCCGCGCCCGCTGGACTGTCGCCAGTCGTCCCGCGGTCAGGCGGGCTGCCCTAGGGCCATGGTCCGACTTTCGCGCGCCCAGAAACAGCCCGCGAAGGCCCCCAGCATCACCCAGGCCGCCATGCCGACGCCATAGGCCCGTGCCGCGAAAAGGGCGCCGATCTCGGTCGGGACCGGCCCGGTGAAGGTTTCGGGTTCGGGCGCGCCGATCACATGCGGCGCAAGAAGCAGGACGACTGCCGCGCCCCACGCGGCCCAGCTTGTGCCGAAGGCGATCAGCCACAGCGCGATTCCGGCGGCCAGAACGGTCGCGAACCACCAGATCTGCCGATCATGGACATCCGCCGCGGCCACGCCCGGCACCTCGGGGGCCAGGGTGAAGCCCGGCGCGAACTGCACGGCGACGAAACCCGCGAGACCCCAGATCAGCCCTGTCCGCGCGTCGATGCGGGCGCCGCGATCCTGCGCCAGGGCCATCAGCGGCAGCATGACAAGGGCGTAGCCGCAATAGACGAGCATGGTGAAGATCACGCTCAGCCCGTCGCGCACGGGATCGACCCCGCCAAGATCCTGCACTGCGGGAACTGCCGTTTCCGCCCCGAAATGCACGAGCTGGCCGCTTTCATAAAGTTCGGCGTGAAGCAGCACGGGCTGCACGAAATAAAGCTGCAACAGGGCGGCAATCAGCCCTGCGGCAGCGCCAGCGAACAAGGCGCTGGTCAGAAGGCGCGTGAACATCGCCCTAGTGACACGGAAAGCCGGTGGCGTGCCGCACGTCATGGGCGGCGTCGTGCAGCGTTTCGGCCTGCACGTGGCCGGTCACAAAGACGATCGCCAGCCCGATAAGGGCGACGGCAAGGGCCGGGGCAAAGCCGATCCTGTCCCGCCTGGCGGCTGCGCTGTGCGTGGTCATGGTCCTACCTCCTTGTCTTCACACCCGAAGACGTTGTGGTTGCTCGCATGACCGGCAGGTCTCCTGGCTCGCGGTTCGCCGCCCTGGCTGGCCTTCCCGGATCGCTCCAGTGGCATCGTCAGCCGGACTCGCCGCTTACAGTTGCGGGGACAGCCGCGGATTCGGTGCTGCCGCACCCCACCGCGTTCCCTCTTGCCTCCAAGCCGCAAGGGCGTGGAACCGATCATGCCGACTTGATGCCTGAAGGAAAGCACACCGTCAATGCGGAACGCTGATGGAGCAGACGGTCGATCGGTTTGCTTCATATCGCGGCGATGCGCATCGGCCACGTTCTGGCAGACCACCAGGTTGTCGCGGCAGGGGCTGCTTTCGCAAAAACGGCTGGCGGATGCCGTGCTGACCCGGAGAGGCTTTCCGAAGGAGCCCGATCCCCTTCAGAGCCGTTAAATCGAGACCCCGGTAAGGTTTGCCGATCGGCTGCTTCCTTGCCCCCGAATGGCAGACCGGCGCCGGGACCGAGGCTCGTCTTCGGTCTCCTTTGTGGCGGCTGCCGTGCTTGCGCGCCAGCCACTCTCCATCGCCTATGAGCCTGGTCCCGGCGCTGTCGACCAGCGGGTTGGGCGGTCTCGGCGCAGGGCGGTCGGATACATCGGCCATCGAAGATCCTTGCCGCCGGCTCGGGATGGAAAAGTCCGGCATCGAGCAGGTGAGTCCTGCCATGTCCAGGATGCAGGACACCATGCCCGTGCTTTACCGAGGCGGCAGACCAAACAGAACCTTCCCCATCAGGCAAAACTGGACTGCTGCATCGGAGAACGCCGGC
Organism: Paracoccus angustae; assembly: GCF_042648745.1. Taxonomy (NCBI): domain Bacteria; kingdom Pseudomonadati; phylum Pseudomonadota; class Alphaproteobacteria; order Rhodobacterales; family Paracoccaceae; genus Paracoccus; species Paracoccus angustae. The sequence goes on from NZ_JBHRXY010000008.1 coordinate 24,152, forward strand.
GGGCGTCCCGGGCGGCTAGGCCTCTCGGCGAGCACTCCATATCCCTGTCAAGCCGGATCAGGAGCGATCCGCGCTGCTTCGGGGCATCATCGAGGGATTTCCATTGCATCGGGCGGTCGCGGACAGGTCCGGACTTCGTGATGCGAACAGGATTAATCTACAGCAGCCCTTGCGTGAACTCTCGCTGGGGCAAGCGCCGCAGCGATGCCGAAACCGTAACGCTTCTGAACCATCTTTCGGCAAAAACCCCGCGATCTTAGCTAAATACCTTCTTCTCAGTGCCGCTGAACAAATGCTTTGCCAGCCCGATCCGGGTTGTGGTATAAATGACTTGAGCATGAACAAATGCTTCATTAAGGCGCTGCGGCACCGCCAAGGCCGGGAGGGGGAGGAGCCCTGCCGGCATTGCCTCGCTGGGGGAAGCCGCTTGGCGCATGACAGGGAGGAGCGGAAGTGGACGTTGATTTGCAGGAGGAACGCGTCGACCATGCGGCGTCGTCCGGCGTGCTGGCCGAGGTCGAGCCGCGCGACGTCATGGCATTCTTCGAGGCGCTGAGCGCACGGCATCGCTGCTCGCGGCACGAAAAGGATGCGGCCGATTACGTGGCGGATTTCGCGGCGGCACGAAAGCTGGTGTGCCATCGCGACGAGTTGCAGAACATCATCGTCAAGAAGCCCGGCACCCCCGGGTATGAAGACGCGCCCGCCGTGATCCTGCACGGCCACCTGGACATGGTCTGCAAGACCGACGAGGGCGTCAGCCACGACTTCACCAAGGGGGTCACGCTGAAGCTGGACGGAGACCGGATCCGCGCCGAGGGCACGACGCTGGGGGCCGACAACGGTTTGGGCATCGCCTACATGCTGGCCCTGCTGGACAGCGACGACATCCCTCATCCGCCTCTGGAATGCGTGATGACCGCGATGGAGGAAATGGGCAAGGTCGGCGGCGACGGCGTCGATCTGTCGTTGCTGTCGGGCAAGCGGATGATCGACTTTAACTGGATCGAGGAGAACCAATTGCTGGCCGGCTGCTCGGGCGACGTGTCCTGCCGGATCGACGTGGATGCGGATTGGACCGCACCCGCCGCCGGCTTCGAGACCTGGGCGCTGCGGATCGGCGGCCTGCGCGGCGGGCATTGTGAATTCGACATCCATTTCGAACGCGCCAACGCCATTGTCGCCCTGGGCCGCCTGCTGCGCCGCGCGGCGGGGCAGGGCGGGGTCGAGATCGCCCGCCTGTCGGGCGGCGTCCAGAACAACGTCATTCCCGCCGAGGCCGCCGCACTGATCCGCATCGAGCACGGCAGGATCGAGGCCGTGCGCCACGCCGTGGAAACGCTGGCCGAGGAGCTGAAGGCCGAGTTCCGGCTGGCCGATCCCGACATGCGCATCACCTTGGCGCGGTCCGACACCCCGGTCGCACGGGTCTTTTCGCCGGCCGCCGCCAAGCGGCTGCTGGGCGTGATGCTGCTGCTGCCGGACGGGATCCAGACCCAGAACCTCGAGGTCGCCGGCAACTGGGAAACCTCGAACAACATCGGCCTGATGGTCACCACCCACAAGGGGGTCGAGATCACCTCGACCATCACCAGCGCCGTCACGTCTCGCAAGCATGCGGTCCTGGACCGGCTGATGCTGATCGCCGAACTGGCGGGGGACGGGGTTCGCGCCAAGCAGATCGGGCTTGATGCGCCCGAGTTTCCCTGGAACCCCGGGTCGCGGATGCTGGACATCGCCAAGGAAAGCTACGCCCGCGTGATGGGCCGCAAGCCCGAGGTGCTGGTCTCGGTTTGCAGCCTGGAACTGGGCATGTTCACGCAGCGCATCCCCGGGCTGGACACGATCGGCATCGGCACGAACCTTTATGACCTGCACTCGCCCAAGGAGAGCATGGATCACGCCTCGGTCGCGCGGGTCTGGCCGCTCATCAAGGACGTGATGCGCTCCCTGCGCGACTGACCTTTGCCCGGTTCTTCATTGCAAGTTGACCCCCGTTTGACAGGGAGGATGCCCCATGGCCCTCGACGACCGCATGACCTGCTTCGAAATCCACATCCCGGACGAGCAGCTGGACGACATGATGGCGCGGCTGAAGCGCACGCGCTTTCCCGACGATTTCGCCAACGACGACTGGCGTTACGGCTACAACACCGCCTATCACCGCGAGTTGGTCGATTACTGGATCAACGATTATGACTGGCGCGACGTCGAACGCCGCATGAACCAGTTGCCGCAGTTCCGCATCGAGCTGATGGGCGTGCCGCTGCACGTGATCCATGTGCGCGGCAAGGGTCCGAACCCGATGCCGCTGCTGCTGCATCACGGCTGGCCCTGGACCTTCTGGGATCTGCGCAAGGTCATCGGCCCGCTGACCGACCCCGAGGCCCATGGCGGCCGGGCCGAGGACAGTTTCGATGTCGTGCTGATCTCGCTGCCCGGATACGGATTCAGCTCGCCCCTGCGCGAAACGGGCTGGAACTTCTGGCGCACGGCGGATCTGGAAAACGCGCTGATGACCAGGATCCTCGGCTATCCGCGCTATGCGACGGCCGGAGGGGACTGGGGCGCGCTGATCGCCCAGCAGCACGGCCACAAATACGAGCGCGACGTGATCGGGGTTTACACGCATTTCCCCGCCCAGATGAGCCATTACCTGCCCAGCCATCCCGACCAGCCCGCGGGCGTCGCCTTTGACCCGGCTTTGGGTCTGCCGGCGGCCAGCGAATACAGCCCGGACGAGGCTGGCTGGTTCGAACGCGGCAAGCTGTTCGTCGAACGCGAGAGCGGCTATGGCGAATTGCAGCTGACCAAGCCGCAGACCCTGGCCGCCCTGGTCGCGGACAGCCCGGCGGGCCAATTGGCCTGGATCACCGAAAAGCGGTATTTCTGGGGCCTGGCCGAGCGCGGCGAGGGCACCGCCGCCTTTGAGAAGGTCTGGCCCAAGGAGGATCTGGTCACCACGGCCGCGGTTTACTTCCTGACCGGCACCGGCGGCACGTCGTGCCGCTATTACTGGGAATGCCGGGGCAACCCCTGGCGGCCCAGCCATGACCGCTTTCCGGTTGTGGGCGTTCCCACCGCCGTTTCGATCTATCCCGGCGAGATCTACAAGCCGCCGCTGACCTGGACGCAGAAATACTTCAACCTCAAGCAATACCGCGTCCACGGCTCGGGCGGGCATTTCGCGCCCCTGGAAGAGCCGGGGATCTATGTCGACGACATCCGCAGCTTCTTCGCGACGCTGCGCGACTGACCCTTCCCCCGCGACGGCCCCCCCCCCCTTTGAGAACCAACAGGACGACCAACAGGAGAATGACATGCGTGACAAGAAAACCGACCTGCCGCAAAGCCGCGTGCGCCGCGCCCCCGGCATGACCGCCATGGCCGCCGTTCTGGCGGCGGGGCTGGGCCTCGGGGCCGCCTCGGCGCAGGAGCTGTCGCCCGACGAATGGGTGATGGTGGTGTCGGTCATCAACACCACCAACCCCTACATGATCTCGAACATCGAGGGTGCGCAGGCGCTGGCCGATCATCTGGGCCTGCCGCTGGAGATCGTGAATTCGAACAATTCGTCGCAGGAAGGGATCTCGAACATCATGGCGATCCTGGCCAGCGGGAAAAAGCCGATCATGTTCGTGAACACCGTGTCCTCGTCGGACGCGCCCACCATCGTGGACGCCGTGGGCCGGGCGGGCGGCTATGTGACGATCTGGTGGAACAAGCCCGACGACTACAAGCCGTGGAACGTGGGCGATCACTTCGTGGCCTTCCAAAAGCATCCGGGCGTGTCCTCGGGACGCTGCGGCGCGCAAGCCATCGCCGGCGCCTTGAACGGCGAAGGCGAAGTCGTTCTGCTGCCGGGCGTCCAGGACAGCACCACCAGCCAGACCCGCGTCGCGGGCTTCCGCGCCGAGATCGCCGAGAACTTTCCCAACATCGCCATCCTCGAGGAGCGTCCCTCGAACTGGGATCCGCAGATCGCGGCGCGCAACGCCCAGGACCTGATCGTGAAATACGGCGACCAGATCGACGCCGTCTGGAGCGCGGACGACGCCATGCAGATCGGCGCCATGCAGGCTTTCGAAAACGCGGGCCTGCTGGATCGGGTCAAGTTCGCGTCGGACGGGCTTTATCCCAAGACGCTGGAGGACATCCAGTCGGGCCGCGGCGACAACGCCATCGTCGGCGAAACCTTTCATCGCGGCTACATGGCCTCGGCGGTCGGCCTTTACACCGCCTATCTGGCGGCCAAGGGCGAGGTCGTCCCGAGCGCGCTGCCCGAGAACAAGCGCGAAAGCCTGTTCGACCTGAGCTGCGTGACGCCCGACAACATCGGCGACTATCTGCAATACGACGAACCCGGGGCACCGGCCGCCTTTGTCGACCGCCTTGTCGAAAGCGGTCCCTGGGACGCCGCGCCCATGCCGCTGGTCGGCGGGGGCGTCGAGGCCCTTCCCGAAAGCTGATGCGCCGATCGGGCCGGGGCGCGCCCCCGGCCCGGAGCCATTTCCACATCCGAGGTAGAGCGATGTCCAGTCTTGCCCGACATCGGGTTCCCGATGGTCCCCCCCGGTCCGCCGGCCCTGCGCGCTGGCGTGCCCCCCTTGCGCGCTGGCGCGCCGCCATGCGTCATGCGCCGATGGGCATGATCCTGTCCATCGTCGCGCTGGCGATGATCTTCACCTGGGCCAATCCGCGCTTCGGCAGCGTCGAAAACTTGCAGAACCTGCTTTATCAGGCCGCGGTTCCCCTGATCGTGGTTGTCGGCACGACCATGGTGATCCAGATGGGCTCGATCGATCTGTCGGTGCAGGGCGTCATGGGGGCCTCGGGCATGGCTTGGATCCTGATGTCGCCGAACAGCCGTGTGGCGGTGGATTTCGGTCCCTGGGCCTGGGTCGCGGCCCTGGCCCTCGGCCTGGGGCTGGGCCTTCTGGCGGGGATCGTCCATGCGCGGCTGAAGGTGCCGTCCTTTGTCGTGACGCTGGGAACCTGGTATATCGGCCTGGGGATCGGCGTTCTTCTTTACGGCAACGGCATGCTGCCCAGCCTGACCGACGAGACGCTGGCCCGCTGGCCGACCCGGCTGACGTTCGGCGTGCCGAACGCCTTCTGGCTGGCGGCCGCGGCGCTGGGCCTGGGGCTTCTGGTGATGAACCACACGCGTCTGGGGCGCGGCATCCTGGCCATCGGCAACAACGAAACGATCGCGGCCGCGATGGGCCTGCCGGTCGCCTCGATCAAGGTCATGGCCTTTGCCGTCGCGGGGCTGCTCAGCGCGCTGGCAGGCATACTGGCGACGATGCAGCTGGGGTCGGGCTCGCCCGACATTGGGTCGGGACAGCTGTTCACCGTCATCCCGGCGGCGGTGATCGCGGGCACCGCCCTCAGCGGCGGCGAGGGCGGCGTCATCCGCTCGGCCCTGGGGGTGTTCTTGCTGATCCTGCTGAACAACGGGCTGGTTCTGGCCGGGATCGATCCCGATTACCAATCGGGCATCTTCGGCGCGATCCTGGTTGTTGCCATCATCGCGGTGTCCTGGCCCCTGCGCGGGCGGCTGAAGGTGGCGAAATGACCGATATGCATCCCCCTGTCCTGAAGCTGTCGCATGTCTGCCGGTCCTTCGGTCCGGTCAAGGCCGTGAACGACGTGTCGCTGGAAATCCGCCGCGGCGAGGTCGTGGGCCTGATCGGGGAAAACGGCGCCGGCAAATCCACCCTGCTGAAGATCCTGGCCGGGATCGAGCAGCCCGACCGCGGCGAGATGCGGCTGAACGGCCGCCCCGTCCAGTTCCGCGGCCCGCGCGACGCGCTGCGGGCCGGGGTCGGGGTGGTGCATCAGGAACAGTCGCTGTTCACCAATCTGACCATCGCCGAGAACATCGACCAGCACAGTTCCGCCCGCAGCGGCTTGGAACGCGCCGGGCTTCAGGATTGGGGCCGCATCAACCGCGAGGCGGCCCGCGCGCTGGCCAAGATCGGCGTGCGTCTCAGCCCGACGACCCGGGTGGGCGATCTGTCCTTTATCGACCGCCAGATGGTCGAGATCGCCCGCGCGGTCTGCATCGATCCGGGCCAGGGGGCGACGCCGCTGGTCATCCTGGACGAGCCGACCGCCGTTCTCGAGGCCGCCGAGACCGAGATCCTCGAGCGCGAGATCCGCAAGCTGCGCGATTTCGCCAGCGTGATCTTCGTTTCGCACCGCCTGGACGAGATCATGCGCATCTGCGACCGCGTGATCGTCATGCGCAGCGGCCGGCTGGCCAGCGACAAGCCGATCGCGGAGGTCACCAAGGACGACCTGTTCCGCGCCATGGCCGACGGCGATCACCAGCCGGTCGCCGGACGCCGCAGCCCCCCGGCCGGACCCCCGGCGCTCGAGGCGCGCGGACTTGGCCGCGCAGGCGCGTTCGGCGGCATCTCGTTCTCGGTCCGGCCGGGGCAGGTTCTGGCGCTGGTCGGATCGAACGGGTCGGGCTGCGAGGCGCTGATGCGCTGCCTTTACGGCGCCGAGACGGTGGACGAGGGCCAGATCCTGGTGGGCGGCCAGGCCGTGCGCCGCTGGTCGATCCGCAAAGCGGTGGCGGCGGGGCTGGCCTATGTCCCGGCCGAGCGCAAGACCGAGGGCATGATCGCGGGCCTTGCCGCGACCCGCAACATCGCGCTGACCCATCCGGGCGAGGGCGCGGCCGGTCCCTTTCTGCGTCCCCGACGCATGGCGCGGGTCGCGCAGGGCTGGTTCGATCGGCTGGAGGTGCGCCCCAACGACATCCACGCGCCGCTGATCCAGTTCTCGGGCGGCAATCAGCAAAAGGTCGTGCTGGCCAAATGGCTGAACGCCCCGGCGTTGAAGGTGCTGCTGCTGGACCACCCGCTGCGCGGCCTGGATGTCGGCGCGGGGGCGATCGTGAACCGCCAGATCCGCGCCGCCTGCGCCGCGGGCGCCGCCGTCGTGCTGATCCCCGACACCATCGAGGAGGCGCTGGAACTGGCCGACGACATCCTTGTCCTGCGCGACGGCAGGCACTCCGCGCGCCACGACCTTGCCGGTGGTGGCGTTCCCTCCATCCATCAGATCGTGGCGGAAATGGTATGACCGATCACAGCGAGCTTTTCATGAACCGCACCATCTCGGGCCTGGCGATTGGCGGGCGCCTGTCGCGGCTGGCTTCCTGGCACGTCGTCGCCCCGTCCCTGGTCTTTGCGGCGATGCTGGGGGCGGTCTGGTTGCTGAACCCGAACTATCTCAGCCCCTTCGGGATCTCGATCGTGGCGGCGACGGCGGCACCGATCCTGCTGCTGGCGCTGGGGCAGTCGATCGTGCTGAATGTCGGTTCGATCGACCTGTCGAACGCGGCGGCCAGCCTGCTGAGCACGATCCTGCTGGCGATGATCCTGCCCGGCCTCGGCGTTTGGGGCATCCTGGCGATCCTGGCGCTGGTCACGGCGATCGGCGCGGTCAACGGGGCCATCGCGGCCTATGCGCAGGTTCCCTCCTTTGCGCTGACGCTGGGCACGCTGGGCGTGTTGCAGACGGCGGCGCTGGTCACCAGCGGTTCCCAGACGATCTATCTGGGCGAGAACCGGGAACTGGTCTCGGCGCTCTATACCACGAATGTCGGCTTTGTGCCGCTGACCTTCTGGCTGGCGGTGGCGCTGGCGCTGGTCTGCTGGGCGGCGCTGCAATTCACCCGCGCCGGGCAGTCGATGACCGCGATGGGCAAGAACGAGACCGCCGCCATCCTGTCCGGCGTGCCGGTGCGCGGGCTGCGGATCGCAACCTTTGCCGTTTCGGGCTTTCTGGGCGGCGTGGCGGGACTGGCGATCCTGGCGCAGGCGGGCTCGGCCTCGGCCAGCGGCATCGGCAGCGCGCTCCTGCTGCCCGGGATCGCCGCCGCGCTGGTCGGCGGAACCTCGATCTCGGGCGGTCAGACGAACCCGCTGAACGTGGTCTTCGGCGCGCTGACCGTGGCCTTCGTGCCGGTGGCGATCCAGGCGCTGGGCGTGGGCGCGCAGTCGCAAAGCCTGGTTTATGGCCTGTTCATCATCCTGGTCGTCGCCCTGACCACCACCCGCAGCCGCGGCATCGTCATCAAGTGACATCGCGGCCATGGAAAAAGGCCCGCCGCAGGCGATGCGGCGGGTCTTCGCTTGGGCGATGGTTCAGCCGCGCGCGGCCCTCAGCCGCCGGAAATCCGCGCTCGCGTGATGGCTGGACCGGGTCAAAGGGCTGGCCGAGACGACCAGAAACCCCTTGCCGAGCGCCGCCCGCCCGTAGCCGGCGAATTCCTCGGGCGTGACGTAGCGACTGATCGCGTGGTGGCGCGGGGTCGGCTGGAGATATTGCCCGATGGTCAGGAAATCGACATCCGCCGCGCGCATGTCGTCCATCACTTGCAGGATCTGGGGCCGCGTCTCTCCTAGCCCGACCATCAGGCCGGACTTGGTGAAGATGCGGGGTTCCAATTCCTTGGCGCGCTGCAAGAGCCGCAGCGAATGGAAATAGCGCGCCCCTGGCCGCACCTCGGCGTAAAGGCCGGGCACGGTCTCGAGGTTGTGGTTGAAGACATCGGGGCGCGCGGCGATCACCGTTTCCAGCGCCTCGGGGCCGCATTTCAGAAAATCGGGCACCAGCACCTCGATCGTGGTGCCGGGGGCGCGATGGCGGATGGCGCGGATGGTCTGGGCGAAATGCCCGGCCCCGCCATCCTCCAGGTCGTCGCGGTCCACGCTGGTGACGACGACGTGATCCAGGCCCAGCCTGGCCACCGCATCCGCCACGCGGCCCGGTTCGAACGGATCCAGCGCATCGGGCCGTCCCGTTGCCACGTTGCAGAAGGTGCAGCCGCGCGTGCAGATCTGGCCCATGATCATCATGGTGGCGTGGCCCTGGCTCCAGCATTCGCCCAGATTCGGACATCCGGCCTCCTGGCAGACGGTTGTCAGGCCGTGGCTTGCCACGATGTCCCGGGTCTGGGCCAGCCGGTCGCTGCTGCGCAGCGCGACGCGGATCCAGTCGGGGCGCGGCGGCGGAGGGGCCGAGGGCGTGCGGCGCGCCTTTTCGGGATGGCGCTGGTCCGGGATGGTCAGGTCACGGGGCATGGCAGCTTTTCTCGCGGCATGTGGCAGAGATCGCGGTTCGGGCTGTGCCACAGATGGCGCGCGGACTCGACGATCTCCTGGTAATGGGCAAAGCCCGCCTCGTGCAGGGCGGCGCGCTCGCGGCGGGGCTCGATCACACCCTCGGGTCGGGTCCAAAGGTCGCGGTCATACGCGATGCCGACCACGTCCATCGCCACCATCGCGGCCCCCCGGGCGCCGACCTCGGGCCTGCGGGCGATGCAAAGCGGGCGCTGCAACGCGTCGGCCACCATCCGCGACCAGGTGATGGAATTGGACCCGCCGCCGCAAACCGACAGCGTGCCGGTCAGGCCCGCCGCCTCGATGCATTGCCGGGCGGCATAGGCAACCGATTCGCAGACCGAACGGACCAGGTCCGCCCGCGTCGTCGCGGTGGACAGCCCCGCCAGCTGGCCGCGCGCGCGCACGTCCACAAAGGGCGCGCGCTCGCCCGTGGCCGAGAAAAAGGGCAGGGCGGTCACCCCGCGCGATCCGGGGCTGCTTTCTGCCAGCAGCGCGTCGACATCCTTGTGTGACGCGCCGACCAGCGACAGAACCCAGTCCAGCGTGGCCGTTCCCACCGTCGCGGGCATCGAACGGATCCAGCGGTCGTTCTGCGGCATGCAGAGGGTCATCCCCACGGCGGGCCCCGACGTGTCGACGCGGTCCACCAGCACCTCGCAGGCAAGGGTGGTGCCGATGATGATCAGCCCGTCGCCGGGCCGCTGCACGCCCGCGCCGATGGGGCAGGCGACCAGGTCGAAGGGTCCGGCATGGACCGGAATGCCCGCGGGCAGGCCGATCAGCGCGGCCCCTTCCAAATTCAGCGCAAAGGCCTGGCCCGGCGCGCGCATCACCGGCGCCAGCAGATGTTCGCAATGCTCCAGCCCCAGCATCCGCAGGATTTCGGGGTCGTAATCGCGCGCAACCACATCCAGGAAGGGCAGGGAGGCATCCGAGGCGTCCGTCACCCGCGCGCCCGTCAGGCGTTGCAGAATGCCGTCCTTGAGATAGCTTGCGGTATGCGCCCGGGCCAGCCGGTCGGGGGCGGCGGCGCTTATCGCGGCCATCAGGGGCGCGTGGCTGCCCGGAAAGATGGCGTTGCCGTTGCGGCGGAAGACGGCCTCGAAGACGCCGCGGTCGATCCAGTCCTGAAGATAGGGGTTGCCGCGGTCGTCCAGCCAGGACACCGCCGGCCCGCAACCGCGCCCGTCCCGGTCCAGAAGCCACAGCCCGTCGCTCTGCCCGGTGATGCCGATGGCTTTCGGGGCCGGCCGTCCCGCGCAGGCCTCGGCCACGACCTCGCCGACGGCCGTGACGATCTCTTCGAAATCCTGCTCCATCCGGCCTTGCCCGCAGGCTGTCGGGCTGCTGCGCCGTGCCGCGACGGCGATGCAGTCCCCGTCCGGTCCGAACAATGCGGCCTTGACCATCGACGTGCCAAGGTCGATCCCCAGAATCATAACTCCTCCTTGCGCGCGCCGGCCCGGCATGCGCCGCGCGCAGGCCGGGATTCGCACGTCCTACTCGCTCCCCCCGAAAATGAAACATATGTTCATAATTGTTGCAAGTGGTTCATTGGCTGCCGTGCCGATGCTTCTGGTGCAGCAGCGCCATCGCCACCTGCTCGTCGGTGATCAGATGCGTGGCATAGCCGCCGCGCAGGCTTGCCAGGATCGCCTCTTGCTTGGATCTGCCCCCCGCGATCAGCAGCCGTTCGGGGATGTTGCGCAGATCGTTAAGCGACAGCCCGATCGGATTGATCGTCGAGGGCAGGGGCACCGGGTTGCCGTGGGCGTCCGTCCAGCGGCAGGCGATGTCGGCAACCGCGCCCTGATCCTCCAGAAAGGCCTTCTCGGTCGGGTTGACATAGCCCAGCTTGAGCATCGTCGCCTCTTCTGAAAGCGAGCCGACGCTGAACACTACCAGCGAGGCGCGGCGCGCCATGTCCACGGCCTCGTTCAGCCCCGGATCGCTCATCAGGCCGGCGGCTGTCTCGGCGTTTCGGACATAGACGGGCGCATAAAGCGCGCGCGCCGGGGCGCCGAAGAACTGCCCGACCAGTTCCGCGACCTCGTAGGGGTTGGTGCCCTGGTCCGCGTTGTGCAGCCCGCCGATCAGGGCGACGATCTTCATTCCGGGCACGGAGACTTCGCCGCTGAGGGAATCGGCCATCGCCCGCAGGGTCGAGCCCCAGCTGACGGCGACGATGGAATCCTTGCGCGCCATCTCTTGCAGGGCCTCGGCCGCGACCTGGCCCAGCCAGCGCCGCTGCATGGTGGGATCGTCCGCAACCGGCACGACGCGGACCTTGCGCAGGCCATAGGCCGCTTCGAGGTCGCGCTCGAGTTCGAAGGTTTCGGAGGAAACACCCAGCGAGATCGTGACAAGCCCGCTCTGGCGCGCCCGCTGCAAAAGGCGGATCACGGTGCTGCGGCTGACGCCCAGCTTGTCGGCGATCTGGCTCTGGGTCTGTTCCTCGACATAATAGAGCCAGGCGGCGCGGGCCAGGTCGGTTGCCTTGCGATCAAGGTCTTTCATCCAGAAGCTCCGGTTTTGAACTGGTGAACAAATGTGCCGGAACCTGGCCGAATCGTCCAGTTCCGTGACGGTGCCGCCACAGCTTTCTTGTCGCGGCGCTGCGGCGCTGCCATGGCCGGCGCCCTTCAGAACCAAAAATCCTTCGGCAATCGTTGGCATTCGCAGCCTGAGACGGCGCGGCGGATCTGCAAGCTTGCCACTTGAAACAGATTCTGATACATATGATCAACATAAGAACATTAGAGCCAAACGGATGATCTGATGGAACATGGACTGAGCCTGCCGGGCGATACCCTTCTGGAGATGCAGCGTCGGATGCTGCGGATCCGCCATTTCGACGAGCGCGCCTCGAAGATGGTCAAGCGCGGCTACATTCCCGGCACCGTCCACACCAGCATCGGTCAGGAGGCTCAGGTCGTGGGGGCCTGCATGGCGCTGCGGCAGGGCGACCACATGACCGGCAACCATCGCAGCCACGGGCATCCGATCGGGATGGGCTCGCCGCTGGGGCCGCTGATGGCCGAGCTGGTGGGCAAGGCGACGGGTGTCTGCCAGGGCAAGGGCGGTTCGCTGCATCTTGCGGATTACAAGGTCGGCAGCCTTGGCGAATCCGGCATCACCGGGTCGTCCATCCCGATCGCCGTGGGCGCGGGCTTGTCGGCGCAGGTGCTGGGCGAGAACCGCGTCGCGCTGACGTTCTTCGGCGACGGCGCGGCCAACCAGGGGGTTCTCTACGAATCGATGAACATGGCCTCGGCCTGGAAGCTGCCGGTCGTTTTCCTGTGCGAGAACAACCATTACGCCCTGTCCACCCCCGCCCATACCGTCACGGGCGGACGGATCTGCGACCGCGGCGCGGGGTTCGGGATGCCGGGCGTCCGGGTCGAGGACGGCCAGGACGTGCTGGCGGTGCATGAGGCCGTGGCCGCCGCCGCGGCGCGGGCCCGGGCGGGCGAGGGCCCGAGCCTTGTCGAGGTGATGACCTACCGCTTCCGCGAGCATTCCGAAGGGCTGCGCATCAACGTCGATTACCGCGACGCGGACGAGCGCGGCTTCTGGACCTCGCGCGATCCGATCCTGCTGTTCCGGGCGGCGCTGATCGAGGCGGGCAAGGCCACCGCCGAACAGATGGACGCGATCGAGGCGGAGATCCTGCGAGAGGTCGAGGATTGCGTGACCTTTGCCATGGAAAGCCCGGACCCCGCCCGCGAGGTGGCCTTTGCCGACCTTTATTCCGATCCCTACGACCTGGAGGACGTGCTTTGAGCTTGATGACCTTTATCGGCGCGATCGGCGCGGCCCAGCAAGAGGCGATGGCCGCCGATCCGCGGGTGATCCTGATCGGCGAGGATGTCGAGGCGAATGTCTACGGCACCACCGGCGGCAGCAAGCAGCGGGCCGAACAGGGCGACTTCGTTCAGCAGTTCGGCAGGTCGCGCATCCGCAACACGCCGATTTCGGAGGAGGCGATCGTGGGGGCCGCCATTGGCGCGGCAATGACCGGCCTCAGGCCCATCGTGGACCTGTCCTATTCCTCGTTCCTCTACATGGCGATGGACCAGTTCGTGAACCAGGCGGCCAAGAACCGCTACATGTTCGGCGGACAAAGCCGGCTGCCGGTGCTGTTCCGCTCGGCCATGTTCTACGGGCTGAACACCGGCGCGCACCATTCCGACCGGCCTTATCCGATGTTCATGGGCGTGCCGGGCCTCAAGGTCATCGCCCCCGCCTCGGCGCGCGACGCCAAGGGGCTGATGCGCGCGGCCATCGACAGCGACGACCCGGTCCTGTCCTTCGAGGCCGTGCCGCTGTGGGGCCAGAAGGAAGAGGTCGAGGACGGCGAGTTCACCATTCCCCTGGGTGTCGCCCGCACGCGCCGCGAGGGCAGCGACGTGACGCTGGTCGCGGTCTCGGGCTCGGTCCCGCTGGCGATGCAGGCGGCCGAGGACATGGCCGCGCGGGGCGTCTCGTGCGAGGTGATCGACCCGCGCACGCTGGTTCCGCTGGACACCAAGGCGATCGTCCGGTCCGTTCTCAGGACCGGGCGCCTGGTCATCGCGGAACCCGCGCACCGCACCTGCGGCGCGGCGGCCGAGATCGCCGCCGTGGTCGCGGACGAGGCGATGCACGCGCTGCGTGCCCCCATCAAGCGGGTCTGCGCGCTGAACATGCAGGTTCCCTTCAGCCCCGCGCTGGAGGCCGAGATCTATCCCACGAAAGAGCGCATCACCGCCGCCATCGAGGCGGTCTGCGCGGACCAGTTGGACACCAGGAACCGGAGGGTCGGGTAATGAAGGTCGAAGTGTTGCTGCCGCAATGGGGCATGGGGATGAGCGAAGGCACCATCACCAGCTGGCTGAAGAAGGTCGGCGACCGCGTCGAGGAGGACGAGCCCCTGGCCGAGATCGAGGCCGAGAAGGCCACGCAGGAACTGGAAGCCCCCGCGGCCGGCACCCTGGCCCAGATCCTTGTCGGGGAAGGCCAGGAAACCAAGGTGCGCACCGTCATCGCGATCATCGAGACCGACTGAACAAGCGCGCCCCGGCGCGGGCGGCGTCCTGCCGCCCCGCTCTCACGCCAAGCGGAACAGCGATCATGGCAAGTCCTCACACCGAGACAACCGTCGCGCCCGGCGCCGCCTATGATCTGGTGGTCATCGGCGCCGGCATCAACGGCCTCGGCATAGCCCGCGACGCCGCCGCCCGCGGCCTGCGCGTCGCCCTGGTCGAGAAGGAGGACATCGGCAGCGGCACCTCCAGCTGGTCGGGCCGGCTGATCCATGGCGGGCTGCGCTATCTGGAACAGGGCGACGTGGCCTTGGTCCGGGAATCGCTGCGCGAACGCGAGACCCTGTTCCGCATCGCGCCGCACCTGGTCAAGCCGGTGCCGCTGATGATCCCGCTCTACAGCCACAACCAGCGATCGAAATTGGCGGTGCGGGCCGGGATGGTCGCCTATGACATCCTGTCCTTCGACAAGACGACCGACGCCCACCGGATCCTGACCCGCGACGAGACGCTGGCGCGTTTCCCGCAGATGTCGCCCGATGGCCTGGAGGGCAGCGCGATCTTCATGGACGGCCAGGTCGTCTGGTCCGAGCGCCTTTGCGCCGAGGTCGCCTTGCAGGCGGCCGCCGAGGGCTGCCATATCCTCACCCACTGCCGGGTGGACGGGATCCTGCAAGACGGCGCGCAGCTGACCGGGGTCACCTATACCGACGTGCTGACCGGCGAACGCCATGCCTTGTCGGCGTTGATGGCCGTCAATGCGGCCGGGCCCTGGGTCGATGCGGTGCTGGGCGCGCGGCAGGCGCAGGGCAAGCGCCATATCGGCGGCGCCAAGGGCAGCCATCTGGTCCTGGATCCGTTCCCCGGCGCGCCCGACGACGTGGTTTATTACGAATCCCGGGTGGACGGGCGGCTGGTCCTGGTGATCCCCTGGGGCAAGCGCTACATGATCGGAACGACCGACAAGAAATTCGACGCCGATCCCGACACCGCCCGCGCCGACGAGGCCGAGGTCGATTACCTGCTGGGCGAGGTGAACGCGCTGATCCCCGGCGCCGGACTCAAGCCCTCGGACATCCTTTATACCTACAGCGGCGTGCGGCCGCTGCCGTATGTGCCCGAGAAATCGGAATGGAAGGTGCCGCGCAGCCACGTGATCCACGACCACGCACCCGATTGCCGGGGACTTCTGTCGATCATCGGCGGCAAGCTGACCACCTATCGCAGCCTGGCCGAGGAAACCGTTGACGCGCTGTTCCGGCGGTTGGGCCGCAAGGCGCCGCCCTGCACCACGCGGCGCGCGCTGTTCCCCGGCGCGCGGGTCACCGACCTTGCGGCCTATCGCGCCCAGCTGCTGGCGACCTCGGAGGCCAATGCGGGGGTGGTGGACCGGCTGGTGTCGATCTATGGCGCGCGGGCGGGCGACGTGCTGGCGCTCGGCTCCGCGGACGCGGCCCTGTTGGAACCCTTCGATCCCGACAGCGGAGCCGTTCCGGCCGAACTGATCTTCACCTTCCGCCACGAATTCTGCCGGACGCTGACCGATGCGCTGATCCGGCGGGTGATGGTCGGCCTGAACGGCAGCTGCGGCCGCCTGGTGATCCATGCGGCCGCCGCGATCCTGGCCGCCGACCAGGGCTGGGACGCGGCCCGGACGGCGCGCGAGGTCGCCGACTACCACCGCTACATCCGCCGCTTCGCCGTGCCGGGCCTGGACACCGCCAGCCGCGTGGCCGCGCAATGAAACCCTTTCCGACAAGAGGACCGACAATGACGCCCCAAGCCGACCCCCGTGACCTGATCGAGAACGCGCGCAAGGGCGGCTATGCCGTCGGCGCCTACAACATGCACAACGAGGAAACGACCGAGGCTCTGGTATGGGCCGCCGAACGCGCCGACAGTCCCGTCTTCCTGCAAGTCGGGCGCGCGATCATTCCGCACATGGGCGTCGCCCGCGCCTTCGAGATGACGCGCCGCGTCGCCGAGCGGTCGAACGCGCGCTACGTGATCCATCTGGACCACGGGTCTTGGGACGAGGTGATCGAGGCGATCCGCCTGGGTTTCACCTCGGTCATGTATGACGGCGCGCACCTGCCCTTCGAGGAGAACATCGCCACCACCCGCAAGGTGGTCGAGATCGCCCACGCCTTCGGCATCCCGGTCGAGGCCGAACTGGGCAAGATCCCCGACGCCGGCCAGAACGTCGATTGGGAAGACTATTACACCGATGTCGAGGAGGCGCGCCGCTTTGTCGCCGAAACGGGGGTGGATTACCTCGCGGTCTCGGTCGGGATCGTGCATGGCGTGATCCCGAACCTGCCCGAAAAGCCCATCAACATCCAGCGCATCCGCGAGATCAAGGCGGCCACCGGCATTCCGCTGGTTCTGCACGGCGCCTCGGGCCTGACCGACCGCGAGGTGCAGGAGGCCAAGGCGGCGGGCGTGCACAAGTTCAACGCCGACACCGACCTGCGCCACGCCTTCCGCAAGGGGCTGGAATCGGTCTTAGCCCAGGGCGACCGCCAGCTGGAGGAGGCGATGGCCGAAGGCCGCGCCCGCATGATCGACGCGGCGGTCGGGAAGATGCGCCAATACGGCTGCGCGGGCAAGGCCGCGCCGGCCCTGGCGGCCTGAGGCCACGGCGATGGATGACAGCCTGACCGCCGATCCCCAGCCCCGCCTGCGCGAACTTGGCAAGACCGAAAAGCTGATGGTGCGGGCCATGAACGCGGCATGGACCGCCCCCATGTTCCCCGTCACCGTCGAGGTGGACATGACCGCCGCCATGGCGCGGCGCGGCGCGGGCGTGACGCTGACCGACGTGATCCTGGCCGATTGCGCGGCCACCCTGCGCGGCCATTCCGCATTGAACGCGCATTGGCTGGATGGCGGCGTGGCGGAATACGACAGGGTGAACCTGGGGCTGGCCGTCGCCGCCGAAAAGGGTCTGACGGTGCCGGTGATCCACGGCGCCGACGGGCTGTCGCTGGAGGAGATCGCCCAGAGCCGCAAGACCCTGGTCGAGCGCGTCCGCGCCGGGCGCATCGGCATCGCGCAGGTGATGGGGGGCACCTTCACCGTCTCGAATCTGGGAATGTTCGGCGTCACCCGCTTTACCGCCATCGTCAACCCGCCCCAGGTGGCGATCCTGGCCGTGGGCGGGACGGTGCGGCGCCAGGTCTGGAACGGCGGCGACCCGCAATGGCGCCCCATGGCCGAATTCACGCTGACCAGCGATCACCGCGCCGTGGACGGCGCGCGCGCGGCGGCGTTCCTTGCCGACCTCCGGCAGCGGTTGGAGACCGCTGCCTGAGCGCCCAATCCGCGCCCCGCGAGGGGGCGCGGCAGCCGACACGACCAAGCAGAGGAGGCACTGGTCATGACGAATTCCCCCCTTTCCCGCCGCATGGCATCCCGCCTGACGGGCGCGGCCTGCGCCCTTGCGCTTCTGCCGATGGCGGCGGCGGCGCAGGACAAGCCGGTGATCGGCGTTTCGGTCGCCGATCAGCGTTCGTTGTTCTACATCGCGGCCGTGGACGGGATGCGCGCCGCCGCCGAGGAGGCAGGCTACGAACTGAACGTGCAGTCCGCCTCGAACAACTCGCGCCAGCAGATCGACCAGATCAACAACCTTCTGGTTCAGCAGATCGGGGCCTTGATCTTCATCTCGCAGGACAGCACCGCAGCGGCGGCGGGCGTGCGCGCGGCGAACGACGCCGAGGTGCCGGTCGTGGCCGTGGACCAGCGCCCCGAGTCGGGCGACGGCAAGCTGGCGACCTTTATCGCCACCGACAGCGTGGGCGCGGCGCGCGAGCTGTGCACCTGGCTTTTCGAGCAGATCGGCAACGAGGGCAAGATCGCCGTCTTGCAGGGCGTTCTGGGTTCGACGGCCGAACAGCAGCGCAGCCAGGGCTGCAACGAGGCCATCGAGGCGACACCCGGCATCGAGGTGGTGGCCACCCAGGCTGCCAACTGGGACGAGAACGAGGCGTATCGCGCGACGCAGAACATCCTGACCTCGCAGCCCGAGATCAAGGCAGTCTTTGCCCAAAGCGACGCGATGTCGCTTGGCGCCGCCAAGGCGGCGCGCCAGGCGGGGCGCGAGGATCTGATCTCGGTCGGGATCGACGGCTTTCCGACGCAGCTCAAGGCCATCTCGGAAGGGTTGACCCAAGCCACGATGGCGCAAATCCCCTACAGGATGGGACAGATGGCCGTCGCGGACGCGATCCGCATCATGACCGACGCAGGCAGCGACATCCCGGCCGAACAGTATCAGGATGCGGTTCTGATCACGGCCAAGAACGTGGGCGAGTTCAAGCCTTCGGACTTCTACGGCCCGGCCGCCGACAACATGTGAGCCGCTGCTCCGGCCGGCACGCGCCCGGCCGGAGCCTCCACCTGGAGAACGCAACGATGCTAGATGCCGCCCCCGCGACCAGCGGCCTTGTCTGCCGCAACCTGTCGAAATCCTTCGGCCCGGTGAAGGTGCTGCGCAACATAAACCTCGAGTTGCGGCCGGGATCGGTTCTTGGCCTGATCGGCGAGAACGGCGCGGGCAAGTCAACCTTCAACAACATCATTGCGGGCGTTCTTTCCCCGACCGAGGGACAGATATGGCTGGACGGCGCGCCCTATCAGCCGCATTCCCCGTCAGACGCGCTGGATCGGGGCGTGGCGCTGATCCATCAGGAAATTCGTCTGTTGCCCGGTCTTTCGGTCGCGGAGAACCTTTTCCTCGGCCGCCAGCCGGTTCGCGCGGGCCGCATTGATCGCGCCGCCATGATCGAGGAAAGCGCAGCGGTTCTGGCGGCCCTGGGTGTCCGTCTGGACCCGCGCCGGCCGGTCCGGGGCCTTTCGATGGCGACCCAGCAGAGCATCGAGATCGCCAAGGCCTTGCTGCGCCGGCCCCGTTACGTGATCTTTGACGAACCCACCGCCTCGCTTGGCGAAAGCGACGCGGCGCTGATCTTCGAGCAGATCGACCGGTTGCGCGCGCGCGGAACGGGGATCATCTACGTTTCGCACCGGCTGGACGAGATCGGGCATCTCGCGGACGGCATTGTCTGCTTGCGCGACGGCCAGAAGGTGGCCGACTGGCCGACCGTTCCGGTTCCGAAGCAAGAGCTGATCAATGCCATGGTCGGCCGCGCCTTCGTGTTTCAGCACGAGGCCCCTGCGCCGCATCGCGCGAAGGTCGCGCTGAGCGTCCGGGACCTTGGCCGGGCAGGCGCTTTCCGCGGCATCGGCTTCGATCTGCACGAAGGCGAGATCCTGGGCCTTGCCGGCCTTGTCGGGGCGCGGCGGACGGACGTGGTGCGGGCCTTGGCCGGCGCCGACCGCGCGGACACGGGCGAGGTGCGGCTGGACGGGATCCCCTTGGCGCTTGGAACGCCTCGCGCCGCGATCGACGCGGGCATTGTCATGGTTCCCGAGGACCGCAAGGGGCTGGGGCTGAACCTCGACCGCTCCGCCTCGGCCAACATCACCCTGCCATGGGAGGCGGGACTGGCGCGCGGCGGGCTTGTCCGTCCCCATGATGTCGAAAGGATGGGCCGCGCGCAGCGCAGCCGCTTCGACATCCGCGGCCGGATGGAACTGGCCGTCGGCGCCATGTCGGGGGGCAACCAGCAAAAGGTTCTGCTGGCCAAGTGGCTGGTGCGCGATCCCCGCGTCTTCATCGTCGACGAGCCCACGCGGGGCGTCGATGTTGGGGCCAAGATGGCCATTTACCAGATCATCCGCGACCTTGCCGCAAGCGGCATCGCGGTGATCGTCGTGTCCTCGGAACTCGAGGAAGTGCTTGGCCTCTCGCACCGCGTCCTGGTCATGTCCGAAGGCCGCCAGACCGGCATCCTGACCCGCAACGAGGCCACCCCCACGCGCGTGATGGCGCTGGCCGTCGGCGAGCCGACGCGTCGCGACATCCTGCAACCGACCGGCTGAGAAGGAGCACCCATGTCCAACCTGAATGATACCGTCCGGGCGCCGCAAGAAGGGCCGGGCTTGCTGAAGCGGGCAGTTGCCGCGGTTCCCGGCCCGCTTTGGGGGCTGCTTCTGGTCTGCGCGGTCTTCTCGTGGCTGTCGCCCTATTTCCTGACCTCGCGCAACCTCATCAACATCTTCAGCCAGGTTTCCGAGATCGGGATCATGGCGGCGGGTGCGGCGCTGGTAATCATCATCGGCGGGATCGACCTGTCGGTCGGCGCGGTTCTGGCGGTCAGCCTGATGGTCAATGCCTGGCTGAACCGCGAATACGGCATCCCCTTCGGCCTTTCCGCACTGGCGGGCCTGGGCGTCGGCGCCCTTGTGGGGCTGATCAACGGCGTTCTGTCGACCTATGGCCGCATCCAGCCCTTTGTCGCGACGCTGGCGACCATGTCCGCCTGCTCGGGGATCGCGCTTTTCATCACCAATGGCGCGCCGATCACCGGCTTTCCCGAATGGTTCACCAACCTCGCCCGGATCCGCGTCCTAGGCATCCCGCTGGAGATGATGCTTCTTTTCGCCGTCTACCTGGCGGTCGCGTTTTGGCTGCGCTTTCGTCCGACAGGGCGCGCGCTTTACGCGATCGGCGGCAGCGAGGAGGTCGCGCGCCTTTCGGGCATTCGCACCCGGCGCATCAAGGTGCTGGTCTATGTCATCGCCGGCACGCTGGCGGCGCTGGCCGGACTGATCCTGGGCGCGCGGCTGGATTCGGCCCATCCGACCGCCGGGATCGCGGATCTGTTGTCGGTCATCGCGGTGGTGGTGATCGGCGGGGCAAGCCTGTCGGGCGGCTCGGGCGGGATGCTGGGGACGTTTATCGGGCTTCTCATCATCGGCGTCTTGCAGAACGGCATGGCGCTGCTGAACGTCTCGCCGAACCTCCAGCCGGTGGTGATCGGCGTCGCGATCATCGTGGCGGTGAT
Organism: Paracoccus angustae; assembly: GCF_042648745.1. NCBI lineage: Bacteria > Pseudomonadati > Pseudomonadota > Alphaproteobacteria > Rhodobacterales > Paracoccaceae > Paracoccus > Paracoccus angustae. The sequence goes on from NZ_JBHRXY010000008.1 coordinate 45,233, forward strand.
GCTGGACCGCCAGTCCAAGACCTGACACCCACAAGGAAAGGTTGATCCATGGCCCTTGATCTTGCGCTGAACGATCTGTCGCATCTTGACCGCATCCGCCGGGTGCTGGCCGAGAACGATCTCAACGGCCAATTCGCCGCGCTGGACATGGCCGAGGTGCATGTTTCGGAGAACGCGCTGCACCTTCTGACCGATGTGCTGGCGCGGCACCTGGCCGCGGCAGGGCGCACCCCTTCCTCGGCGACGCGGGTCTGCGTCCTGACCGATCCGGTGCTGATCCGGCGGCGGGACGCGGATCTCAAGGCGCTGGTGCTGGAAAGGATCGGCGCCCGTCACCGGGCGGTGCGCGTGGTGATGGATGACGGCCACCCGATCCTTCACGCGGACGAGGCGATCCTGGAAGCCGCGGCCGCGGCCTGCGCGGGCGCAGACGCGGTTGTTTCGGTCGGGGGCGGCACGATCACCGATGTGGCCAAGATCGCGGCCGAGCGGGCGGGCGTCCCCGTGCATGTCGTGATCCAGACGGCGGCCTCGGTGGACGGGTTCACCGACAATTTCGCCGTCGTGTTGCAGAACGGCGTCAAGACGACGCTGCCGTCGCGCTGGCCCGATGCCGTGCTGACCGACACGCAGGTCATCGCCGGCGCCCCCCCTTACCTCAACGCCTCGGGCTTTGGCGAGCTTATGTCGATGTATTCCGCCCCCGGGGACTGGTTCCTGGCCGCGCGGATGGGCATGGACAGGCGCTTCGCGCCCGTTCTTCTGGACATGCTGGCCTTGTGCGGCGAGGGGATCGAGGATTGGTCCGCCGGTGTCGGCCGCGCCGAGCCCGAGGCCTGCGCCCGGCTGGCCACGGCCCTGGCGATGCGCGGGATCGTGACGGGGGTGGGAGGCACCACGGCCTCGCTGTCGGGGATGGAGCATCTGGTCAGCCACATGCTGGACATGGCGAACGGAGAGCTTCACGCCCCGACCGGCCTTCACGGCGCGCAGGTCGGCGTCGGCTCGGTCATCCGCGCCGCCGCCTGGGAGGAGTTTCGGGACCGTGTCGCGCGGGAGGGGCTGCCCGTGGCGCGGCTGTTCCGGGATCCCGCTGGTGCCGAAGCCGCGCTGCGGGACGCTTTCGCCTGGCTGGACCCGACCGGCCGGATCGGCGGCGAATGCGGGTCGCGCTACCGCGCCAAGCTGGATCTGTGGCACGCCGCCCGACCGCAGGTCGAGGCCGCCTTCGCCGATTGGGACGCGCTGACGGCCGAGCACGACCGGCTTTGCTTCGGCGCCGGTGTCATCGCGCGCCATCTGCACCGCGCGGGCGCGCCGATGCGCTTTGCCGATCTCGACCCCGCGCCCTCGGCGGCGCGCATTCACTGGGTCACCGGCAATTGCCAGTTCATGCGCGAACGCTTCACGGTCGCCGACCTGCTGACCCTGGCCGGCTGGTGGACGCCCGAGGATGTCGCCCGCGTGCTGGACCGCGCCGAGGCGGCCTGCGCCGCCGCCGAAAGGGGGGCCTGATGGGCGATCTGGTCCTGGCGGTGGATTGCTCGACCACGGCCGCCAAGGCGGTGGTCTGGGACATGGCGGGCCGCGCGGTCAGCATGGGGCGGGCGGGGTTCGCCCATTCCGCCCCCCATCCCGGCTGGGGCGAACAGGATCCCGCGGATTGGTGGTCGGCCACCGTCGCCGCCATCGGCAAGGCCTGCGGGCAGATCGACACCTCGCGGCTGGCGGCCCTGGCGATCACCCATCAGCGCGAGACCTTTGCCTGCCTCGACCGCGCAGGCAACGCTCTGCGCCCGGCGATGCTGTGGCTGGACACCCGCGCCACGGCCGAGGTCGACCGCTTCGGCAGCGACGCGACCCACGCCGCCACGGGCAAGCCCCCCAACACCGCGACCAGCTGGTTCAAGCTGAAATGGTTGCAGCGGCACGAACCCCGGACGCTGGAGGCCACGGCCAAGGTCGTCGACGTGCATTCCTACCTGGTTCACCGCCTGACCGGGGAATGGGCGACCTCCTGGGGCAGCGTGGATCCGCTCGGGGTGCTGGACATGCGCCGCTTCGCGCTGGACGACGGACTGATCGGCGATCTGGGCCTGGACCGCGCGCATTTCCCCGAGGTCCAGGCGCCCGGCACGATCCTGGGCCGGCTGACGTCCGGCATCGCGGCGCTGCTGGGCCTGGCGCCGGGCCTGCCGGTCGTGGCGGGCCTGGGCGACGGGCAGGCGGCGGGCCTGGGCGCGGGCATCACCCGCCCGGGCGAGGCTTATCTCAACCTGGGGACCGGGATCGTGTCGGGCACCTTCAGCGCCGATTACCGCACCGACCGCTGTTTCCGCACCATGACCGGCGGCATCCCCGGCACCTATCTGCTGGAAACCTTTTTCGGCGGCGGCACCTACAACATCACCTGGTTCACCGAACGCTTTTCGGACATCGGCGCCCGCCCCTTCGGCCTGGACCTGATCCCCGAGCGGATCCTCGAGACCGCCGCCGCCGATCTGCCAGCCGGGTCCGAGGGGCTTCTGGCGCTGCCCTATCTGACCGGCGTCCTGACGCCCTATTGGGACAGCAATGCGCGCGGCGTGCTGTTCGGTCTCAGCCCCAGGCACGGCAAGGCGCATCTGTTCCGCGCCACCCTCGAGGGGCTGGCGCTGGAACAGCGCCTGTCCACCATCGGCGCCGAGGATGCGATCGGCGCGCGGACCGCGCGGTTCCTGCTGATGGGCGGGGGCACGCGCAGCGCGTTGTGGTGCCAGATCATCGCCGATGTCCTGGAACGCCCCATCGAGATCGCGCGCGAGGCCGAGGCGACCTGCCTTGGCGCGGGGATGCTGGCCGCGGCGGGGGCGGGGCTTTATGCCGACCCCGCCGAGGCCGCCACGGCCATGAGCGCCACGGGCCGCATCTATCACCCCGACCCGCGCGAAAGCGCCCGCTATTCCGACCTGTTCGATATCTATCGCAGCCTTTATCCCGCCCTGCGCCAGCAGTTCGGCCGTCTCAAGGAATTCCAGCATGAACCCGCCTGACCTCGTTGCCGCCGACCGCTACGCCTCGCTGTCGCTGGACCAGGCCTGGGCCCGCTACGAATCCATCCGGGACCGGCTGCCCCCGGTCGGCCGGCGGGGCCGGATGCGGACGGCATCGCGGCTTCTGGACGTGGCGCGGGACTATGACGGGTTTCTCTTCGACAGCTTCGGCGTCCTGAACGTCGGCGAGACGGCGATCCCCGGCGCGGCGGAGTGCCTGCGGGATCTGCGCGCGATGGGCAAGCGGTTCTGCATCCTGACCAACGCGGCAAGCCATGGGGTGGGTCCGGCGCTGGCCAAGTATCGGCGGATGGGGCTGGACGTGCGCGTGGGCGAGGTCGTCTCCAGCCGCGATGTCGCCTTTGCGCATCTTTCGGGACGGGGGTGGGCCGCCATTGCGGCAGCGGGCGACGGGTTCGAGGATGCGCCCGTTCCCCTGGCCGATCTGCTGGCGGCCGCCGACTGGGACGCGCCCGGCGGGTTCGTCTTTCTGTCCTCGATCCGCTGGAACGCCGGGTTGCAGGACCGGCTGGTCGCCAGCCTCCGCGCGCGGCCCCGGCCCGTCATCATCGCCAACCCCGACCTGGCCGCCCCGCGCGAGAACGGGCTGAGCCTCGAGCCGGGCTTCTGGGCGCATGACCTGCAAGACCGCACCGGCATCGCGCCCCGTTTCTTCGGCAAGCCCTTCCGCGAAGCCTTCGACGCCGGCCTTGCTTGTCTGGGCGGCCGCATCGCGATGGTGGGGGACACGCTGCACACCGACATCCTGGGCGGGATGGAGGCGGGCTGCGACACGATCCTGGTGACCCGGCACGGCATTCTGGCAGGTCGCGACCCCGCACCGCTGATCGCGCAAAGCGGCATCCTCCCCGACCTGATCCTCCCCTCGATCTAAGGCTTTCGGAAACAGCCTTCGGCCTATCCGGCTGCCCGAAGGCGGTTCCAGCCCTTCCTGGGGGCGGCCATCCCGCCGATCTCTCGGGGCGTGTCGAACAGTTCGGCAAAGGTTCGCGCGCCAATCTGGCGGAAATGCGCTTCGAGTTCGGAGAACGCCTGCTCGGTGGAATTTCGGCTCCCTCGGCATTCCGGTGCGTTGCAAGTGTGTCCAGAATGACGACGGTTCCACGTATCCGTTCCGGCGCCTTGGGCCAGATGCGCTCTCTTTTGCCTGCGCTGATCAAGTTCCAGCACAGGCAACCCGGCAGCCATACGGCGCTGTAAACTGACCGGGGATTTCGAACTGCGCCGCCGTGCCGGCGATACGGCTTGCAAGGCGATCGCGCCGAAGCCCGGCTGTTCGCCTGACAGCCTGCGCTGCCAGAAGGCCGAACGCGGTGGCGGAAAGCGCGCCGGGACAACCGTCCCCCGAGTCCACCCAATCGAGTCCACCCAATGGAAAACCCCAAGAATCTTGCGATTCTTGGGGTTTTCCATTTGGTGCCCAGAAGAGGACTCGAACCTCCACGCCTTGCGGCACACGGACCTGAACCGTGCGCGTCTACCAATTCCGCCATCTGGGCCAACTGGTGTGAGGCGGGTCTCTAAAGGCAGTCGCGGGGGGCGTCAATGGGGGTCCGGCGAAAAATCTCGCGAAAAATCTCCGGGGCATCCATCCGGCCCTGCAATCCCTGCCCGTCCGCCTTGTCGCGCCGCCCGCGCTTGGATAAGGAGCGAAAGGCATCGGCATGAAGGAGGCGAGACGCCCATGGCGAAACTGGTCACGATTTTCGGCGGATCGGGCTTTCTGGGCCGGCAGGTGGCTCGGCTGATGGCCAAGCAGGGCTGGCGCGTCCGCGTGGCCGTGCGCCGCCCGGACGAGGCGCTGTTCACCCGCACCTACGGATCGGTGGGCCAGGTCCAGCCGGTCCTGTGCAACATCCGCGACGACCTGTCGGTGCGCGCGGCGATGGCGGACGCCGATGCGGTGGTCAACTGCGTCAACATCCTTACCCCCAAGGGCAAGAGCACCTTCAAGGCCGTTTTCGAGGACGGGGCCGAGAACATCGCCCGCCTGTCCGCGGAAATGGGCGTGGCGCGGCTGGTCCATGTTTCGGGGATCGGCGTCGATCCCGACTCCGACAGCCCTTATGTCGCCAGCAAGGCGCGTGGCGAGGCTGCGGTGCTGCGCCACCGCCCCGATGCGGTGATCCTGCGCCCGTCCGTCATGTTCGGGCCGGACGACAAGTTCTACAACCGCTTTGCCGCCCTGACGCGGCTTGGGCCCGTGCTGCCGGTGGTGGGCTGCAAGGTGCGGATGCAGCCGGTCTTTGTCGACGACGTGGCCATGGCCGCCGTCAAGGGCGCCACGGGCGAGGCCGCCCCCGGCATCTATGAGCTGGGCGGGCCGGACGTGCTGACGGTGAGGGACATCATCGGCCAGGTGCTGAAGGCCACCATGCGCCGCCGCGCCGTCGTCAACATGCCCTTCTGGCTCGCGGGCCTCGGCGCGCGGGTGCTGGGGCTTTTGCAGTTCATCACCGGCGGGCTGTTCACCAACTCGATCCTGACCCGCGACCAGCTGGCGCTTCTGCGCCGCGACAACGTGGTATCGCCCGGCGCCCGGGGTTTCGCCGATCTGGGCATCCAGCCGATCGCGGCGGACGCGGTGATCGACCGGTATCTGTGGCGCTTCCGCCCTTCGGGGCAATATGACGCGATCAAGCAGTCGGCCAAGAACCTGCGCGCCGATTGATGGAGCCGAATACCCTTGTCGCGGCCGTCCTCGGGGTTCTCGAAGGACTGACCGAGTTCATTCCCGTGTCCTCGACCGGGCATGTCCTGCTGGCGGGGCATTTCCTGGGCTTCGACTCGCCGGGCCGCAGCTTCGAGGTGCTGATTCAGCTGGGCGCGGTGCTGGCGGTGCTGGGGGTCTATGCGGCGCGGATCGTCCAGATCCTGGCGGCCGCACCCCATGACAGGGCCGCGCGGCGCTTTGTCTGGGGGGTGCTGCTGGCCTTCGCGCCCGCGGTGGTGGTGGGCGTGCTGGCCCATGGCTTCATCAAGACGGTGCTGTTCGAAACCCCCATGCTGATCGCGGTGATGCTGATCCTTGGCGGGGCGGTGCTGCTGTGGGTGGACCGGCTGGCCCGGTCTCCGGTCTACACGCGGGCCGAGGATTTCCCGCTGTCCATGGCCTTCAAGATCGGACTGATCCAGTGCCTTGCGATGGTGCCGGGCGTGTCGCGGTCGGGCGCCACCATCGTGGGCGGGCTGCTTTTAGGGGCAGACAAGCGGTCGGCTGCCGAATTCTCGTTCTTTCTGGCCATGCCCACGATGCTGGGGGCATTCGTTTTCGACCTGTTCAAGAACCGTGACATCCTGGACGCAGGCGCCATCGGCACCATCGCCATCGGCTTTGCCACGGCCTTTGTCAGCGCCCTGATCGTGGTGCGCTGGCTGCTGGGCTATGTCTCGAAGCACGGCTATGCGCTGTTCGGCTGGTGGCGGATCATTGTGGGAAGCCTTGTGCTGGCGGCGCTTCTGGCCGGTAGGTAAGCAAGCGTGACCTAATAACGACATGTCCAAGGCGGAAATCTGGCCCAAGGCCGGAAAATATCGGCTTTAGGTCAGCATGACTGACTTTTCATCTTTTCCCCCTTGGTTTATTGGCTCGAACGGAAGCTCCTGTCATTGGAAGGTTGCGCAGCCATGGCCACGCAGAAGATGCTCAAGTTCGTCTCGACCCCGCGCGAGATGCCCGAGAAACGCTCGGCCGCTGAACGCAGCGAGGACTTTCACGAGATCTACCGCGAATACGCCAAGGCCAAGGCCGCCGAACAGGCCAGCCGGTGCAGCCAGTGCGGCGTGCCGTATTGCCAAAGCCATTGCCCGCTGCACAACAACATTCCCGACTGGCTGCGCCTGACCGCCGAGGGGCGCCTTTACGAGGCTTGGCAGGTCAGCCAGGCCACCAGCACCCTGCCCGAGATTTGCGGCCGCATCTGCCCGCAGGACCGTCTATGCGAAGGCAACTGCGTGATCGAGCAGTCGGGCCACGGCACCGTCACCATCGGCGCGATCGAGAAATACATCAACGACGTTGCCTGGGAGGAAGGCTGGATCACCTCTGTCAAGCCCCGGCAGGAACGCGCCGAATCGATCGGCATCATCGGCGCGGGCCCCGGCGGGCTGTCCGCGGCCCACATGCTGCGCGCGCGCGGCTTCCAGGTCACCGTTTACGACCGTTACGACCGGGCGGGCGGGCTGATGACCTATGGCATTCCCGGCTTCAAGCTGGAAAAGGACGTGGTTCTGCGCCGCAACCGCTGGCTGGCCGACAGCGGCGTCGAATTCGTGCTGAACTGCAACGTGGGCCAGGACATCAGCTTCGATGCGATCCGGGGCAAGCATGACGCGGTGCTGATCGCGACCGGCGTCTACAAGACCCGCGACCTGGACATCGACAATGCCGATGCGGGCGGGGTGGTGCGGGCCATCGACTATCTGACCGCCTCGAACAAGGTCGATTTCGGCGACGAGGTGCCCGATTTCGCCGATGGCGAGCTGGACGCCCGCGGCAAGCGCGTGGTTGTCATCGGCGGCGGCGACACCGCCATGGACTGCGTGCGCACGGCGATCCGCCAGGGCGCGCTGTCGGTCAAGTGCCTTTATCGCCGCGACCGCGCCAACATGCCGGGCTCGCAGCGCGAGGTCCAGAACGCCGAGGAGGAAGGCGTGGAATTCGTCTGGATGTCCGCGCCGGGCAAGTTCATCGGCCATGTCACCGGCGATTTCGCCGCCAGCCAGGAAGCCGACGTGGACGGGCCGGTGCGGACCGTGACGCAGATCGCCTCGGTCGGCATCCAGCGGATGCGCCTTGGCGCCCCGGACGTGACCGGGCGCCAGTCGCCCGAACTGATCGAGGGGGCCGATTACGACGAACCCGCCGACCTGGTGATCAAGGCCCTGGGCTTCGAACCCGAGGATCTGCCGAGGCTGTGGGGCGTGGACGGGCTGGAGGTCACCCGCTGGGGCACCATCAAGGCCAATTTCCAGACCCACCAGACCAGCCTGCCCGGCGTTTTCGCCGTGGGCGACATCGTGCGCGGCGCGTCGCTGGTCGTCTGGGCGATCCGCGACGGGCGCGAGGCCGCCGAGTCCATCGCCGGTTACCTGACCGGCGAGGCGCGCGTGGCCGCGGAATAGGGGCGGGCCGATGATGGGACGGATCATCGCGACATCCGGCATGGTCCTGATGCTGGCGGCGCCGGGCCATGCCGCGACCTTTACCCCGCCGCAGGGCTGCCAGCTGCAATCGACGGTGCAGAACCGCGGCTGCTCGGTCAGCCAGTATTACGTCTGCAAGGCCGATCCGGCGGGCGATCAGCGCAGCGCGATCTTCGGCAAGGAAGGCCTGCGCCATCTGTCGCGCATCGACGCGGAAACCCGTTGGCTGGAAAGCAGCGATCCGAACACGGGTCTGGCCGATTTCCTGGTGGAACGGTCCAAGGACCACGCGAGCTTCCGCACCCTGCTGGAAACGGGCGAGGACAGCTTCGATTTCTGGACCGAATCCAACACCGGCGAGCGCCTGCGCCATGTCGGCCAGGACATCCTGACCGGCGAGACGGTCGAGATCGACGGCGAGCCCCTGGAGGTCACGCGCTTTCAGCTGAAGACCTACGGCGCCGACGGCGAGCTGCTGATCGAACGCAGCGGCCAGCAGTTCATCAGCCGCAAGACCAACCGCTTCTATGGCGGGATCGAGCAGCAGTCCGACTGGACCGGCCAGCGCCAGGAAACCAACGACAGCCCCGTCACCTTCGCCTTTCCGGGCGAGGCAGGCTTCGGGGACACCGAACCGCAATTCGACTGCGATCAGTTGCTGACGCAGCTTCTGCACGAAAGGGCCTAGCGATGAGCAAGGATTGGCAACAGGAACAACAGGCCCTTCGCGACTGGATGGGCAAGCACAGCCTGTACCGCGAGGAAGACGAGCATTCCTCCTGCGGCGTGGGCCTGGTGGTCAACATCGGCGGCAAGGCCAGCCGCAAGGTGGTGCAGTCGGGCATCGACGCGTTGAAGGCGATCTGGCACCGGGGCGCGGTCGATGCCGACGGCAAGACCGGCGACGGCGCGGGCATCCATGTGCAGATCCCCGTGCCCTTCTTCTACGACCAGGTGCGCCGCACGGGACACGAGCCCGACGGCAGCAAGCTGATCGCCGTGGGCCAGGTCTTCCTGCCGCGCACCAACTTCGCAGCCCAGGAAGCCTGCCGGACCATCGTGGAATCCGAAGTCCTGCGCATGGGCCATTACATCTACGGCTGGCGCCACGTCCCGGTGAACACCGCCGTTCTGGGCGAAAAGGCCAACGCCACCCGCCCCGAGATCGAACAGATCCTGATCCGCTGCGAAAAGGACATCGATCAGGTCCGCTTTGAACGCGAGCTTTACATCATCCGCCGCCGGATCGAGCGCGCGGCCGTCGCGGCGCAGATCGCGGGGTTGTACTTCTGCTCGCTGTCCTGCCGGTCGATCATCTACAAGGGCATGATGCTGGCCGAACAGGTCGCGGAATTCTATCCCGACCTCAAGGACGAACGCTTCGAATCGGCCTTCGCGATCTATCACCAGCGGTATTCCACCAACACCTTTCCGCAATGGTGGCTGGCGCAGCCCTTTCGCATGCTGGCCCACAACGGCGAGATCAACACGCTGAAAGGCAACCTCAACTGGCTGAAAAGCCACGAAATCCGCATGGCGTCGTCGGCTTTCGGCGACATGGCCGAGGATATCAAGCCGATCGTGCCCGCCGGCTCGTCGGATTCGGCGGCGCTGGATGCCGTGTTCGAGGTGATGGTGCGGTCCGGGCGCAGCGCGCCCATGACCAAGACCATGCTGGTGCCGGAAAGCTGGTCCAAGGCCACCACCGACATGCCCAAGGCCTGGGCCGACATGTACGCCTATTGCAACGCCGTGATGGAGCCGTGGGACGGTCCCGCCGCCCTGGCCATGACCGACGGCCGCTGGGTCTGCGGCGGGCTGGACCGCAACGGCCTGCGCCCGATGCGCTATGTCGTGACCGCCGACAACCTGCTGATCGCCGGATCCGAGGTGGGCATGGTTCCGGTCGACGAGATGAGCGTGCGTGAAAAGGGCGCGCTCGGCCCCGGCCAGATGATCGCCGTCGACATGTGGGACGGCAAGCTTTACCACGACGCCGCCATCAAGGACCGCCTGGCCGCCAGCCAGCCCTTCGGGGAATGGATCGAGAAGGTCGTGGACCTGAACGACATCATGCGCGAACTGCCCGAACAGGCGCATTTCAGCGGCGAGGAACTGCGCCGCCGCCAGACCGCCGCGGGCTACACGCTGGAGGAACTGGAACACGTCCTGTCGCCCATGGCCGAGGACGCCAAGGAAGCCATCGCGTCGATGGGCGACGACACCCCGCCCGCGGTGCTGTCGAACCAGTACCGCCCGATGAGCCACTTCTTCCGCCAGAACTTTTCCCAGGTGACGAACCCGCCCATCGACTCCTTGCGCGAAACGCGGGTGATGTCGCTGAAGACGCGGTTCGGCAACCTCAAGAACGTGCTGGATGAATCAAGCTCTCAGACCGAGATCCTGATCCTGGAAAGCCCCTTCGTGGCGAACGGCGAATTCGCCGAGATGAGCCGCATGTTCGGCGAAACGGTGACGCGGATCGACTGCACCTTTCCCGACGGCGCCGGAACCGACGCCCTGGGCGAGGGCCTGGCCCGCATCCGCGCCGAGGCCGAGGATGCCGTGCGGTCGGGCGCGGGCCATCTGGTGCTGACCGACGAAGGGCAGGGCGAGGCGCGTGTGGCCATGCCGATGATCCTGGCGACCAGCGCGGTCCACAGCTGGCTGACCCGCAAGGGGCTGCGGACCTTCTGTTCGCTGAACGTGCGGTCGGCCGAATGCATCGACCCGCATTATTTCGCCGTGCTGATCGGCTGCGGCGCGACCACCGTGAACCCTTATCTGGCCCAGGATTCGATCCAGGACCGGATCGAGCGCGGCCTTCTGCCGGGCACCCTGATCGAGAACATGCGCCGTTACCGCGACGCGGTGGACGCGGGCCTGCTGAAGATCATGGCCAAGATGGGGATTTCCGTCATCTCGTCCTATCGCGGCGGCCTGAATTTCGAGGCCGTGGGCCTGTCCCGCGCGATGGTGGCCGAATATTTCCCCGGCATGCAGTCGCGGATCTCGGGCATCGGTCTGCACGGGCTGCAATCCGATCTGGAGGAGCTGCACCACAAGGCCTTCCACGGCAGCGCCGACCTGCTGCCGGTGGGCGGCTTCTACAAGATGCGGCGGTCGGGCGAAAAGCACGCCTGGGAAGCCAGCACCATGAAGCTGTTGCAGGTGGCCTGCGACCGCGCGTCCTATGACGTGTGGAAGCAGTACAGCGCCGCCATGCGGGCCAATCCTCCGATCCATATCCGCGACCTGCTGGACATCAAGCCCCTGGGCAAGCCGGTCCCCATCGAGGAGGTCGAATCGATCACCTCGATCCGCAAGCGGTTCGTGACGCCCGGCATGTCGCTGGGGGCGCTGAGCCCCGAAGCGCACATGACGCTGAACATCGCCATGAACCGCATCGGCGCCAAGTCCGATTCGGGCGAGGGCGGCGAGGATCCGGCCCATTCCCACCCGCTGCCCAACGGCGACAACCCTTGCGCCAAGATCAAGCAGGTGGCCTCGGGCCGCTTCGGCGTCACCGCCGAATACCTCAACGCCTGCGAGGAACTGGAGATCAAGGTCGCCCAGGGCGCGAAACCGGGCGAGGGCGGGCAGCTGCCCGGCATGAAGGTCACCGACCTGATCGCGCGGCTGCGCCATTCGACCAAGGGCGTGACGCTGATCAGCCCTCCGCCGCACCACGACATCTATTCCATCGAGGATCTGGCGCAGCTCATCTACGACCTGAAGCAGATCAACCCGCGCGCCAAGATCACCGTGAAGCTGGTGGCCTCCAGCGGCGTGGGTACCATCGCGGCGGGCGTGGCCAAGGCCAAGGCCGACGTCATCCTGATCAGCGGCCACAATGGCGGCACCGGGGCCTCGCCCGCCACGTCCATCAAGTTCGCGGGCCTGCCGTGGGAGATGGGCCTGACCGAGGCGCATCAGGTGCTGGCCATGAACCGGCTGCGCGAACGCGTGACGCTGCGCACCGACGGCGGCCTGCGCACGGGCCGCGACATCGTCATGGCCGCGATGATGGGCGCCGAGGAATACGGCATCGGCACCGCCGCCCTGATCGCCATGGGCTGCATCATGGTCCGCCAGTGCCAGTCGAACACCTGCCCGGTGGGCGTCTGCACCCAGGACGAACGCCTGCGCGCCATGTTCACCGGCAGCGCCGACAAGGTGGTGAACCTGATCACCTTCTATGCCCAGGAGGTCCGCGAGATCCTGGCCGGGATCGGCGCGCGGTCCCTGGACGAGGTGATCGGGCGCGCCGACCTGCTGACCCAGGTCAGCCGGGGCGCCGCGCATCTGGACGACCTGGACCTGAACCCGCTGCTGATCACCGTCGATGGCGCGGACAAGATCGTCTACGACCGGTCCAAGCCGCGCAACGCCGTGATGGACACGCTGGACGCCGAGATCGTCAAGGACGCCGCCCGCTTCTTCGAGGATGGCGAGAAGATGCAGCTGTCCTATGCGGTCCGCAACACCCACCGGACCATCGGCACGCGCACGTCCAGCCTGATCGTGCAGAAGTTCGGGATGCGCAACAGCCTGCAACCCGACCACCTGACGATCCGCCTGACCGGCAGCGCCGGGCAGTCGCTGGGCGCCTTTGCCGCGCCGGGTCTGAAGATCGAGGTGTCGGGCGATGCCAACGACTATGTGGGCAAGGGCCTGTCGGGCGGCACCATCGTGGTGCGCCCGCCGATGGCAAGCCCCCTGGTCGCGGCCGACAACACGATCATCGGCAACACGGTGCTGTATGGCGCGACCGACGGATACCTGTTCGCGGCGGGCCGCGCGGGCGAGCGTTTCGCCGTGCGGAACTCGGGCGCGAAGGTGGTGATCGAAGGCTGCGGATCGAACGGCTGCGAATACATGACCGGCGGCGTCGCGGTGATCCTGGGCCGGATCGGCGCCAACTTCGGGGCGGGCATGACGGGCGGCATGGCTTACCTTTACGACCCGCTGGGCGTGGCGCGCGATTACATCAACCCGGAAACCCTGGTGATGTGCCCTGTCACCAAGGACCACTGGGAAGGCCAGTTGAAGGGCCTGGTGGAACGGCACTTCAAGGAAACCGGATCGCGCCGCGCGGGCGAGATCCTGGCGGACTGGCAGGCCGAAAAGTCGAGCTTCCTGCAAGTCTGCCCCAAGGAGATGCTGATCCACCTGCCGCATCCGATCATGGATGTCGAGGAGCCGGCGGCAGTCCCGGCCGAGTAGGCGGGACACCGGAACCCGCGCCGGGCGCGCAGCAATGCGCGCCCGTTCGCATTCGCAGGCGGGGCGATCGGCGTGACGGGAAAGGAAATCCCGGTCGTCCGGGCAAAAAATCAGGGCCGGGGCTTTTCGGCCCAGGCCCTTGAATTTATGGTGGTGAGCCCGACAGGATTCGAACCTGTGACCCACTGATTAAAAGTCAGTTGCTCTACCAACTGAGCTACGGGCCCAACATGGGGGGCTTACTAGGGGGGGTGGCCGGGGGCGTCAAGCGGAAAAGTCGTCGGCACTGGCGGAAATTTTCCGCAGGCCTTATATGCCGCGCATGAACAGCATTTCCGCCCCCGGCCTGCCCTTCATGAAGATGCATGGGCTTGGCAACGATTTCGTTGTCCTGGATCTGCGCGCCGGCGGTGAACCCCCGGCGGCAGGCGTGATCGCCCGTATCGCCGACCGCCATCGCGGGGTGGGCTTCGACCAGCTGGCGACGGTCGAAGCCGACAGCCGGGCCGATGTGCGGCTGCGGTTCTGGAACGCGGACGGATCGGTCAGTTCCGCCTGCGGCAACGCCACGCGCTGCATCGCGCGGCATGTCATGGACCAGACCGGCCGCGACCGGCTGAGCCTGCGCACCGACCATGCGGTGCTGCTGGCCGAGGATGCGGGCGGCGGCCTGACGCGCGTGAACATGGGGCCGCCGGTGCTGGACTGGCGGGCGATTCCGCTGGCCCGGGACGTGGACACCCTTCACCTGCCCATCGAGGGCGATCCGGTGGCGACCGGCATGGGCAACCCGCATGTGACCTTTTTCGTCGACGACGCGGCATCGGTCGATCTGGCGGCCTTCGGCCCGGCGATGGAGCATCACCCCCTTTATCCGCAGCGCACCAATGTGGAGGTGGTGCAGGTCGTCTCGCGCGACGAGATCATCCTGCGCATCTGGGAGCGCGGGGCGGGACCGACGCTGGCATCCGGGTCGTGTTCCTGCGCGGCGGCGGTGGCAGCGGCGCGGCGCGGGCTGGCCGGGCGGCGGATCAAGGTCAACGTGCCGGGCGGCGTCCTGCACATCGACTGGCGCGAGGACGGCGTGTGGATGGAAGGCCCGACGGCGCATGTCTTTACCGGCATCCTGACCCCGGAATGGTTGTCGCAATGACCGCCCCGGTCTTTTCCACGCTGGGCTGCCGCCTCAACGCCTACGAGACCGAGGCGATGCGCGAGATGGCCGAAGCCGCGGGCCTGTCCGGCGCCGTGGTCGTCAACACCTGCGCCGTCACCGCCGAGGCTGTGCGCAAGGCCCGCCAGGAAATCCGCCGCCTTGCGCGCGAAAATCCCGGCGCGCCGGTGATCGTGACCGGCTGCGCGGCCCAGACCGAACCCGAAACCTTCGCGCAGATGCCCGAGGTCTCGCGCGTCATCGGCAACCACGAGAAGATGCAGCCCGAAACCTGGGCCGGACTGCGCGCCCCGGACCTGATCGGCGAGACCGAAAAGATCCGCGTGGACGACATCATGTCGGTCAAGGAAACGGCAGGGCATCTGATCGACGGCTTCGGGCGGCACCGGGCCTATGTCCAGGTGCAGAACGGCTGCGACCACCGCTGCACCTTCTGCATCATCCCTTATGGTCGCGGAAATTCCCGTTCGGTGCCTGCGGGCGTGGTGGTGGAGCAGATCAAGCGGCTGGTCGGGCGCGGCTTCAACGAGGTCGTGCTGACCGGCGTGGACCTGACGAGCTGGGGCGCGGACCTGCCGGGGACGCCGCGTCTCGGCGATCTGGTGATGCGGATCCTGCGGCTGGTTCCCGACCTGCCGCGCCTGCGCATCAGCAGCATCGACAGCATCGAAGCGGACGAGAACCTGATGCTGGCCATCGCGGCCGAGCCGCGCCTGATGCCGCATCTGCATCTGTCCTTGCAGGCGGGCGACGACATGATCCTCAAGCGGATGAAGCGCCGCCACGGGCGCGACGACGCCATCCGCTTCTGCGAGGAGGCGCGGCGGCTGCGCCCCGACATCGTTTTCGGGGCCGACATCATCGCGGGTTTTCCGACCGAAACCGACGCGATGTTCGAGAACAGCGTGAAGCTGGTGGGCGATTGCGGACTGACCTTTCTGCACGTCTTTCCCTTCTCACCCCGCAAGGGCACGCCCGCGGCGCGGATGCCCGCCGTGAAAGGCCCGGTGATCCGCGACCGGGCCGCGCGTTTGCGCGCGACAGGGGATGCCGCGTTGCGTGCGCATCTGGACGCCCAGCTCGGCCGGACCCATCGCGTGCTGACCGAAGGCCCGCGCCTCGGCCGGACCGAGCAGTTCGCCGAAGTGGCCTTCGGCACCGACCAGCCCGAAGGGGCGCTGATGGACCTGCGCATCGCGGGCCATGACGGGGCGCGGCTGATCGCCTAGGCTTCGCTGCTTGGCCGGGCGGGGAAACGCGTGCGTTCCCCCGCCCGGCCCAGAGTTCCGTCGGGGCCGGCCCCACCCAAGCCCGCCGGGTGTCGGCCGGGCATCCGCATCCCGGCGCCATCGGCTGCCACGGGGACAGGTGGCGAAGGCGATGATCTTTGTCAGGCCGGCCTTGAAGCAGAACCCCGGCCTTATCGCGCCATGAAGACCGGCACCTTGGCCTTTTCCAGCATGTTGCGCGTGGCCCCGCCCAGGATCGCCTGGCGGAAGCGCGAATGGCCATAAGCGCCCATCACCACCAGGTCGGCGGCGATCTCGGTCGCGCGGCGGTTCAGCTCATCGCTGACGGTGGCGGCCGTGCGGGCCAACACGGCGATGTCGGCATGGACGCCGTGGCGCGTCAGCATCTGCGTCAGCGGCGCGCCGGGTTCGGATCCGTCCGTGCCGCGGCGCGGGTCGATGATGGTGATCTCGACCGATTTCGCGGCTTGCAGCAGGGGCAGGGCGCGGCGGATGGCGGCCAAGGCCTCGAGCGACTGGTTCCAGGCCACCAGCACCTTGCCCGGCGGGTCGGCGGGCAGGTCGGGGCCGGGCAGGACCAGCACCGGGCAGCCGCCCTCGAACAGCGCGGCCTCGACCACGGCCTCGGCCTCTCCGGGGGCGTCCGCGCCGTAAGGACGGCCGAGAACCGTCAGGTCGGAAAAGCGCGCGCGCATCCCCACAAGGTTCGCGATGCCGCCGATCTGCGCCACCGCCGCCTCGGAGGACCAGCGCAGGTCGCTGAAGCGGGTCAGGTGCTGGCGCACCGTCCGGTCCAGCGATTCGGCCTGTTCCATCGCCAAGTCGATGGCATCCTGGAAGGCATAGGGCGTGCCGCCCGGAAAGTAATAGCCCACCTGCGTATGGTCGAGCCCGAGGCTCAGCACCGACAGGTGGCCGTCCTCGCGCGCGGCCAAGGCCGCCGCCGCGTCAAGCTGGGGCAGCTGCCGCTGGTCGGACAGGATGGTGAGGATGCTCTTGTAACCCATGACGGACTCCTCTGGTCAGGTCGGGGGCAGGATGGCGTTCTTGCCGCCCTGCGGCCTTGATCGGAATCAAACCCCCGGATTTGACGCAGATCAAGGTTCCGCGTGCCCGGGAACCTTATGCCCGGTTCCGACAAGAAGGCCATCCTTGGCGGCGATTCGCGCTGTCCGGCCCCTTTCGACGAAGGAACGCGGGTATATGCCATGTGGAATTACGTGAAGCCGATCCTGCTGGGGGTCATTGCCCTGGCAGCCGCGATCGCCGCCAATCTCGCGCGCGATCCGGCCTATATGGTCAACGCCCTGGTTGTCATGCTGGTGGCGGCGGGGATGTTCGTCTGGACCCTGCGCCGGATGGACGAGCCGGTGCGCGCGGCCGATACCAGCCAGTACATGGACGATGTCGTCCGCTTCGGGGTGGCGGCCACCGCCTTCTGGGGCGTGGTGGGCTTTCTGGTGGGCGTGGTTATTGCCTTTCAGCTGGCCTTTCCGTCGCTGAACCTGTCGGAACTGACCCAAGGCTACACCAACTTCAGCAAGCTGCGCCCGCTGCACACCAGCGCGGTGATCTTCGCCTTCGGGGGCAACGCGTTGATCGCGACCTCGTTCTATGTGGTGCAGCGCACCTCGGCCGCGCGGCTGTGGGGCGGGAACCTCGCGTGGTTCGTGTTCTGGGGCTACAACCTGTTCATCGTGCTGGCCGCGACCGGATACATCGCGGGCGCCACGCAGTCCAAGGAATACGCCGAACCCGAATGGTACGTGGACTGGTGGCTGACGGTGGTCTGGGTGGCCTATCTGGCCGTGTTCCTGGGCACCGTGATCAAGCGCAAGGAACCCCACATCTACGTCGCCAACTGGTTCTATCTGGCCTTCATCGTGACCATCGCGATGCTGCACATCGTCAACAACCTGTCGGTGCCGGTCAGCATCTTCGGATCGAAGTCGGTCCAGGTGTTCTCGGGCGTGCAGGACGCGATGGTGCAGTGGTGGTACGGCCACAACGCCGTGGGCTTCTTTCTGACCGCGGGCTTCCTGGGCATGATGTACTACTTCATCCCCAAGCAGGCCGAGCGCCCCGTCTATTCCTACAAGCTGTCGATCATCCACTTCTGGGCGCTGATCTTCCTGTATATCTGGGCCGGTCCGCACCACCTGCACTATACCGCGCTGCCCGACTGGGCCTCGACGCTGGGGATGGTGTTTTCCATCATGCTGTGGATGCCTTCGTGGGGCGGCATGATCAACGGCCTGATGACCCTGTCGGGGGCCTGGGACAAGCTGCGCACCGACCCGATCCTGCGCATGATGGTGGTGGCCGTCGGCTTCTACGGCATGGCGACCTTCGAAGGCCCGATGATGTCGATCAAGGCCGTGAACAGCCTGTCGCACTATACCGATTGGACCATCGGCCACGTCCATTCCGGCGCGCTGGGCTGGAACGGCATGATCACCTTTGGCGCGCTTTACTACCTGACGCCGCGCCTGTGGGGACGCGAGCGCCTCTACAGCCTGTCGCTGGTCTCCTGGCACTTCTGGCTGGCGACCATCGGCCTGGTGCTCTACGCCGCGTCCATGTGGGTGTCGGGCATCATGGAAGGCCTGATGTGGCGCGAAGTGGACAGCCAGGGCTTCCTGGTCAACGCCTTCGCCGACGCCGTGCAGGCCAAGTTCGCGATGAACGTGGTGCGCGCCCTGGGCGGGGTTCTCTACCTCGCCGGCGGGATCATCATGGCCTACAACCTTTGGGCCACTGTGGCCCGCCAGCCCAAAGCCCATTCGACGGCCATCGCCGTGCCGGCCGAATAAGGGAATGCGAGCCATGCAAATCCTTGAAAAGCACAAGATCCTTGAAAAGAACGCGACGCTTCTGCTGATCTTTTCCTTTATCGTCGTGACCATCGGCGGCCTGGTGCAGATCACGCCCCTGTTCTATCTGGAAAACACCATCGAGAAGGTGGAAGGGGTCCGCCCCTACACCCCGCTGGAGCTGACCGGCCGCGACGTTTATATCCGCGAGGGCTGCTATGTCTGCCACAGCCAGATGATCCGCCCGATGCGCGACGAGGTCGAGCGTTACGGCCATTACTCGCTGGCGGCAGAATCAATGTACGACCATCCGTTCCAATGGGGGTCGAAACGCACCGGGCCGGATCTGGCCCGCGTGGGCGGGCGCTATTCGGACGAATGGCACCTGGACCACCTGCGCGATCCGCAATCGGTGGTGCCGGAATCCATCATGCCGCAATATGGGCACCTGATGGACCGGATCATCGGCCCGGACTACATCACCGAGCGCGTGGAAACCGATGCCCTGGTGGGCGTGCCCTATTCCGAGGAGATGATCGCCGCCGCGGTCGAGGATTTCCGCGCCCAGGCCGATCCCAACGCCGATGCCGAAGGGTTGCAGGAACGCTATCCGGGCGCGCAGCAGCGCAACTTCGACCGTCAGCCGCAGCTGACGGAAATGGACGCGCTGATCGCCTATCTGCAAGTGCTGGGCACGATGGTCGATTTCTCGACCTTCGAACCGGACGCCGCGCGGTAAGGAGGGGGCATGGAAACCTACAGCTTCCTGCGCGGGCTTGCCGACAGTTGGGCGCTGCTGCTGCTGGTGCTGTTCTTCGTGGGCGTGATCGCCTTCGTGTTCCGCCCCGGCGCCCGAAAGGCCCAGAAGGACGCCGCCGAAAGCATCTTCCGGCACGAGAACCGACCCGCCGATGCGGACGAGAAGGAGGGCCGGTGATGGCCGACAACGACAAGGACAAGCCGGTCGATCCGCATGTCGACCCCGCCAATCCCGACAACCGGGTCTCGGTCCGGCGCCATGCGGCCGACAGCGAACATGCCGCCAAGGTCATGGGCGCCATCCCCGAACGCCCCAACCCCGACCAGCCGGCCGCGCCCCGGATGCGCAAGCAGACCCGCAAGGGCCTGGTGCAAGAGGTGGGGTCCACCGGCCACCAATGGGACGGGATCACCGAATACGACAACCCGATGCCGCGCTGGTGGCTGTGGACCTTTTACGCCACCATTGTCTGGGCGGTGGGCTATGTGATCGCCTATCCGGCGATCCCGCTGGTCGATCGCGCCACCGACGGCCTTCTGGGCACCGACTACCGCCAGGAGGTCGCGGCCGAGATCGAGCGGTTCGACCAGGCCAACGCCGCCATCCAGACCCGTCTGGCCGAGGTCGATCTGGCCGCCATCCCCGACGACCCCGAACTGGTGAACTATGCCGCCAACGCGGGCGGCGCGGTGTTCCGCACCTGGTGCGCGCAGTGCCACGGCTCGGGCGCGGGCGGGGCGCGGGGTTATCCGAACCTTCTGGACAACGACTGGCTGTGGGGCGGCACGCTGGAGGACATCCACCTGACCCTGCAACACGGCATCCGCGACCCGCAGGACGCCGACACCCGCTATTCCGAAATGCCGCATTTCGGCACCGACGGGATCCTAGACCGCGCGCAGATCGACCAGGTGGTGAACCACGTGCTGTCGCTGTCCGACCGGCCGCATGACCCCGAAAAGGCTGCGGCGGGCGCCCCCGTTTATGCCGACAACTGTTCCGCCTGCCACATGGAGGATGGCACCGGGGACCGCGCGCAAGGCGCGCCCAACCTGGCCGATGCCGTCTGGCTTTACGGCGACGACCACGAGACGCTGACCCGGATCGTCAGCGAAGGCCCTTACGGCGTCATGCCCTCGTGGAGCAAGCGCCTGTCCGAGGCCGAGATCCGCGCCGTGGCGACCTATGTCCACGGTCTGGGCGGCGGGGAATAATCCCCCCGGCCAGACCGCGCACCCCGAGCTTTCGCCCTTGCCGTCGTCAATGGCGAAAGAGACCGGCCCCTGTCCTGTTCGCGCGTTCCTGGGGGCCGGTCTTCATCATAACGCCCGGCCCCGCGCAGATCGGGTGCCAGGCGTCACGACCTTTCGCATCATCCCATCGGTGCGAAAGAGGCCGGTCCCCGCATGTTCGCGCGTTCCCGGGGGCCGGCCGCCTTTTTTCCCGCGCGGCCGCTGCCTCAGCCGTCGTTCATTGGCAGCGCCACCTGGGCGTGCTGCACCACCGTCCAGTTTTCGTGGCCGCGGCGCCGATAAACCGAGGTGCAGGCCGCCTGGAAGCGCGTATCGCCCTTGGTTGCCGTGACAAGATAGCCGATCACGATCATCCCTTCCTCGGGCCGCGAGATGGTCTGGTCGGAAAACGTCACCTCGTCCCATTCGGGCGTGCCGCTGACGGCTTCGATGGCGGCCTGGCCCGCGAACAGGTGGGGGGCGTGGCTCAGCGCCATGACGCATTCGGGATCGACGCGTTCGTGATAGCGTTCGTCCGAGGCGTGCCAGAGACCTTCCTCGAAGTTCCAGACCCGGTTGTCGTCCATCCTGTCCTCCTCGCGTGATGCCGTCACCCTTAACCGCGAGGGTGGAGGGCGGTTCCGGGAGGGAGGGTGGATTTGGGGCAGCCTGTCGTCGACAAAACGCCTCAACGATCTAGAATCAACGTGATGTCGCTTCAAGCCCGAGGCGGGCAGTCGTCACACTTACCGTGCCGCCTACAGATACCCAAGAACCGAATGCCGCCACGGCTTGCAAACCTCGATGGCGCGCCGTCCCAGGTTATCGTTGCCTGTCGCTCAACTCTTTCCTATGGAAAGCTTTATTGCGAATGGCCCGCCAAGGTCGGCCGTCGATGGCCGCCAGACCGGCGCCGATCAGGGCCATGCCCGCAAAATGCCGCGGGAGGAGCGTCTCGCCCAAGAAAAGTGTGCCCAGGAGGATGGCGCTGACCGGGATCAGGAACGTCACCAGCAGCAGATTTGTCGCTCCCGCCGTAGCGAGAATCCGAAAATAAAGCACATAGGCCAGAGCGGTCGAGATCGCGGCCACGCCGATCAGCGCGCCGATCGCGGATAGGCTGGGCGGCGGGAGCGTCCAAGGCCGGTCAACAACCGCCACCAGGGGCAGCAGGATCATGCTGGAAGCAACGACCTGCCCGGTGGCGGTGCTCATCGGGCCGATCCCCATGGCCCTGAACCTGCGTCCGTAAATGCCCGCAAAGGCATAGGACATGGCACCGGCAAGGCACATGAACTGCGCGACAACATGCGCACCCAGATCTCTCAGCGCATCCGTGCCGATCATCGCGGCGACCCCAGCAAAGCCGATCAGAACACCGGCCAGCTTGCCGCCAGTCAGGCGTTCGTCGCTGGTCAGGATGTGGGCGAAAATGACGGTGAACAGCGGCGTCGAAGCGTTCAGGATCGAAGCCAGTCCCGAGGCGATATGCTGCTGTCCCCAGACAATCAGCGAAAACGGAATGACGTTGTTGAGCAGGCCCATTGCAAAGAATGCCGCCCATGCCCGCCGGCCAAGCGGCATCCGTTCACCGCGCAGGCGCAGTAAGGAAAGCAGGATGATCGCGGCCAGCGTCACGCGGGCGACAACCACCGTGAAGACCGGCAGCTCCCGAATAGCGATGCCATTGAAGAAAAACGATCCTCCCCAGACAGCGGCAAGGGCCAGCAACATGGCCCATTCCCGCGGTGTCATGGGGCGTTGATCCGGTGCGGCTTGCGGCATTGTCCCTCCATGCTTCAGGGGACGATAGACCGCCGTGGGCATTTCGGGCACGCGTTTCGGGCGTTTCATCTTTTTCATGCCGGGGTCGTGCTGGGGTCGTGCCGCGATGGTGCGCTACCGCACGATCTGTCACGCTGGCTGGCGCGGCAAGATCTTATCCCGCCAACTCCCCCCGCAACGAATTGCTGGCGCTTTCCACGATCCGCACGGGCACCAGATCGCCGACCCGGGCCTGGGGGGCATCAACGAAAACCGAATGGAGGTAATCCGACTTGCCGATCATCTGCCCCGCCTGACGGCCCGGTTTCTCGAACAGCACGCCCAGGGTGCGCCCGACCATGCCCTCCTGCGCGGCCTTCTGCTGTTTCGTCAGCAGCGCCTGCAATTCCTGCAACCGCTGGTCGGCCACGTCGCCGTCCACCTCGGGGCGGTCAAAGGCGGGGGTGCCGGGACGGGGGGAATACTTGAAGCTGAAGGCGGTGCCGAAGCCCACGGCGGCCACCAGGCGCAGGGTGTCCTGGTGGTCCTGATCCGTCTCGCCCGGGAAGCCCACGATGAAGTCGCTGGTCAGCATGATGTCGGGCCGCGCCTCGCGGATGCGGTCGATCAGGCGCAGATACTGCGCCGCCGTGTGCTTGCGGTTCATGGCCCGCAGGACCCGGTCGCTGCCCGACTGAACCGGCAGGTGCAGATAGGGCATCAGCTGCGGAACGTCCCGGTGCGCCGCGATCAGGTCGTCGGCCATATCGTTGGGGTGGCTGGTGGTATAGCGGATGCGCTCCAGCCCCTCGATTTCGCCCAGGGCGCGGATCAGGCGGCCGAAACCCCATTCGCCGTCCGACCCCGCGCCGTGCCAGCCGTTCACGTTCTGGCCCAGCAAGGTGATTTCCCGCACGCCCCGGTCCACCAGGTCGCGCGCCTCGCGCAGGATGCGGTCCACGGGGCGGCTGACCTCGGCGCCCCGCGTATAGGGGACCACGCAAAAGGCGCAGAACTTGTCGCAGCCCTCCTGCACGGTCAGGAAGGCGGCGGGCGCGCGGCGGGTGGCGCGGCGTTGGGGCAGGTGGTCGAACTTGTCTTCTTCGGGGAAGTCGGTGTTGATCGCCGGAGCCTCGCCGCGCACCATGGCGGGCAGGCGGTGGTAGGTCTGCGGACCCACCACCAGATCGACCAGGGGCATCCGGCGCACGATCTCCTCGCCCTCGGCCTGGGCCACGCAGCCCGCCACGCCGATCTTCAGGCCGGGCTTTTCCGCCTTGAGCGGCTTGAGGCGCCCCAGGTCGGAATAAAGCTTCTCGGCGGCTTTCTCGCGGATGTGGCAGGTGTTCAGCAGCACCATGTCGGCGTCAGACTGATCCTCGGTCAGGACATAGCCTTCCGCGCCCATGGCTTCGGCCATGCGCTGGCTGTCGTAAACGTTCATCTGGCAGCCATAGGTCTTGATGAACAGTTTTTTCACTGCCGGGGGATTGGCTTGGTCGGTCATGCCGTGCTGTCCTTGGAGATCGCGTGCTGATACAGCAAACACGGCGAAATGGAAAGCGGGCCATGGACAGCGACCTGACGGGGATCACCAACATCGGTCCGGCGACGGCCCGGGCGCTGATCGCGGCGGGGGTGCCCGATGCCGCCGCCCTGCGCCGGATCGGCGCTCACGAGGCTTATCGCGCCCTGCTGGCCGCGGGCGAGCGGCCGCATTTCATCGGCTATTACGTGCTGGCGATGGCCCTGCAAGGCCGCCCCTGGAACGACTGCCGGGGCGCGGAAAAGGCCGCGCTGCGCGAGCGGTTCGATTCGCTGGTGGCCGAGATGCGCGGCGTTCCGCTGGCCGGGATCGAGGCGGAACTGGATCTGATCGGCCTGCGCCGTTCTTGAACGCCCCCATTCGCCCGGCTAGCCTGCGGGCAAACCCGATGGAGGCCACCATGACCAAACCGCAAAGCTGGGAAGCCCGCGCCGACGAATACTCGCTTTACGGCTTCACGGACCTGCCCAGCGTCGCGAGCCGGGGCGCCGTGGTGCTGACCCATGGCGAAGGACCCTATGTCGTCGACGTGAACGGCCGCCGTTATCTGGATGCGAATTCCGGCCTGTGGAACATGGTCGCGGGCTTTGACCACAAGGGCCTGGCCGAGGCCGCCAAGGCCCAGTACGACCGCTTTCCGGGATACCACGCCTTTTTCGGGCGGCTGTCCGACCAGACCGTGATGCTGTCCGAAAAGCTGGTCGAGGTGTCTCCGTTCGAGCGGGGCAAGGTGTTCTACACCAATTCCGGGTCCGAGGCGAACGACACCATGGTCAAGATGCTGTGGTTCCTGCATGCCAGCGAGGGCAATCCGCAGCGCCGCAAGATCCTGACCCGCTGGAACGCCTATCACGGCGTGACCGTTGTGTCGGCCTCGATGACCGGCAAGCCTTACAACGAGGTCTTCGGCCTGCCGCTGCCCGGCTTCATCCACCTGACCTGCCCGCATTTCTGGCGCTATGGCGAGGCGGGCGAGACCGAGGAGCAGTTCACCGCCCGCCTTGTGCGCGAGCTGGAGGACACGATCCGGCGCGAGGGCCCCGACACCATCGCGGGCTTTTTTGCCGAACCCGTGCAGGGGGCGGGGGGCGTGATCCCGCCGTCCAAGGGCTATTTCCAGGCGGTGCTGCCGATCCTGCGGAAATACGGCATCCCGATGATCGCGGACGAGGTGATCACGGGCTTCGGGCGTACCGGCAACACCTGGGGCTGCCAGACCTACGGCTTCATGCCCGACGCGATCATCAGTTCCAAGAACCTGACCGCCGGGCTGTTTCCGATGGGGGCGGTGATTCTGGGCGGCGATCTTGCCGATCGCGTTCAGGCGGCCGTCGAGAAGATCGAGGAATTCCCGCATGGCTTCACCGCCTCGGGCCATCCGGTCGGCTGCGCCATCGCGCTGAAGGCCATCGACGTGGTGATGAACGAGGGGCTTGCGGACAACGTGAAACGCCTGGCTCCCCGGCTGGAAGAGGGCCTGCGCGCGATCATGGAGCGCAGCGAGCATATCGGCGAACTGCGCGGGGTGGGCTTCATGTGGGCCTTGGAGGCCGTGCGCGACAAGGCGACCAGGACGCCCTTCGACGGCAGCCTGTCGGTCAGCGAACGCATCGCCAACGCCTGCACCGACCTGGGGCTGATCTGCCGCCCCCTGGGCCAGTCCATCGTTCTGTGCCCGCCCTTCGTTCTGACCGAGGCGCAGATGGACGAGATCTTCGACAAGCTGGAACGGGCGCTGCGCAAGGTGTTCGCGGAGGTGGCCTAAAGGGCGGAACGGGTGACCTTGCCTCGCGTTGCCTTTCTTTCGGACAGAGGGCTGACATGGACCGGACAATGGCGGCGATCGTCGGGGGGCTTGCGGCGGGCGTGGCGACAGCGGCGCTGATGCAGGCGGGGCGGCGAAGCGGCGTGCTGGGCAAGACGCTGGATCGCGACGCGGTGGACTGGATCGACCGGACCACCGGATCGCGCGCGGCGATCGGCGACACCGGCACCGGCATTGTCGAATTCGTCAACCATCTTGCCGCCTCGGCGGCGTTCGGCGCCGCTTACGAAAAGCTGCGGCAAGCCACGCCGCGGATGGACGCGCTGTCGCGCGGGGTGCTGTACGGAACCGCGCTTTACGCGGTCAATATCGGCATCGTGGCGCCGATCCTCGGCATCACCGAAGGCGAGATCGAGGCAGGCCCGCGCAAGGCCGTCGAACGCTGGGGCGCCCATGCGGTCCAGGGCGCGGTGACGGCCCTGCTGGCCGAAACCCTTGCCGATCCGGCAAGGGACGGTTCGGATCGAGACGCCTGATCGCCTAGCGCCGCGACAGCTTGCGCTCGATGTAGTCGCGCAGCTCCTCGATCTCGGCGCGGCTTTCGCGCAACCCGCTCATGGCGGTTTCCAGTTCCGCCTGGGTCGTCGTCAGGCGGCTGTCGCGGTCCTTGAGCAGGGTGACGGCCTTGTCGCGTTCGCGTTCCGTGTCGTGCAGCTTCCGTTCCAGATCGTCCAGATCGGCATGGGTGGGGCGGGTCAGGCGCCCGATCAGCCAGCAGGCGAACCAGCCCAGCACAAAGGCGCCGAACAGGACAAGCGCGGTGGCGGTGATGAATTCGGTGCGATCCATGCGGGTCCAGCTTGCGATCAGGGGGCGGGTTCGTCGTCCGGCCGGGGCGAAGGGCGCGGCGTGTCCGGGGTCGGCGTCTGGACGGGAAGCCTAAGGTTTTCCTCGCGCTCGTCCAGCGTCTGGAAGACCTCGCTGGCGCCCACGGTGGCGGGGGCCACCGGCCCGATGCCGGCCTGCGGCATGGCGGGGCCGAAGACGCGCGTCTGCGGCGCGGGCTTGTCCGGCTGCACGGGGCCGATCAGATCTCCGGCAGGCTGGTCCGCGGGCAGGTCGGGGGGCACGGGTTCGGCGGTGACGCCCGACAACGTGACCGGCGCGGGCAGGGGCGCGCTGCGGACCGGAAAGTCCGACAGCAGCCGGAACTCGATCCGGCGGTTTTCCTCGCGCCCTTCCTCGGTGTCGTTGGCGGCGATCGGCTGGCTTTCGCCGTAACCGCGCGCGGTCAGGTTGGCCACGTCGATGCCTGCGCCCGCCATGGCGGCCAGCAGGGCTTGCGCCCGGCCGCGCGACAGGTCGGCGTTGAAGCCCTCCGAACCCTGCGAATCGGTGTGCCCCCCGGCCTCGATCTGGAAATCGGCGCATTCGGCCATGATGGCGGACAGCCGCTCCAGCGTGGGGGCTGGGTCGCCCGCGATGGCGGCCTTGGACGGCTCGAAGCCGATCTCGGATTCGGACATGACGATGTTCAACTGGCGGACGCATTCGGAACCGTCGGGCAGATCCAATGCCGGGTCCAGCCGCCGGTCATAGCGGATCGCCAGTTCATAGGCGGCGCCCGGCCCCAGCCGTTCGGCCAGGCGCGCGGCGGCGGCCTCGGGGGCGGCGGGATCGCCCGACGTGCCGGAAAGCCTGATCAGGTCGGGCGTGACCCGGACGCTGCCCGAATGCAGGCTGTCCAGCGCCTCCAGCGCGCCGATGACGCGCACCGTCCAGCCGCCCGGGACCGAGGGGTCGTTCGCCAGGCTGCCCTCCACGGCGGGAAAGTGCGCGCGGGCGACGCTGTCCACCGTTTCCCGCATCCGGTCGTCGCTGATCCGGCCCGCCATGTTCAGAACCTGCGTGTCGGACAAGGTGGCGGTGAATTCGGCAGGTCCTTGCGAAGCCGCGTCCGAGGCGGTTTCCAGGTCCGATTGCAGCGAGAACACCGGCGGCAGGGCGCGCCGCAGCCCGGCCACGGCGCTGTCGAAGGCCGCCTTGTCCACCCCGGGCGGCGCCACCAGCGACACATCGGCATCCGACAGCGTCACCGCGCCCTGGCCCAGGGCGGCCACCGTTCCGATGGCGGCGGCGGCGGCGTCCGCCCAATCGGGCGAGGGCGCGCCAAGCCCCAGCGTGCAGGCGGGAACGTCCGCCGCCCCCGCCTTCACGGCGGCGTCCACGATCCGATCGCGGCCTTCCTCGGTGTCGGTGGCGCAGGATTCGAAGCGCGCGCCGTTCTTGTCGATCACGAAGCGCAGCGTGAAGGGCGCGATGACCGGGCGCGGGGCCGAGATGTCGGTGACAAGCTCGACCCCCGCGGGCAGGCCCCGGCGCAGCGCGGCCTCGAGCCGGACCTTTTCGTCGCGGCTGTCGGCGACGGCCGAGATCGTGACGCGCCCCGGCTGGACCGAGATCTTGGCGCGGGCCGCCATCTGCGCGGCCTGCCGCCCATAGCGGATGGCCGCGTCCCACCCCCCCGGAACGGCATAGTCGGCGGTTTCCAGAAGGTCTGTCACCTGGGGCGCGGCGGTTTCGGCCCGCAAGGCGCGCACCAGGCCCGCGCGGTCGGTCGAGGCCGGAACCAGCCCGATCAGCGAAATGCCCTGGTCGTTGCGCAGCAGTTCCACCTTGAAGTCGGGGGGCGTCATCGCCTCGGCCGAGGCCACGGTCATCGCGTCCACCACCCTGGACGGATCGACCACGCCGCCCGCCTGGGTCACGGCCCGGAAACGGTCCAGCTCGGTCGGCGCGGTGCCGGTCAGGCGGACCTGCAAGCCGTCGGTCGCCACCCCCACCCAGTCCTGCCCCGAGGCTTGCAGCGCCTGTTCCACGTCCTGGCGCGACCGCTGCTCGATAAAGCCGGCGGCGGTGCCGGCGCCCAGCCAGCACAGCCCGCCCGCGGCGGACAGAACAACAAGCGTGGCGATGGACGAGGCAAGCCGCCTGCGGGGCATGAGCCATGACCTCCGGCTGTTTCCTTGGACCCCCGATCTAGCGGCGGGCCGGGGTCCGCGCAATCAGACGAGTCCGGCCAGGGCAAGAAACAGCGCAAGGATCAGCCCCGCGTCGCGGTTCGACCGGAACAGCCGCAGGCAGACAGAACCCTGTTCCGGCTGGAAATTCCGCAGCTGCCAGCCCAGATGCGCCGCGAAACCGGCAAGGCCCGCATAGCCCATCAACAGATTGCGACCCGTCAGGAAGGTGGCCACGGCCAGCAGCAAAACGGTCAGCGCCGCAAAGCCCGCCAGGATGCGCGGGCTGTTTTTCCCGAACAGGCGGGCGGTGGATTTCACGCCGATCAGGGCGTCGTCCTCGACATCCTGATGGGCATAGATGGTGTCGTAGAAGATCGTCCAGCTGATTCCCGCCGCCCAGGCCACCACCGGCGCCGCGTCAAGCCGCCCCATATGCGCGGCATAGGCCAGCATCACGCCCCAGTTGAAGGCCAGGCCCAGAAAGACCTGCGGCCACCAGGTGAACCGCTTGGCAAAGGGATAGATCGCGACCAGCGCCAGCGAGGCCACGCCCATCCAGATCGCCGCCCGGTCCAGCGTCAGCAGGATCGCGAAGCCGACCAGGCATTGCGCCGCCAGCCAGCCATAGGCTCCGCGCAGCGTCACCTGCCCCGAGGGCAGGGGGCGCGACCGGGTGCGCGCCACCTGGCCGTCGATGTCGCGGTCGGTGATGTCGTTCCAGGTGCAGCCCGCCCCGCGCATCACCAGCGCGCCCAGGGCGCAGGCCACGGCGATCCACAGGTCCGCCCAGCGGGGCGCGTCCGCCATCATCGCCAGCCCGATCCCCCACCAGCAGGGCAGCAGCAAAAGCCACGTCCCGATCGGCCGGTCGGCGCGGGACAGGCGCAGCCATGGCCTCCAGGCCGGGGGGGCCAGGGTGTCCACCCAGTTGCCCTTCGGCGCGTCGACGACGGCGTCTGGTCTTTCCGTCCGGCTTTGCATAGCGTCTGGCCCCATGGCAAGGATCAGGCTGTTCATAGATCACCCGCTGGCCGCGGGACAACCCGTCCCGCTTGACGGGGATCAGGCGCATTACCTGGGCGGCGTGATGCGCCTGACGCCCGGCGCGGTGATCGAGGTCTTCAACGGGCGCGACGGCGCCTGGTCCGCCCGGCTGGTCCAGGCGGGGAAACGCTCCGGCGCACTGGAAGTGCTGGCGCAGACCGCCCCGCAGCGCGATCCGCCCGACCTGTGGCTGGTCTTCGCGCCCATCAAGAAAGCGCGCACCGACTTCATCGTCGAAAAGGCGGCCGAGATGGGGGCCGCGCGCATCCTGCCGGTGCAGACCGACCACACCAATGCCGAGCGCATCCGCCAGGACCGCCTGCAAGCCCATGCCGTCGAGGCGGCGGAGCAATGCGGCGGCACCTTTGTGCCCCCGGTGGCCGATCTGGTTCCCTTGTCGCGCCTGCTGGACGGCTGGGACGCCGCGCGCCAGATCCTGTGGGCCGACGAGGCGATGGCGGGACCGGCGGACACGCTGGCGGGCCTGCCGCGCGGCCCTTGGGCGATCCTGATCGGACCCGAGGGGGGCTTTTCGGACGCCGAGCGCGCCCGCCTGTCTGCCTTGCCCTTCGTGAGTCGCATCAGCCTGGGGCCGCGGCTCCTGCGCGCCGACACGGCTGCCGTTGCGGCACTTGCGCTGTGGCAGGCAGCCTTGGGGGATTGGCGATAAACGAATGCCGCAATGCGGCATTCGAGGGCCGAAAAGCGACGCGCTGCCGCTTTTTACCATTGGGAAATCTGCATTTGCTGCATAGCGGCATTGCCGGGCCTGCGGCTACTCTTTCCGATCTGCCCGATCTATATCCTGTTGCATGAAGCGATTGCCCGATGGTCGGGCACTTCTGGAACAGGTGATGAAAATGTCGACGATGGAACTGAACCGCGGTTATGCTGCTGGTGGCGTTGGCAGTGTCGTTGCGAACTTTTTCTCGATGCTGAGCGCGTGGAACGATGCCCGCGTGACCCGTCGGGAACTGAGCCGCCTGTCGGATCGCGAGCTGGACGATATCGGTCTGTGCCGCGGCGACATCGAGCGGATTGCGCGCGGCTTCTAAGCCATAGCCATCCCGATCCAAGACGAACGAACCCCCAATGCGGATGCAGAGGGGGTTTTTTCTTGTTGTCAGTGCTTGTGGACGGATGTGAAGCCGGCTGTCTGGGCCGCGTCCTCGAAGGCCGCGCGTGCCGTTCCGACGGGAATCATGCAATGGGCGGCGGCATCCAGCATCCGCGCGGCACGGGCGCGGGGCGCGTCATCCACCGGCCATCTGCGTCGCAGCCAATAGGCGGCCGTCTCGATGGTGGTGAAGGTCTTCACGTCGCCGTCCGGCAGGACGAACGACAGGGGGTTTCCCCAGTTTACTTCGATCAAAACTGTTCTTTCATGAAATCATCCGATCCCGCGCCCGGATCATCCGGTGATCGGGGCGTCCGGCGATCGGAATGGGCGGCGAGGCAAGCGCCGCCGCCCAGAAGCGCGCAAGGGCAGTTCAGGCCAGCGCGACGTTGGTCGCCGATTCGCGGCCGTCGCGGCCTTTCTCGACATCAAAGGTGATCGCCTGGCCGTCGCGGATGTCGCGGATGCCGGCGCGCTCGAGAGCGGAGATGTGAAGGAAGATGTCCTTCGAGCCATGCTCGGGCTGAATGAAGCCGAAGCCTTTGGTGGCGTTGAACCATTTCACGGTGCCATTGGCCATCGTGATGTACTCCTGTCATGTATATGCCATCCGCGACATGCGATGGCCCGGCTTAGTGTCGTCGAAGGAACATCTGAAGCCGAAAGGAGACAGAAGGCCGAAAGAAAGACGCTTGCCTGCCCTAGATAGCAAAAGGCAGGCGCGTTTTCAAGGCCGGTATGGCGTCACGCGGTCCGCGCCATCGTCAGGGCAGACCAATCCGCCAGATCGTCGCGCCGGTCCAGCGCGAAGCCCGCGTCGCGATAAACCCCGATCACCTCGTCCGCCTGGGTGGTCAGGATCCCCGACAGGATGATCCGCCCCCCCGGCGCGACCATCGCCCCCATCTGCGGCGCCAGGTCGATCAGCGGCTGCTTGAGGATGTTGGCCAGCACCAGGTCGTAAGGGGCGTTGTCCTCCAGCATCTGGTGGGCAAAGCCCGCGGCCTCGATGCAGATGACGCGACCGTCCAGCCCGTTGGCGATAACGTTGGCCGCCGCCGTGTCTACGGCAACCGCGTCGATGTCGCTGGCCAGCACCGTGACCGGCCACAGGCGTGCCGCCGCCATCGCCAGAACGGCGGTGCCGCAGCCGATGTCGACGACGCGCTGCGGCCGGAAGCCCTGGATCGCCAGCCGGTCCAGGGCTTCCAGGCAGCCCTTTGTGGTGTTGTGATGGCCGGTGCCGAAGGCCATCGCGGCCTCGATGCACAGCGCCTCGACCCCCTCGGGAACGGTGTCCGCATCGTGGCTGCCGTGAACGTAGAACCGGCCCGCGCGCACGGGCGTCAGTTCGCGCTTCACATGGGCGACCCAATCGACATCCGGCACCTGCGAGATCGCGAAGGGATTGGCGCCATGGGCGGCGGCCAGAAGGGCCAGGGCGATGTCGTCGGGCGTCTCGGTGAAGTAGACGCCCACTTCCCAGCGGTTCGACCCGTCTTCGATCTCGAAGACGCCGCAGCCCACGGGTTCGGGATCCAGATCCTCGCAGGCCTCGGCCAGGGCTTCGGCGGCCTGGCGGCCTTGGACATGGGTCAGGGCGGAATAGGTGGTCATCAGATCGGATCCGGGTTGGGCAGGGAAGCCTCTACCCCGGTGCCCTTCAGGCCGCAATAACCGTCGGGGTTCTTGTGCAGATACTGCTGGTGCGCCTCGTGCGCGGGCCAGAACGGGCCGGGGCCGATGATCTGCGTGGTGATCTTGCCGAAGCCCGCCACCGCCAGGCGGTTGTCATAGTCGATCCTCGAGGCCTCGGCCGCCGCCTGCTGGCTGTCGGTGAAGGTCATGATCAGGCTGCGATACTGGCTGCCCACGTCGTTTCCCTGCCGGTCGCCCTGGGTCGGATCGTGGTTTTCCCAGAACAGTTGCAGCAGATGGTCATAGCTGATCTTGGAGCTGTCATAAACGACGCGCACGACCTCGGCATGGCCGGTGGTGCCGGTCTTCACCTGGTCATAGGTGGGGTTTTCCACCGTGCCGCCCGCAAAGCCCACCTGGGTCAGCCAGATGCCGTTCTGTTCCCAGAACAGCCGCTCGACGCCCCAATAGCAGCCCATCCCGAAGATCGCCTGGTCCAGGCCCTGCGGAACGGGGCCGTCCAGGGGGCGGTTGAAGATCGCATGTGTGGTCATGGTGACATCCTTCTGATCAGGCAGACCAAACGCCGCAGGGCGCGGCGTGGTTCGGCGTCCGGTCAGCCAAGGCCGTGGCCCGCCATCCAGTCCAGGCAGTCCTCCGCCAGCCAGGGACCGATCGCGTAATACCAATGGGTGTGGCCGGCGATTGCGATCATGTCGGCGGGGTGGCCTGCGGCGGCCAGGGCCTCGGTCGTGGCGCGGGCCCGGGCGGGCGGGAACAGGTGATCGCCCGCGCCGACGTAAAGGCGCATCGGCACGGATGCGGCGGCGGGGGCCCGAACCGCATCGGCGGGCAGGGCCGCGCCATGGGTCGCGACCGAGCGCCACGGCCCCGGCAAACGGTTGGCATAAAGCTGCGCCAGCATCCCGCCCGAGGAATGGCCGAACATCGCCACCCCGTCCGGCGCAAGATCCGCGCGCCCGGCGGCGGCGTTCAGCGCGGCGATCAGCAGGTCCGGCGGATCGGTTTCGGGCGACCAGCCCTGGCCCAGGGCATCCGGCGCGATCAGCACCACGTTGCCGCGGTCCGCCGCGGCCCGCCACATGTCCAGCATCGACCGGCCCGTCCGCCCGGCGCCGTGCAGCAGCAGGATCGACCGGCGCGGGCCGCTGTCGCCCTGCGGCACGTAAACGCGGACCTGCCGCCTCTGCCCGCCGTGATCCAGAAACAGCGTGTCGCCGATCCCGGCGGGTTCCGCATAGGCGGGATCGGCGCCGACGCGCGGAACGCCTGGCGGATAGGGGATGTATTCGACGCGGGCCGGGTCGGCATGGCCCGGGCGGGCCAGGGCGGCGGCGGCCATGGCGGCGATGAACCGCCTGCGGTGGGAAAGCATGATCACCTTTGGGAAACAGGGCCTTGCGGCAATCCTGCGGCATTGCCGGGGCGCCGTCCAGAGAGCTTATCCCCGCGGATGCGCCGCCTGGTAGACCGCCATCAGATGCGCGTCGTCGACGCCGGTGTACACCTGCGTTGTGGACAGGCTCGCATGGCCCAGAAGCTCCTGGATGGTGCGCAGGTCGCCGCCTGCGGCCAGCAGATGCGTGGCAAAGGAATGGCGCAGCGCGTGCGGCGTGGCGGTGGGCGGCAGGCCAAGCGCCGCCCGGGCCTTTTGCATCGTCGCGTCCATGACCGAGGTCAGCAGCCGCCCGCCCCGCACGCCCCGGAACAGCGGCCCGTCGGGAACCAGCGGCCAGGGGCACTGGCGCAGGTAATCGGCCACGGCCTGCCGGGCGACGGGCAGAACGGGGACATGGCGCTGGCGTCCGCCCTTGCCGGTGATGAGAAGGCTGTCGCGGAACGGCCAGTCGGCGCCGTTCAGGTTCAAGGCCTCGGAGATGCGCAGCCCGCAGCCCCAGAGCAGCGTCGTCACCGCCAGATCGCGCGCCGCGACCCAGGGCGTGTCATGCTGCACGGCGATCATATCCAGCGTTTCGCGGGCCTGGTCGGGCGTCAGCGGGCGGGGCAGGGACCGGGTGTATTTCGGGCTGCGGGTGGACAGCGCCGCGGACAGGTCATAGCCCTCGCGGTCCGACATCCAGCGCAGGAAGCTGCGCACCGCCGATTGCCTGCGCGCCAGCGACCGCGCGCCCAGGCCGCGCGCGCGTTCGGCGGCGGCGAATGCCCGCATGTCGGTCTGGCGCAGCCCGGCCAGCGATTTCGGCGTGGCGGGCTGCCCGTGATGGCCGCCCAGAAAGGCCAGAAAGGCCAAAAGATCGCCGCGATAGGCGGTGATCGTGTGGTCCGACCGGTCGCGGGTCGCGGCCTCGACCTCCAGCCAGCGGGCCAAGGCATCGGCCATGGCCGGGGCAAGGGCCAGCGGCGGGGTCACGGCCGCAGCCGGGACAGCAGCACCAGCCGGAAGACCTGCGCGAAAAAGCGCAAAAGGTCGGTGCCGTGCGCGGGCATGAAGCGCCCCTTGTCGGCGCTGCCCATCAGCAGCATGGCCCGGGGGCGGCGGGCGCCCAGGTCGATGGGCAGCAGCGCCTCGGACGCGATGGCCCGGCCATGCATCAGCTGCGTGACGGGCGAGGCGGGGCGCAGCACGATGTCGTCGCCCCTGGGGGTGCGCCGCCCGGCCGCGACGATCCGGCCGATGGCGCCCTCGGGCACCAGGACCGCATCCTCGGGCAGGCCGGGGATGGCGGGGTCCGGTTCGACCACGAGGCGCAGGGTTTCGATGCGCAGAAGCGGCGCGATGTCCGATTGCAGGCTGTCCACCAGTTCCGCAAGATCGGCCGATTCGAGCAGGCCGATCACCGCGCGGTGGATGACCGCCGTGCCCGACTGGTTGTCGAAAGCCGCGGCGATCACGCTTTCATGCTGGGTTTCCAGCCGGTCGAGCCGCGACTCGAGCGCCTCCATCGCGCGCCCGCGGATGTCGATCACGTTGTCGCCGATCTCGGATTCGCGGGCGGCGACAAGGGCGCGCATCAGGTCGCGGTCGGTCAGGATGGCGCCGGGATCGGCCAGCAGCTTGTCGCGTGTTTCGGGGTCCAGCCCCGCCTGCTGTTCCGATGCCATGCCTGTCCCCTTTGCACTATCCGCCGATCTTCTGACCGGTCTTGGCCCAATCGGCAGTGAACTGCTCAAGCCCCTTGTCCGTCAAGACATGCTTTGCCATCGACTTGATGACGGCGGGCGGCGCGGTGATCACGTCGGCGCCGATCTTGCCCACCTCGACGATGTGGTTCACCGACCGGATCGAGGCCGCGAGGATCTGGGTTTCATACCCGTAGTTGTCGTAGATCTCGCGGATGTCGGCGATCAGGTCCACGCCGTCCAGGCCGATGTCGTCCAGGCGGCCGACAAAGGGGCTGATGAAGGTGGCGCCCGCCTTGGCGGCCAGGATGGCCTGGGCGGCGGTGAAGCACAGCGTCACGTTGACCATGTGGCCTTCGTCGGCGAAGGTCCGGCAGGCCTTCAGCCCGTCCCAGGTCAGCGGCACCTTTATGGCGATGTTGGGCGCGATCTGCGCCAGGTGGCGGCCTTCGCGGATCATGTCCTCGGCCTTGTCGGCCACGACCTCGGCGCTGACGGGGCCGCTGACCATCTCGCAGATCTCGCGGGTGACTTCCTCGATGTTGCGTCCGGCCTTCAGGATCAGGGAAGGGTTGGTGGTCACGCCGTCCACCATGCCCAGTTCGTTCAGCTCGCGGATGGCATCCACATCGGCGGTATCGAGAAAGAATTTCATGGCCTGACTCCATAAGCGGTTCGGGGCGGTGATAGCGCAAAACCACGCGCGCCGAAAGGGCGGGCTTGCAACGCGGGCGACGCAAGGCTTTATCAAGGATGATGAAAACCCCGCCTGCCTTTTATCCCGCCCGGTCTTTTCCGGGGGGCGCCCGGATCGCCGTCCTGACGGTCGAGCCCGTGGGCGTGCTGGACTATCTGGCCCCCGAGGGCGGCGTGGCCCAGGGCCAGCTTGTGCTGGTGCCGCTGGGGCCGCGCCGGGTTCTGGGCCTGGTCATGGGCGAAGGCGCGGGCGACTTCGACCTGGCCAAGCTGCGCCCCGTGGCGCGCGTGCTGGACGCGGAACCCTTCGACGCGCGGTTTCTGGAGTTCCTGACCCGCGCCGCCGATTACACGCTGACCCCCTTGCCGCTGATGCTGCGCATGGCGACCCGCGCGCCCGATCTGGACCAGCCCCCCGCCGCGCGCCGCGCGATCGTGCCGGGCGGCGACCCCCCCAGCCGGATGACCGAGGCGCGGGAGCGGGTGTTGCAGGTGCTGGCCGATCACGGCGGGGCAGGCTTCGCGCCGTCGGAACTGGCGCAACTGGCGGGCGTCGGCACGGCGGTGGTCAAGGGCCTGGTCGCGGCGGGAACGCTGGCCGAGGTGGAAGCGCCGCGCGACCTGCCTTATCCCCGGCTGGACCCGTCCCGGCCCGGCAAGCCGCTGGACGCGGACCAGCGGGCGGCGGCGGATGCCCTGCGCGACGCCGTGCGAACAGGCGGCTACGCCACCACCCTGCTGCGCGGCGTCACCGGATCGGGCAAGACCGAGGTTTATCTGGAAGCCGTCGCCGAATGCCTGGCGCGCGGGCGGCAGGCGCTTGTTCTGCTGCCCGAGATCGCGTTGTCGGCGGAATTCATCGACCGGGTCGAGGCGCGCTTCGGCGCGCGTCCCGGCGAATGGCACAGCGGCATCACCCGCACGGAGCGCCGCCGGTTGTGGCACATGGCCGGGCGCGGGGACGTGGGCCTGGTCGTCGGCGCCCGGTCGGCGCTGTTTTTGCCCTTCCGCGACCTGGGCCTGATCGTCGTCGACGAGGAACACGACAGCAGCTACAAGCAGGAGGATGTCGTCTACTACAGCGCCCGCGACATGGCGGTGCTGCGCGCCTCCATCAACGGGGCGCAGGTGGTTCTGGCATCGGCCACGCCCAGCCTGGAAAGCTGGGTGAACGCGGGCACCGGAAAATACCGGCGGCTGGACCTGCGGTCGCGCTACGGCACGGCGGAACTGCCCGACATGGCGGCCATCGACCTGCGGGCCGAGGAGATGCCGTCGGGGCGCTGGATTTCGCCCACGCTGGCGGCCTCGGTCGAATCGCGGCTGGCCAAGGGGGAACAGTCGCTGCTGTTCCTGAACCGGCGCGGCTATGCGCCGGTGATGCTGTGCCGGGCCTGCGGCGAGCAGATCGCCTGCCACCAATGCGACGCGCGGATGGTGGAGCATCGTTTCCAGAACCGCCTGATCTGCCACCAATGCGGCGAATCGCGGCCCATTCCGCTGGCTTGCCCGTCCTGCAAGGTCGAGGGCAAGCTGGCCCCCATCGGGCCCGGCGTGGAACGCATCGCGGAAGAAGTCGCGGCCCGTTTTCCCGACGCCAAGGCCACGGTCCTGTCATCCGACCTGTTCCATTCGGCGCGTGCGCTGAAGGAGACCATCGCGGACATCGCGAATGGCGACACCCAGATCATCATCGGCACGCAGATCGTCGCCAAGGGCCACAACTTTCCGCGCCTGACGCTTGTGGGCGTGATCGACGCCGACCTGGGCCTGCAAGGGGCGGACCTGCGCGCGGCGGAACGCAGCTTTCAGCTGATGCGGCAGGTGGCGGGACGGGCCGGCCGCCAGGGAGGAGCCGCGCCGGGGGTGGCGATGCTGCAAACCCACCAGCCCGACCACCCGGTGATCCGGGCCATCCTGGGGGGCGAGGATGAGGCCTTCTGGAACGCCGAGGCCGCAGGCCGCCAGGCCACGGGAATGCCCCCGTTCGGGCGCTTGGCGGGAATCATCCTGTCCCATCCCGATCTGGGGATCGTGACCGGCTTCGCCCGCCATCTGGCCGCCCACGCCGAACCGTTGGAACAGGCGGGCGCGCAGTTATGGGGACCGGCCCCGGCCCCCATCGCGCGCATTCGGGGCCGCCACCGGGTGCGGATGCTGATCCACGCCCCGCGTCAGGCGCCGATCCAGGCCGCCATCGCCGACTGGCTGGCCCCGCACAAGCCGCCCACCAACCTGCGGCTGTCCGTGGACATCGACCCGCAGAGTTTCTTGTAGCCGTCTGTCTGCCTCGGAACGATTGTGGATCCGTTTGCCTTCGTCCCGCCCTGGATATGGTTGATCGATCAGGCTGCCATGCGCATTGCGATAGCGATCGGCAAGGCCCGGAACACCGGCCCTCGCCCCGGGCATCACGGCCTTGCCCGCATCCGCCGGCGATTTCCGCGCATCCCTCGGGGCAGGCCATGTCGCCGGCGGCCAGCAAGCCCGGGCGGAAAGCCTCGGCCCCTTGAGGCCTTCGTGCCCAAGGCAGCCGCCCGAACGGATGAGTGATCCCGAAAGCGATCTTCAGCATGGCGGCGCGACGGGAACGGCCGAAGGGCTTTCCAAGGGAAGCCGGCGAGGATTTCCCGAGCGGGCGCTTTTCGAGGCCCTGGCCTTGTTCGTGCCGTGGGGATCAATGCAGCATCAGTTCCTCAGCACGATGCAGCGTCCGCCCAATTGCTTGAAGCGGTTGCAGAAGGCGGCGGCCTCGGCCTTGCTGTCCCAGCCGATCTGGGCGGTATAGACGGCGCGCGGCATTCCCGTCAGGCGCTTGCGGACATAGCCCACCTGCTTGTCGCCCAGGATCGGGCGCAGGCTGCGGTTCAGGCGGGCGACCTGTCGCGAGGCACCCGACTGGCTGGGATGGCTGGCCACGATCACGCCCCAGGGAAAGACCTTGGGCTGGACCATGAACTCGCGCAGCTTGCGCTCGCCCGCCAGCTTCTCGCAGGCGGGGCGGAACGCTAGGTCGGGATCCAGCGCCAGCTTCAGATCGCTGACGGGAGGCGGGTTGTCGCGCCAGCGCAGCGCCTCGAAGCCGGTGATGGCCGCAACATAGTCCTGGGTTTCGTAAGGCAGGCCGCCGTTCTGGCCGACAAAGCGGGCCGCGCGGTTCTCGCCGCCGTTATAAGCCACGGCGGCAAGGCCGATATTGCCGAAGGCGTCGGTCAGATGGCGCAGATACCAGGCCGATTTCGCGATTGCCTGCGCGGGGTTGAAGGGGTCCTTCAGGTCGTAAAGCTCGGCCGTGCCTGGCATGAACTGGGCGATGCCAAGCGCGCCCACGGGGCTGACCGCCCCCGGCTCGAACCGGCTTTCCTTCCACAGAAGGCGGGCCAGGAAATTCGGATCCAGCCTGTGTTCAAGGGCGCTTTGCTCGATCAGCATGCAGACATCGGCGACATAATGATCCAGCCGGATGCAGCGGCGCCCGTCATCGGTGCAGCGGACCTGTTCGGACGGCTGCGGCGCGGGGTCCGGCCCCGTCTCGGGCGAGGCCTGGGCCGCCGAGGCGGCGATCAGCAGGGCAAGCCCGATCAGGCGGGCCAGGACGCGGCGGAGGGAGCGGACAAAGGGCGTCATCACCGCAGGGTCTTCATGTGCCGTCGGACGACTTGGCCTTGTCCGCCTTGCCCTTCTTGTTCTTGCCCGCTTTCTTGCCGGACGCCTCGCGCTCGGCCTTGCGGGCGGCCTTTTCGGCCTTGCGGGCAGCCTTTTCGGCCTTGCGGGCAGCCTTGCGGGCCTCTTTCTCGGCCTCTTTTGCGGCTTTGCGTTCCGCCTTTCGCGCGGCCTTGGCGTCTTCCGGGGTCACGGGCGCGGCAGGCGCCGGTGCCGCCGGGACCAGGGGGTCCGGGGCCGGTCCGGGGGCCGCTTTCGGCGCGGGCTTGGGATCGGCGGCGGGCCTTGCCTCGGCCTTTGCGGCGGGCTTTGCCGCCGTCTTGTCGGCAGCGGGCTTTGCCGCGGTCTTGTCGGCGGCGGGCTTTGCCCCGGTCTTGGCCACCCGGCGCGATCCGGTGCGCAGGTCGGCCTTGCGCGTTTCGGCCTTGGCCCGGCCGGCAGGCTTGCGGGCGGGCGAGGCAGGGGCGCGCTTGGCCGCCTTCGGGGGCGCGGCGGGCTTGACGGCCGTAGCCTCGGCCGGGGCGGCGGGCTTGGCCGCCTCGGGCTGCGGGGCGGGCTGCGGGGCGGGCTTGGCCCCGGACGCCCGGGCGCGCTTGCGCTGTTCGGCATGAACGCGGCGCAGCGCGGAAGACAGCAGTTCCCGGGCGGACACCTGGCCGCTGTCGTCCACCGGGGCGGCCTGGTCCGCCGCCGCCGTCAGATCCGCCACAAGCCCGGCCAGCGCCTTGTCGTCCAGTCGCGCCAGGGCCGCGCCGCGGCTGTTGCGGGTCAGGGCGCGTTGTTCATCCGTCAGCAGTTCCTGTTCCAGCCTGGTATAGTTGGGCATCGCTGTTCCCTCGGCGCTCGCCTGATTTTTGCGGCGGATGTTGAAAGAGATTTTCCGGTTTTGCAAACGGAAAGGCCCCGGGATCACCCGAGGCCAGAACCGTCGTCCGGGGGCCGCGCCTTACTGAACGGCGCTTTCCACCGGCGAGATCGTCGTGACCGGCGCGCTGGCCGGGGTCGAGACCGTGGTCACCGCGTAAGGGTCGGTGACCTGCGACGCCGGTCCGGCCGCCGACGGCGCGGCCATCGCGGTTTGCGCCTGGTTCGCGGGAACGACATAGCCTTCGGGCGTCTCGGTCATGGGGCCTTCCAGGCTGATGCTTTCGGCCTGGGTGCGGACATGGACCGTGGTGCCGGTGTCCACCTGGGAAAACAGGTCCATGACATCCTGGTTGAACATGCGGATGCAGCCCGCCGAGGTGGCCTTGCCGATGGACGACGGGTCCATCGTCCCGTGGATGCGGTAATAGGTGTCGCGCCCGCCTTCATAAAGATACAGCGCCCGCGATCCCAGGGGGTTGTGCATCCCGCCCGACAGCCCGCCCGCGAACTGGGCATACAGGTCGGGCTGCGTGCGGATCATGTTGTCGGTGGGCCGCCACGAGGGCCAGGCGGCCTTGCGCGCGATGGTCGCGGTCCCGGCATAGCCGGTGCCCGCCCGGCCCACGGCCACGCCGTAGCGCATCGCCTGGCCGCCCGGCTGGACGTGATACAGCACGCGCGCATAAGGATCGACCACGATCGTGCCCGGCGCCTCGGGGCCGTTGTAGGGCACCTGCTGGCGCTGGTTGCGCTCGTTCAGATAGGCGGCGCGGACGGCGGGGATCTGGACCGGCTGTCCGTCGGGGCCGGTATCCATGCGCGCCTGATAGGCTTCGGGCACCGTGGGATTGGCCAGCGTGACCGGCTGGCTGCTTCCACATGCGGCAAGCCCCAGGGCAACCGCCGTGAACAGGGTAACGAGACGCATCATCATCTTCCTTCATGGCGCTGCGGCAGCACGGGCGGATCCGGCGCCGTCAGCGTGTAATTCCTCTTGATCACGCCCGGCGGCAAGCCGGCGGTGATTCGCGCAGGGTTTATCAGCCCGTCGCAATCCCCGGCGTCAAGCCTTGCGGCCCGGTCCGGCAGACAGCGATGCCAGTGTTGTGGCGAAAGGGCGGCAGTCCGTTCAAGATTGGCTGACGGGGGAACAACTTATCGTTTGCTTTGGTTTCATCTGCGCCGCAAGGCCCTTGTCCCGATCGCGATTGCACCGTGCCGCCCCCCTGGCTAGGCTGCACGCAAAGCCAGAGCGACCGTTCCCGTGACCGACCAGACAGCATCCCGGCCTTCGTCCCCTTCCGCGCTTGCCCCGTTCCGGTATCCCGATTTCCGCCTGCTGTGGGGCGCGACGCTGGTGTCGAACTTTGGCGGGCTGGTGCAGGCGGTGGGCGCGGCCTGGCTGATGACGCAGCTGACCGACAGCGCCACGCTGATCGCGCTGGTGCAGGCCTCGAACACGCTGCCGATCATGCTGCTGGCGCTGGCCTCGGGCGCGCTGGCCGACATCTTCGACCGCAAGGCGATCCTGATGTTCGCGCAATGCTTCATGGCCGCCGTGTCGCTGGCCCTGGCGGTCGTGGCCTGGCAGGGCTGGCTGACGCCCTGGCTGCTGCTGGCCTTCACCTTTCTGATCGGGGCGGGGCAGGCGCTGTACAATCCGCCTTGGCAGGCCAGCATGGGCGACCTGGTGCCGCGCGCCGACCTTCCCGCCGCCGTGACGCTGAATTCGGTGGGCTTCAACCTGATGCGGTCGGTCGGCCCGGCGGCGGGCGGCTTTATCGTGGCCGCGTTCGGCGCGGCGGCGGCGTTCGCCGTCAACGCGGCCAGCTATGTCCCGCTGCTGGGCGCGCTGTTGCGCTGGCGTCCGAACATCGCCCCCCGCACCGCCCCGCCCGAGGCGTTCCTGCCCGCCGTGGCCGCGGGCCTCCGCTATGTCCTGCTGTCCCCCAACCTGATGAAGGTCATCGGGCGCGGCGCGCTGTTCGGCTTTGCCGCCGTGTCGGTGCTGGCCCTGCTGCCGCTGGTCGCCAAGTCCCATCCCGAGGGCGGCTCGATGCTGTTCGGGGGCCTTTTGGGCTGCTATGGCGTGGGCGCGATCGCGGGGGCCGCGCTGAACCCCCGCATCCGGGCGCGGTTCGACAATGAAAACATCGTGCGCATGGCCTTTGCCGGGTTTGCCCTGTCGGCCATCGTGCTGGGCCAGACGCAGGCCGTCTGGCTGCACGCGCTGGCGCTGCTGCCCGCCGGGGCGTCCTGGGTGCTGGCCTTGTCGCTGTTCAACGTCACCGTGCAGCTTTCCACCCCCCGCTGGGTCGTGGCGCGGGCGCTGGCGTTGTATCAGACCGCGACCTTTGGCGGGATGGCGGCCGGATCCTGGGTCTGGGGCGGGGTCGCGGGGGCGCATGGGCTGGACCGGGCGCTGACGGCGGCGGGCGTCGTGCTGCTGGCGGGGGCGGCTGTCGGCTTCTGGTTCAAGGCGCCCGAGTTCGGCACCGCCGACCTGGACCCGGCGAACCGCTTCCGCGAACCGGCGCTGCGGCTGGATCTGCGCGGCCGGTCGGGACCGATCATGGTGATGGTCGATTACCGCATCGACCAGAAGGACGTGCCCGAGTTCCTGCGCCTGATGCAGAAGCGCCGCAACATCCGCCGCCGCGACGGGGCGCGGAACTGGGCGCTGCTGCGCGATCTGGAACATCCCGACCTGTGGACGGAAAGCTATCACATCGCCACCTGGGACGAATATGTCCGCCACAACCTGCGCCGCACGAAATCGGACGCGGAAATCACCGTGGCGCTTCGCGCCCTGCACCGCGGCGAGGGCGATCCCCTGGTCCACCGCATGATCG
This sequence comes from Paracoccus angustae, assembly GCF_042648745.1. Classification (NCBI taxonomy): domain Bacteria; kingdom Pseudomonadati; phylum Pseudomonadota; class Alphaproteobacteria; order Rhodobacterales; family Paracoccaceae; genus Paracoccus; species Paracoccus angustae. The sequence continues at coordinate 88,963 of NZ_JBHRXY010000008.1, forward strand.
AACGCCACAGCGTCGGCCCCGAGGACGACCTGCCCCTGATCGGCAAGATGGAGGTCTGATGACCACGGCCCTGTTCACCCATCCCGACGCGGAACGCCACATCACGCCCTCAGGCCACCCGGAACAGGTGGCGCGATACGCCGCCGTGACCGACGCTCTGGCCGGCCTGGATCTGGACCGCCGGGAAGCCCCTCGCGCCGACGAGGCCGACATCCTGCGCTGCCATCCCTTGCGCTACCTGGACCGCATCCGCGCCGCGATCCCCGGGGAAGGCTGGCAGATGCTGGACGCCGACACGCATCTGTCGCCCGGCAGCCTTGATGCGGCCCTGCGCGGGGCGGGCGGCGCGGTCGCGGCGGTCGATGCCGTGCTGGCGGGCGAGGCCGCCAACGCCTTTGTCGCCATGCGCCCGCCCGGCCATCATGCGGAACGCGAAACGCCCATGGGCTTTTGCATCTTCGGCAACGCCGCCATTGCGGCCAAGCGCGCCTTGGATCGTCACGGGCTGGACCGCGTGGCGGTGCTGGATTTCGATGTGCATCACGGCAACGGCACCCAGGATTTGCTGTGGGACGAGCCTCGGGCGTTTTTCGCCTCCACCCACCAGATGCCGCTTTATCCCGGCACGGGCGCGGCGACCGAGCGGGGCGCGCACGGGCAGATGATGAACGTGCCCCTGCGGCCCGGGTCGGACGGGGCGGCGGGGCAGGCGGCCTGGCGCGGCATCCTGGCCCGCTGCCGGGACTTCGGGCCGCAGCTGGTGATCGTCTCGGCGGGCTTCGACGCCCATGCCGCCGATCCGCTGGCGCAGCTCGACTGGGACGACGCCGATTTCGCCGCCGTCACGCGCATGATCTGCGACATGGCGGCGGATCTGTCGGCCCCGGTGGTATCCTGCCTGGAAGGTGGCTATGATCTGGCCGCCCTGGGCCGGTCCGTCCGCGCCCATCTCGACGTGCTGCTGGAGGCCGGACAATGAACGACATCGCGACCATGAGCTTCGAGGAAGCCATGAAGGAACTGGAGGCCACGGTCGGCAAGCTGGAAACCGGCGACGCGTCCCTGGACGAATCCATCCGCCTTTACGAACGCGGCGCCGCCCTGCGCCAGCATTGCGAGAAACGCCTGCGCGAGGCCGAGGACCGGGTGGAAAAGATCACCCTTGCGGCCAATGGCCAGCCCACGGGAACGGAACCGGCCGAGGGGCTGTGATGCAGGACCGATTGGGGGCGGCGAAGGCGCAGGTCCAGGCCGCGCTGGATGCGGCCGTCGGCGCCCTGCCCGCGGGCGAGCTGCGCGACGCCATGGGCTATGCCTGCGCGGGCGGCAAGCGCATCCGGGCCTTTCTTGTGATGGAATCCGCGCGCCTGCATGGCGTTCCCGACGCCGCCGCGCTGCCGGTCGCGGCGGCGGTCGAGGCGCTGCACGCCTATTCCCTCGTCCATGACGACCTGCCCGCGATGGACAACGACGACCTGCGCCGGGGCCTGCCCACGGTGCATGTGAAATGGTCCCAGGCCACCGCGATCCTGGCGGGCGACGCGCTGCAATCCCTGGCCTTTGGTCTGCTGGCCGATCCTGCCGTCGGGGATGCCGCGACACGGCGCCTGGTTGCGGCCTTTGCCCAGGCGGTGGGCGGGGCGGGAATGGTCTGGGGACAGGCGCTCGACATCGCGGCCGAAACCGCCGCCGCGCCGCTGACGCTGGAGCAGATCACCGAACTGCAAGGCGGCAAGACCGGCGCGCTGATCCGTTTCGCCGCCATGGCCGGGCCGCTGATCGCGGATGCCGATCCCGCGCCGCTGGCGGCCTATGCCGATGCGGTGGGCCTCGCGTTCCAGATCGCCGACGACATCCTGGACGTGACCGGCAACGAAGACGTGACCGGAAAGCGCGTCGGCAAGGACATGGCGGCGGGCAAGGCCACCTTTGTGTCCCTGCTGGGCCTGGACGGCGCGCGGGCCGAGGCGGCGCGTCTGGCCGCCGCCGCCGACGCGGCCCTTGCGCCCTATGGCGAGGCCGCCGGAAACTTGCGCCATCTGGCGCGTTTCGTTATCGAACGCGACACCTGAACGACGCACAAGCCCGCCCCGCAACGCCTTTCCGAAGGGCCAGCCGATGACCGACCTGACCAAGACGCCGATCCTAGACCGGGTCAAGCTGCCCTCGGACCTCAAGGCGCTGAGCGACCGGGAGCTGCGCCAGCTTGCCGACGAACTGCGGTCCGAAACGATCAGCGCGGTCAGCGTCACTGGGGGGCATCTGGGCGCGGGCCTGGGCGTGGTGGAACTGACCGTGGCGCTGCACGCGGTGTTCGACACGCCGCGCGACAAGATCATCTGGGACGTGGGCCACCAGTGCTATCCCCACAAGATCCTGACCGGCCGGCGCGACCGCATCCGCACCCTGCGCATGGGCGGGGGCCTGGCGGGCTTCACCAAGCGCGCGGAAAGCCCTTACGACCCGTTCGGGGCGGGCCATTCCTCGACCTCGATCAGCGCGGCTCTGGGCTTTGCCGTGGCGCGCGATCTGGGCGGCGACGGGGGCGACGCCATCGCGGTGATCGGCGACGGCGCCATGAGCGCGGGCATGGCCTTCGAGGCGCTGAACAACGCGGGCCATCTGGGCAAGCGGCTGATCGTGGTGCTGAACGACAACGAGATGTCCATCGCCCCGCCGGTGGGCGCGCTGTCGTCATACCTGACCAGCCTTTACACCCGCCGCCCGTTCCAGGATCTGAAGGCCGCCGCCAAGGGCGCCGTGGGCCTGTTGCCGCCGCCCATCCAGGAAGGCGCGCGCCGGGCCAAGGAAATGCTGAAGGGCATGGCCGTCGGCGGGACATTGTTCGAGGAACTGGGATTTTCCTATATCGGCCCCGTCGATGGGCACGATCTGGAGCAGTTGCTGCCGCTGTTGCGCACGGTCAAGTCGCGCGCGACCGGTCCGGTGCTGATCCATGCGGTGACGAAAAAGGGCAAGGGCTATGCCCCGGCGGAAAACGCCGCCGACCGCGGCCATGCGACGGGCAAGTTCGACATGGTGACGGGCGTCCAGGCCAAGGCCAAGTCGAACGCGCCCAGCTATACCGCCGTTTTCGCCCGTGCCCTGATCGACGAGGCCGGGCGCGACGACAGGATCGTGGGCATCACCGCCGCCATGCCGGACGGCACGGGGCTGAAGCAGTTCGCCGAACGCTTTCCGCGCCGAACCTTTGACGTGGGCATCGCCGAACAGCACGCCGTGACCTTCGCGGCGGGGCTGGCGGCGGGCGGCATGAAGCCCTTTTGCGCGATCTATTCGACCTTCTTGCAGCGCGGCTATGACCAGGTGGTCCATGACGTGGCGGTGCAGGGTCTGCCCGTGCGTTTCGCCATCGACCGCGCAGGGCTGGTGGGCCAGGACGGGCCGACCCATGCGGGCGCCTATGACATCGCGTTTCTTTCGAACCTGCCCGGCATGGTGGTGATGGCCGCCGCCGACGAGGCGGAGCTGGCGCACATGGTCGCCACCGCCGCCGCCCATGACAGCGGCCCCATCGCCTTCCGCTTTCCGCGCGGCGAGGGCACCGGGGTCGAGATGCCGGAACGCGGGCAGGTGCTGGAAATCGGCAAGGGCCGCATCGTCCGCGAAGGCAAGAACGTCGCCCTGCTGTCCTTCGGCACCCGCCTGTCCGAAGCGCAGAAGGCCTGCGAGGCCCTGGGCGCGCGCGGCATTTCCCCGACGATCGCGGATGCGCGCTTTGCCAAGCCCCTGGACCGCGATCTGATCCTGCGCCTGGCCGCCACCCATGACGCGCTGATCACGCTGGAGGAAGGCGCGGTCGGCGGCTTCGGCAGCCATGTCGCGCAGCTTCTGTCGGATCAGGGGGTGTTCGATCGGGGCCTGCGCTTCCGGTCCATGGTCCTGCCCGACCGCTTCGTCGATCACGACGCGCCTTTCGCGATGTATGACAGCTCGGCCCTGAACGCCGCGCATATCGAGGCAAAGGTGCTGGAGGTGATGGGCATCGCCCAGCTGGCGGGCAGAACCGCCTGATCCGGGTTTGCCGCGAAAGCGGGCAGGCTGCCGCACGGTTCCGCATCGGCGCCGTTTTCCCCGCGTTGCGGAACGGTGTTGGGACGCTGCCGCTGAAACCCGCCGGAATTGGGGGCATCATGGGGACATGGGGCGGGCGATCGCCCCGGTTCTCCCGAAACCGGCGGCGCCAGCCGCCGAAATCCGCCAGGGACGCGCCCCCTCCTCCCTGCGAAGTCTCTGGCGGCCTTCGGGAACGAAAAAGGCGCGGGCCATCGCCCGCGCCTTTGTGTCTCAGTGAACGGTCGCTTCGGGGCGCGGGCCTTCGCCGACGGCCCCCAGCTTGTGGCCCGCCTGGCCCAGGCGGCTGCCGACGATCAGCCCGTCCGGTCCGGCGCTGACATGAACCGTCTGCCCGTCCAGAACCTCGCCCGACAGCAGCAGTTCGGCCAGGGGATCCTGCAAGGCCCGCTGGATCACGCGTTTCAGCGGACGCGCGCCGAACACCGGGTCGTAGCCCTGGTCGGCCAGCCATTTGCGCGCCGCGTCGTCCAGATCCAGCGTGATCTTGCGTGCCGCAAGACGCTGTTCCAGCCGCCGCAACTGGATGTCGACGATCCCGTCCATGTTGGCCCGCGAGAGCCGCCGGAAGATGATGATCTCGTCCAGACGGTTCAGGAACTCGGGCCGGAAATGCGCCCGGACCGCCTCCATCACCTGCTGGCGGGCGTCGGTCGAATCGGCGCCCTCGGGCAGATGCGACAGCGCCTGCGACCCCAGGTTCGAGGTCAGGATGATCAGCGTCTGCTTGAAATCCACCGTCCGGCCCTGGCCGTCGGTCAACTGCCCGTCGTCCAGCACCTGCAACAGCACGTTGAACACGTCCGGGTGCGCCTTTTCGACCTCGTCGAACAGGATCACCTGATAAGGACGCCGCCGCACGGCCTCGGTCAGCACGCCGCCCTCGTCATAGCCGACATAGCCCGGGGGCGCGCCGATCAGCCGGGCCACGGAATGCTTTTCCATGAACTCGGACATGTCGATGCGGACCATGGCGCTGTCGTCGTCGAACATGTATTCGGCCAAGGCCTTGGTCAGTTCGGTCTTGCCGACGCCGGTGGGGCCCAGGAACAGGAAGCTGCCCAAGGGGCGGTTCTCGTCGTTCAGGCCCGCCCGCGCGCGGCGGACGGCGTTGCTGACGGCCACCACGGCCTCCTGCTGGCCGATGACGCGGGCACCGATCTGCTCCTCCATCTTCAGAAGCTTCTCGCGCTCGCCTTCCAGCATCTTGCTGGTGGGAATGCCGGTCCAGCGTTCCACGACCTCGGCGATCTGCTCGGGGCGCACGGCTTCCTCGACCATCAGCCCGTCCGCGCCGCCGTTCTCGGCCTCGGCCAGCTTCTTTTCCAGGCCGGGGATGATGCCATAGGACAGTTCCCCCGCGCGGGCCAGGTTGCCCTCGCGCTTGGCCTGGTCCAGTTCGGCGCGGGCGCGGTCAAGCTGCTCCTTGAGGCTGCGGGAACTTTCCAGCTTGTCGCGCTCGGCCTGCCAGCGGGCGGTCATCTCGGCGCTGCGCTGCTGCAACTCGGACAGATCCTTTTCCAGCCGTTCCAGCCGGTCCTTGGAGGCCGCGTCGTCTTCCTTTTTCAGCGCCTCGGCCTCGATCTGCATTTGCAGGATCTGGCGGTCAAGCTGGTCCAGTTCCTCGGGCTTGCTGTCCACCTCCATGCGCAGCCGGCTGGCGGCCTCGTCCACAAGGTCGATGGCCTTGTCGGGCAGGAAGCGGTCGGTGATGTAGCGGTGCGACAGCGTGGCGGCGGCGACCAGGGCCGCATCGGAAATGCGCACGCCGTGATGCAGTTCGTATTTCTCCTTGATGCCGCGCAGGATCGAGATCGTGTCCTCGACCGTCGGCTCCTCGACCATGACCGGCTGGAAGCGCCGGGCCAGGGCCGCGTCCTTCTCGATGTACTTGCGGTATTCGTCCAGCGTGGTCGCGCCGATGCAATGCAGCTCGCCCCGCGCCAAGGCCGGCTTGATCAGGTTCGCGGCATCCATCGCGCCATCGGTCTTGCCCGCGCCGACCAGCACGTGCAATTCGTCGATGAACAGGATGATCTCGCCCGCGGCGTTCTCGATCTCCTTCAGGATCGCCTTCAGCCGTTCCTCGAACTCGCCCCGGTATTTCGCGCCCGCGATCAGCGCGCCCATGTCCAGCGCCATCAGCCGCTTGTCGCGCAGGGATTCGGGCACGTCGCCATCGACGATGCGCAGGGCCAGGCCTTCGGCGATCGCGGTTTTCCCCACGCCGGGCTCGCCGATCAGCACCGGGTTGTTCTTGGTGCGGCGGCTCAGCACCTGCATGGCGCGGCGGATTTCCTCGTCCCGGCCAATGATCGGGTCGATCTTGCCGTCGCGCGCGGCCTGAGTCAGGTCGCGGGCGTATTTCTCCAGCGCCTCATAGCTGTCCTCGGCGCTGGCGCTGTCCGCCGTGCGGCCCTTGCGGATGTCGTTGATGGCCGCGTTCAGCTTCTGCGCGGTTACGCCGCCTGCGGTCAGCGCATCGCGGGCGCTGGTGTTGACCATGGCAAGCGCCATCAGGATGCGCTCGGCGGGAACAAAGCTGTCGCCCGCCTTTTTGGCGACCTGTTCGGCCTCGTCCAGCACGCGGACCAGGCTGGGATCCACGTAAACCTGATTGTTGCCGCCCTTGACCTTGGGCAGCTTGCCCACGGCCGCATCGACCGCTTCCTTGACGCGGCGGGGATCGCCGCCCGCGCGGGCGATCAGGTTCGACGACAGGCCCTGGTCGTCGTCCATCAGCGCCTTGAGCAGATGTTCGGGCACGACCCGCTGGTTTTCCTCGCGGATCGCGATGGTCTGGGCGGCCTGCATGAAGCCGCGCGACCGCTCGGTGAACTTTTCCATGTTCATCGGCAATATACTCCTTCCACTAGCCCCCGTGTCGCGGGCACCCTGATGCGGCGCGCCCCGGTCCGGGTCTTCGACTATCATCTGGTAAGTCTTGCGGCGCTTTCAAGCCATCCGGCGATGTGCCATAACGCCGCGATTTCAGGGACAAGGATGGCAGCATGGATGACCGGCTGATCGTGGCGCTGGACGTGCCGAACGCGGTGGCGGGGCTGGATCTGGCCGAGAGGCTGGGCGATGCCGTGGGCTTCTACAAGATCGGCCTGGGGATGCTGACCGGCGGCGGGCTGGCGCTTGCGCAGGAACTCAAGGGCGACCACGGCAAGCGGATCTTCCTGGACATGAAGCTGTTCGACATCGGCGCCACGGTGGAGGCCGCCGTGCGCGGGCTGGCGCGCTTCGATCTGGATTTCCTGACCGTGCATGGCGACCCGCATGTGGTGCGCGCCGCCAAGGAAGGGGCGGCCGGGTCCAACCTGAAGATCCTGGGCGTGACGGTCCTGACCTCGCTGGAGCGGTCCGACCTGGACGCGGGGCTTATCCGGTCGGGCGACATCCACGACATCACCGTGGAGCGCGCCGCCCGCGCCTTTGACGCCGGGGCAGACGGCATCATCTGTTCCCCAAGGGAAGCGGCGGCAATCCGCGCCCTGCCGGACGCGCGGTTGATCGTGACGCCGGGCGTGCGCCCGTCCGGCGCGGCCCTGGGCGACCAGAAGCGGGTGGAAACCCCTGCCAGCGCCATCGCCGCCGGGGCGGATCACATCGTTGTCGGCCGTCCGATCTGGCAGGCCGCCGACCCGCGCGCAGCCGCGCAGGCCATTGTCGCGGAAATGCGCGGCTGATTGACCCGTCCCGCCATCCGCGCCACCTTGGACCGCAGGGGGGGGCATCATGGCGGACGACCGCGGAATTTCGCAAAAGGCGCATAACGACCTGGTGTTGTCCTTTCTGGCCGTGCGGCGGGCGATCGGAACGCTCGGCTTCTTTCTGCCGGTGGCGCTTCTGGCTTATGGCCTGCTTGACGGCAGACTGCTGACCAGCATCTCCGCCGCCTATTACACGCCCATGCGCGAGGTTTTCGTGGGCACTCTGATCGCGCAAGCGGTGTTTTTGTGGAGCTACGAGGGCTTTCGCCCCGATGCGGGCGACCTGATCACGGACAAGGGCACGGCGCGGGTGGCGGCGGCGGCCATCGCGCTGGTGGCGCTGGTTCCGACCGGTCCTGCCGAAAAGGCCGAAGCCGGGGCCGATCCCGCCTGCACGCTGCTGCAATGCGCCCTGGGGCCAAGCCTGGCGTCGCAGGTGCATCTGGGCGCGGCTGCGGTGTTCTTCGGGGCGCTGGCGGTTTATTGCCTGGCGCTGTTCACGAAAGGCGCGGTCGACGGGGCGGAAAAGGACGCCTCGAACCGGATCTATCGCCTGTGCGGCTGGACCATCATCGTCAGCATCGGCCTTGTGGGGGTGCTGTTCGTGACCGGGCTGGAAAGCCGCCTCGCGGCGCTGCGCCCGGTCTTCTGGCTGGAAACCGCGGCGACCTTCGCCTTTGCGACAAGCTGGATGGTCAAGGGCGACGCGCTGCGCCCCTTGGTGCGCGGGGTGGCGGCGCTGCGATGAGCCCTGCGACCACCCGCGGAACTGCGGAACCGCGCGGAGATGGGCGGCGAAATCCGCCAAGGGCGTCATCCGCCCTTCCTGTCCCTTGTTCCCGAAGCGGGTCGCGGCGATGGCGGGGGCGGTCAACTGTCCGGTGAACAGCCAGAACCGCCACAGCCGGAATGCTCGCGCGCGGCGAAGGGCCGTCCCGGCAGGCGCGCGGGCGGCGGCACCCGCCCAACTCCTCGTGCAGTTCGCGCAGGGCGCATTCGACCGGCGATTCGCCGCCCGCGCGCCCGGCAGATCCCAATGCGCGGACAGGGCAGGCCGGGTTTGTCGTCGCCCAGACCGGCCAGCAGCCGCCCCCCTGCGCCAAGACCAGCTTGGCGCCGTGAAACGCTGCTTCTTCTTTGCCCAAATACCCGTCTGCCCCGCCGCCCGCGCCGTCAATCGCGGATGTCGCGGTCGCGCTTCTCGCCGGGGCCGGCAGGCCAAAGGCGGCGCAAAACCAGCCAGGCCGCCGCCCACAGCAGCGCGGTGACGGCCAGCGCCGCCGGCAGCCCCGCCGTCCACAGTCCCGCCATCAGCAGCACGCCCATCAGCCCGACCGAGGCCGCAAGCCCCATAAAGGCCCAACCCGGCACCAGCAGTTCCACCCCCGCCAGCAGGACGGCCGCGATCAGCCACAGCCAGCCGTTCATTGCGCCGCGATCCCGGCCTCGGTCGGGCCGTCGGCGTCCAGCACGGCCAGCTTGCGGATCACCGACCCGAAACGGGCCGCGAAATCGTCAAAGCCCGCATGCGGCGCGATGGCCTTTTCGTCCATGTACAACGAGCGGTCGATTTCCAGCTGCACCACATGGACGTTCTGGCAGGGCCGTCCATAGGCCGAACAGATATAAGCCCCCGCAAAGGGCGAGTTGCGCCGGATGCGCCAGCCCTCGGCCTCGACGGCGGCGACAATGGCGTCCGACACGCGGGCCGCGGCGGACAGCCCATGGCGGTTGCCCAGCACCATGTCGGGGCGCGGCCCGTGCAGATGGGCCAGCGCGTCGTGGGGCATGGAATGCATGTCGATCAGGATCGCCTGGCCGAATCGCGACCGCGCCTCGGCGATCAGGCTGGTCAGCGCCTGGTGGTAAGGCCGCCAATAGGCGTTGATGCGGCGCTCGGCCTCGGCCCGCTCGATCGGGCGTTCCAGGATCGCCCGTCCTTGCGACACGACCCGCGGGATCACGCCAAGCCCCGCCAGCGTGCGCTGGTTCAGCGGATGACGCGGGACGCCGCGCACGACCAGCGGGTCGATCTCGTCGGGGGCGCGGTTCAGGTCCACGATGGCGCGCGGCACCTGCGCGCGAATCGTCACGGCGCCGTGGCGGGGAGCGTCCGCGATCAGCCGGTCCACAAAGGCGTCCTCGGACGACCGCAGCGTTTCGGGGGGCAGCCTGGTGCCTTGCAGGAACCAGTCGGGATAGATGCAACCCGAATGCGGGGATCCGAAAATGACGCCGCCGACCCAGCGATCAGGCCGTTCGATCAGGACAGGAAGGTCGGTTTCGATCAAGTCGGACCCCGGCAGGCGGTTTCTCGGGTTCATATAAGCGATAATTTTCCTGTTGCGATAGGGCTTGAAACCCCCGGTGCCCCCCTATATAGACACGCGGACCAAAGGCGGTTCGGGCCACATCGCGGGATGCGGACGGGATCACCCGAGGACGGGCGGTTAGCTCAGCGGTAGAGCACTACGTTGACATCGTAGTGGCCACTGGTTCGATCCCAGTACCGCCCACCATTGTTTTCGCCGCCCCCGGCTAAGGCGTCGGGGGCATTCGTTTTCCTGCGGCTGCGGGCCGCGTGATGGAGAAAAACCGATGAAGGTTCGCAACTCGCTCCGCTCGCTGAAAAGCCGGCACCGCGACTGCCAAGTGGTGCGCCGCAAGGGCCGCATCTATGTGATCAACAAGACCAACCGCCGCTTCAAGGCCCGCCAGGGCTGATCCGGCGCGATCACAGCGAAAACGAAACAAACCCGCCTCGTGGCGGGTTTTTTCATGCCCGGCAAGCCGATATTAACGCTTTCTTAGCAAAGCATTTGGTTAACAGTGGTTCGAGACTGTACGGTTGTCCGGTGGTTTGGCGTGTTTGCAAGGGTAAGGGGTTCGCGTCATGTTTGTTCTTGCCAGCCTGATGGCGCTTGCCGCGGCAGGGGCGGCCCTGGACCTGACGGCAGGCCGCGCGGACGACGACGACGACCAGGATCACCTGCCGCCCACCCGCGGCCCTGCCGATGCCCCTGAAATCGGCGATGTCAGTTCCGACGCGCCGGAAGCCGGGCTGCCCGAATTCGAGGCATGGCCGGAACCCTTTCCCCTGCCGCCGACCGTGAGCGAGCCGGGAGCGGTGGTCGATCATGCTGTTGAACTGCCGCCGCTGCCCGAGCCGTTTCCCGCATACGAGCCGCTGCCGCTGCCCGAGCCGTTTCCCGTCGCCGAGCCGTTTCCGGAGGTTCGCCCCTTTCCGGTCGTTGATCCGCCGCCGGTGCCCGGATCGAATTCCGGGACCGAAGGGATGGCTCCGTTCAGGCCGGTCGAAGACGATCTGATCCAGGGCGGACCGGAGGGCGGCAACCTGTTCGGCGGCGGCGGGAACGACACGATCCATGCCGGGGCGGGCGACGATTGGGTGCAGGGCGACGGCAGCTACGATGCCGCGGGCGATGACGAGATACACGGCGGTTCGGGGAACGATTCGCTGGCGGGGCAGGGCGGCGACGACATCATCTGGGGGGATGAGGGCGACGACACCCTTTATGGCGGCGAAGGTCAGGACATGCTGTTCGGCGGGACGGGGAACGACTGGCTGTCCGGCAACGATGGCGACGACCTGCTCGTGTCGGGCGGCGGGGCGGACGACCTGGACGGCGGGCGCGGCAACGACCACCTGGTCGGCGACAACGATCCCGACACCGTCTGGATGCACGGGGGCGAGGGTGACGACACCCTGGCGCCCGGGGCGGGCGACTTTGCCGAAGGGCAGGAGGGTTCCGATCAGTTCGTGCTGCAACAGGCGCCCGGCCAGCTGCCGGTGATCGCCGGTTTCGACGCGCAAGAGGACCAGATGGTGCTGCACCTGCCCGACAGCATGGCCGGGGATGCCAGAATCGGCCTGGAGGAGGATGCGGACGGAACGGTGCTGATCACCGTCAATGGCGAGGCCGTCGGCCGGATGCTGCAAACCGGCGGGCTTGCGGCGCAGGACATCGTGGTGGTCCGGCTGCCCGGCTGACAATCCCCCCTTTTCTTGCGGGCGCTTTTCCCGTATAGGCGCGCATCCCCCGCGCTTGCGGCGGACACTCCACGGGCCCGTGCTGGACGACATCCCGGCCTGCGCCATAACCCTTTCCCGAAAGGAGATCCCGATGTCGATCACCGTCGAAGAAAAAGCCCGCGTCATCCAGGAATTCGGCACAAAGGCCGGCGACACCGGTTCGGCCGAGGTGCAGGTCGCGATCCTGTCCTCGCGCATCGCCACCCTGACCGAGCATTTCAAGACCCACAAGAAAGACAACCACTCGCGCCGCGGTCTTCTGAAACTGGTCGCGCAGCGCCGCAAGCTGCTGGATTATCTGAAGAAAAAGGACGAAGCCCGCTACACCGACCTGATCGGCAAGCTGGGCCTGCGCCGCTGATCGCAGCCGGTTGACGTCTGAAACGCCCGCGGTCCCCGGCCGCGGGCGTTTTGCTGCGCGATGGCTAAAATCTTCGGCACTGTTTTCTGGACGGTTAGGGAAAAATTAAGAACTGTTCGCCTGTTACCACAAGGAGACGCGCGAATGTTACTTGGTATCCTCAACAAAACCTTGTCGAGCCTTCTGGCGGCCAGAAACCGGCCCTCCGCGGCGACCGCACCCGCCCCGGCCAAAGCCGCCGCCCAGGCGGCTGCCGCGCCGGCCGGCCCCGCGCCGGCGCCGGCGTCCGGCACCACCTCCGGCGTCGTCTTCGACCTGTCCCAGAAGGCATTGCAGGCGGTTGCGGCGGCGTCCGCCCCCCAGGCCAGTCAGGCCAGTCAGGCCGGCACGCCCGCGCCCATGGCGACGGCACCCCAGAATCCGCCCCCTTTCCTGCCCGCCGCCCTGACCATCGCCGCCCAGGTCGCCGCCGTGACGGCCCCGAAGGCCGAGACAGCCCCGACGGATGCGGCCCCGCAATTCGCCGCCGCCGCCGTTTCGTCCAGCCCGGCCTTATCCGCAAGCGCGGGCGCGGCGGTCCGGGAAACCGCCGCCGCCGCCGTTCCGGCCAAGGCCGAGGAGGCGACCGACCCCGACGAGGAAGCCCGCGCCCGCGCCCTTGCCATCCAGACGCAGGAACGCGAGCAGGTGTTGAGCCTTGTCGAGCAGCTGTCGGAGGCCGAGGCCGATCCCCTGGCCACGCTGACCGCCCCGGCGAAGGAGGTCGCATCCGACGGCAAGGCCAGGGCGGACCTGGCCGCCTGAGGCCAGGACAGGTTATCGCGACATCAGGGGCGGCGGAGCATCGGTTCCGCCGCCCCGGTCTTTTGAACGGGTCGCGCCTTGTTGCCGCAGGCTTCCTTGCGGCGGGACGGGGAAACCCGCGCCCCCTTGCCGATGTGCCTTGCCGCTTCCCAAAGCCCTTGTTTTGCTGTAATGGCCCGCCATCTGTGACGTGACGCCCCAAGCCCCGGGGCACATGCAAAGGATAGGGGCGGCGGCAATGGGGCCGCCATAGACACGGCCGCCGCCAGAGGGCTGGCGCGGCCCAGAGGAAACCAGATGTTTGACGAAGTGAAGAAATCCATCCAGTGGGGCCAGGAAACGCTCACGCTGGAAACGGGCAAGATCGCCCGTCAGGCCGACGGCACGGTTATCGCCACCCTGGGCGAGACCAGCGTCATGGCCAACGTGACCTTCGCGAAGGAACCCAAGCCCGGGCAGGATTTCTTCCCGCTGACGGTGCACTACCAGGAAAAATACTATGCCGCGGGCAAGATCCCCGGCGGCTTCTTCAAGCGCGAGGCGCGCCCGACCGAAAAGGAAACGCTGACCGCGCGCCTGATCGACCGGCCCTGCCGCCCGCTGTTCGCGCCGGGCTTCAAGAACGAAACCCTGGTGATGTGCACGGTCCTGTCGCACGACCTGGTCAACGACCCGGACATCGTGGCGATGATCGCGGCATCCGCCGCGCTGACCATTTCCGGCGTGCCCTTCATGGGTCCGATCGGCGCGGCCCGCGTGGGCTTTGCCAACGGCCAATATGTGCTGAACCCCGACGTTCAGGACATGGACAACCTGCGCGCCAACCCCGAGCAGCGCCTGGATCTGGTCGTCGCGGGCACCAAGGACGCCGTGATGATGGTCGAATCCGAGGCCTATGAACTGACCGAGGAAGAGATGCTGGGCGCCGTCAAGTTCGGCCACGAGCAGATGCAGCCCGTGATCGACCTGATCATCGGCCTGGCCGAAGCCGCCGCCAAGGAACCCTTCGACTTCCAGTCGCCCGATTACAGCGCGCTTTACGCCCGCGTGAAGGGCCTGGGCGAATCCGAGATGCGCGCGGCCTACGCGATCGTCGACAAGGCCGAGCGCCGCGACGCCATTCAGGCCGTTCGCGAAAAGGTCGTGGCCGGCCTGTCCGAGGAGGACCTGGCCGATCCCAACCTGGGTTCGGCGCTGAAGAAGCTGGAATCGGGCATCCTGCGCGGCGACGTGATCAACGGCGGCGCCCGCATCGACGGCCGCGACACCCGCACCGTCCGCGCCATCGACAGCGAGGTGGGCATCCTGCCGCGCACCCACGGCAGCGCGCTGTTCACGCGTGGCGAGACGCAGGCCCTTGTGGTGACCACGCTGGGCACCGGCGACGACGAACAGATCATCGACGCGCTGCACGGAAACTTCCGGTCGAACTTCCTGCTGCACTACAACTTCCCGCCCTATTCGGTGGGCGAGGTGGGCCGCGTCGGCAGCCCCGGCCGCCGCGAGATCGGCCACGGCAAGCTGGCCTGGCGCGCGTTGCAGGCGGTTCTGCCGGCTCCGACGGATTTCCCCTACACCATCCGCGTCGTGTCCGAGATCACCGAATCGAACGGCTCGTCCTCGATGGCATCGGTGTGCGGCGGCTCGCTGGCGATGATGGATGCGGGCGTGCCGCTGAAGGCGCCGGTCGCGGGCGTGGCCATGGGCCTGATCCTGGAAGACGACGGCAAGTATGCGGTCCTGACCGACATCCTGGGCGACGAGGATCACCTGGGCGACATGGACTTCAAGGTCGCCGGCACCGCCGACGGCATCACGTCCCTTCAGATGGACATCAAGGTCGCAGGCATCACGCCCGAGATCATGCAGCAGGCCTTGGCGCAAGCCAAGGAAGGCCGTCTGCACATCCTGGCCGAGATGGGCAAGGCCCTGTCCGAAGGCCGCCGCGAGTTCAGCGCCCACGCCCCGCGCATCGAGACGATGCAGATCCCGACCGACAAGATCCGCGAAGTGATCGGCTCGGGCGGCAAGGTCATCCGCGAGATCGTGGAAATCTCGGGCGCCAAGGTGGACATCAACGACGACGGCACCATCAAGATCGCCTCGGCCAACGCCGATTCGATCAAAAAGGCCTATGACATGATCTATTCGATCGTGGCCGAGCCCGAAGAAGGCCGGATCTACACCGGCAAGGTCGTCAAGCTGGTGGATTTCGGCGCCTTTGTGAACTTCTTCGGCAAGCGCGACGGCCTGGTCCACGTGTCCCAGATCGCCAACAAGCGCCTGAACCACCCGAACGAGATCCTGAAGGAAGGCCAGGAGGTCAAGGTCAAGCTTCTGGGCTTCGACGACCGCGGCAAGGTTCGCCTGGGCATGAAGATGGTGGACCAGCAGACCGGCCAGGAGATCACCGAGGCCAAGGAAGAAACCGCCGAAGGCTGATCTTTCGGCGACATCGAAAGGCCCCGGCATGTCCGGGGCCTTTCCGCGTTCGGCGGGTCGATTGACAGCCATCCCTTCTGCTGCAACATCTGGCCTGCGGAACAGGCAGGGCGCGGATGACTCCATCAGACTATATCGCCCGTGCGGGCCTGTCCTTCCGGCCGCTGGACCAGGCACTGGCCCATCCGCAAGGCAGGATCATCGCCCATCTGCGCCGCCCCGGGGCGGCCGATCTTGCCTGCGCGGCCGAGCTGCGCGGCGAAATCGCGCTTTACGAAACGCCGCGGGGCGAGCCGCCGCTGTTCGTGTCCTATTTCACCACCGACACGCCCTACGAGGGGCTGGCCGCCGATCTGCGCGCCTCGCTGGACCGGCACGGCCTGCCGCACCGGATCGAGCCGGTGGCTTCGCGCGGGTCGTGGGTCGCCAATACCGGCCTCAAGGCGCGGGTGATCGAGACGGCCTGGCGCGAAAGCGGCCGTCCGATCTGCTGGATCGACGCCGATGCCGCGATCCTGCGCCCGCCCGCCTTTCTGATGGGCAATCCCTTCGACGTGGCCTTTGTCCGCCGCGACGGCTGGGAGGATATTTCCTATCTGATCTATCTGAATGCGACCCCGGCGGTGGGCAGGCTGCTGGCCGAATGGGTGCGGCTGTGCGACGACCACCCGCATGTCTGGGACCAGGTGCTGTTCAGCCTGGCCTGGTTCCGCACCGCGCGCGACGCGGATCTGGCAAGCCAGTGGCTGAACAGCGGAATATCGCGGACGCCCCGTCCGAAGATCCGCGACCTGAGGGACCGGCTCTTTTATTACCCCCTTGGCCGCAAGATCCGGCCCTTTATCGACCAGAAGCAGGCCTCGCGGCAGCTCAAGGCCTACGTGAACGCCTCGGCGCGGCGCAAGGACGAGATCGGCACCGACGATCTGAGCGCGGGCTATCGCGCCGCGCTTGCGGGCTATGACTTCGGCTTCGATCCGCGCCTCGACGCGGTCGTCTCGCGGCGGGCCTGAGGTGGTCAGGCGCCGGAAATCACGGTTCGAGCGGTTCTTCTCGCTCAACCAGCATCGCAAACGCTGGGGGGCGCGGCGCCATCTTGCCGCGAATCCCGATCTGGCCGCGATGCGCGGCCGCATCGTCGCGGCGGGCGAGGCGGTGCAGACCCGCGGCTCGGACAAGTCGCTGGACCGGCATCTGGAGAACCTGAAAAGCGAGTTTTCCGGCCGCTCCGAGCTTCTTCTGCATCACGCGACCCTGATCGTCCTGATCCGCCGCGAGGTGCGGCTGCCGGAAAGCCTGGCCCGGTTCCTTGCGCTATGGGCGCAAGAGGCGGACTTTCTGTGCGGTCATCTGAACCTGCGATGGCTGATCTCGGCCGCCGATACCTATGCCGACCACGGTCCGGACCCGCAGGACCGCGCCATCGGGATGATGGCGTCGTTGCTGGGCAATACCGTGAAGATCGGCGAATCCGACCGTTACATCCACGGGGGCGAATCGCTGGCGCCGATGCCGGACCGGATCGACAGGCTGCAAACCGACCTGGTTCCCCTGTTCGAGGGCATGTCGGTCTTTACCGTCGGCACCGACGACACGCTGCGCAACATGTATTGGCGGCTGGAGCCGTTCTTCGCCGCCGGGCCTGCGGGCATGATCCTCAAGGCGGTTTATGACCGGATGCAGGTCAACGACACGGCCTTTGCCCGGCTGCGCGCGCTGCACCGCCGCGACCGGACCGGCTGGTGGGACGACGGGGCGGGGAGGCCTTGACGTGCCCGGTCGCGCGGTCCCCATCACGCGAGGGCGTCGGATGCAGCTTCCCGTTTATCTGATCAACCTGGACGGTTCGGACGGCCGGCTGCGTTCGGCCAAGGGGCAACTGGACGACGCGGGCATCCCCTTCGAGCGCGTCGCGGCCTTTGACGGCAGGGCGCTGCGGGTCGATGAATTTCCCGGCTACGATCCCGCGGGAACAATGGCCTATATGGGCCGTCCCCTGCGCGGGGGCGAGATCGGCTGCTATCTCAGCCACCTGGACTGCGCCCGGCGCCTTCTGGACAGCGGCGCCGATCATGGGCTGGTGTTCGAGGACGACATGCAGCTGAAACCCGGCTTCGTCGAAGGGCTGCGCGTCGTTCTGGATTGGCTGGACCGCCATCGGGGCGAATGGGATCTGGTCAATCTCGGTTCGCCCCAGCACAAGATCTACACCCCGGTCCTGGGGTTCGAGGTCGCGGGACGGCATCGCGAGCTGACCCGCGCCCATTACTTTCCCATGACCGCTACCGGTCTGATCTGGTCGCGCGCGGGGGCCGAGACCTTTGTGCGCAGCCATGACCGCATCACCCGCGGCGTGGACAACCATTTCCGCCACTGGCTGACCCGCAACGACCGGGGGCTGGCGGTCTGGCCGCCCCTGGTGACAACAACCGGCGCCGAAAGCGACATCGAGGACGGCAAGGGCAAGCGGTCGGCGGAAGGGCGGCACCCGCTTTACGGGCTAATCAAGCAGCGTCGCCAGATCGTGAACAAGCTGATCGCCTGGCGGCACAAGCAGGCTCTGGCGCGGCGGCGGAAGGCCGCGGGCGATGCCGCGGCCCCCCGGTCCTGATCAGGCCGGATCCTTGGCAAACCGCAGATAGGGCAGCTTGATGTCCAGCGGACCATAGCGTTCGGCGGCCGCCTTGTCGTCCAAGGCCAGCGCCACGATCACGTCCTGGCCCGGCACCCAGTTGGCGGGCGTGGCGATCGGTACGCCGTCGGTCTTTTGCACCGCATCCAGCGCCCGCAGGATTTCCGCGAAGTTGCGGCCGATCGACATCGGATAGGTCATGGTCAGCCGGATCCTCTTGTCCGGGCCGATGATGAACACGCTGCGCACGGTGGCCGAATGGGCGGGGGTGCGCCCCTCGGCCGACAGGTCGTAGTCGGCGGGCAGCATGTCATAGGCCTTGGCCACGGTCAGGTCGCGGTCGTCGATCATCGCGAAATTGGCCGGAACGCCCGCGACCTGTTCGATGTCGCGCTTCCATTTGCCATGGTCATCGACGGAATCGACCGAAACGCCCAGCACCTTGGTGCCCCGCTTCTCGAATTCCGGGACCAACTGCGCCACCGCGCCGAATTCGGTCGTGCAAACCGGCGTGAAGTCGCGCGGATGGCTGAAGATGATGCCGTAGCTGTCGCCCAGCCAGTCGTGAAAGCGGATCTCGCCCTCGGTCGAGGGGGCGGTGAAATCGGGGGCGATGTCGTTGATGCGCAGGGACATGGGTGTCCTTTCAGGTGGTTGCCGCAGGTAGAATAGATAATGCGGCCCGAAACGCCAGAGGTTTATCGACACATATGGTCGAGATTTAACAAGGCTTGCGCCCGCCCCGCCGCCGTTTCACCCTGTGGCAAATTCCGCAGGGAGGGGACGCGATGACCGGGCTTTTGGACAAGCGCAAGTTCTATATCGACGGGGCGTGGGTGGATCCCGCGCGGGCCAATGACCTCGAGGTGATCGACCCCTCGACCGAGGAAGCGGTGGCGGTCATCGCCCTGGGCGACCAGGCGGACACGGACCGCGCGGTGGCGGCCGCCAAGGCGGCCTTCGCGTCGTGGTCGCGGTCCGAGCCGTCCGAGCGTCTGGCCCATGTCGAGAAGATCCTGGAGATCTACAATCGCCGGGCCGAGGATATGGCCTGGGCGATCAGCCACGAGATGGGCGCCCCCCAGGACATGTCGCTGAACGACCAGGTTGCCGCCGGAACCTGGCACATCGCCAACTTCATCGCGGCCTTCAGGGATTTCCGGTTCATCCGCCCCTTGGGCGATCATGCCCCGGGCTCGATGATCGCGTGGGAGCCGGTGGGCGTCGTGGGCCTGATCACGCCCTGGAACTGGCCGATGAACCAGGTGACGCTGAAGGTCATCCCCGCGATCCTGGCGGGCGATACCTGCGTGCTGAAGCCTTCCGAGATCGCGCCCCTGTCCTCGATGCTGTTTGCCGAGATCGTGGACGAGGCCGGGCTGCCCCCCGGCGTCTTCAACCTGGTGAACGGCGACGGCCCGGGGGTCGGCACGCAACTGTCCACGCATCGCGACGTGGACATGATCAGCTTCACCGGCTCGACCCGGGCGGGGATCGCCATCACCAAGGCTGCGGCGGATACGCTGAAAAAGGTGGCGCTGGAATTGGGCGGCAAAGGCGCCAACATCGTTTTCGCCGATGCCGACGACAAGGCGGTGGTGCGGGGGGCGCGGCATTGCTTCTACAACAGCGGGCAGTCCTGCAACGCGCCGACCCGGATGCTGGTCGAACGCTCGGTTTACGACCGCGCGGTGGAAACGGCGGCCCGGGTGGCCGGGGAAACCCAGGTGGCGACGGCCCATCAGCCGGGACGCCATATCGGCCCGGTGGTCAGCCGCCGGCAATGGGAACGGATCCAGGATCTGATCCAGACCGGCATCGACGAAGGCGCGCGCCTTGTCGCGGGCGGACCCGGCCTGCCCGAAGGCGTGAACCGCGGCTATTTCGTGCGTCCGACCGTTTTTGCCGATGTCAGCAACGACATGACCATCGCCCAGCAGGAAATCTTCGGCCCCGTTCTGTCGATCATCCCCTTCGAGACCGAGGAAGAGGCCATCGCCATCGCCAACGACACGCCCTACGGCCTGACCAACTATGTCCAGTCCCAGGACGGCGCGCGGCGCAACCGCGTGGCCCGGCGCCTGCGGTCGGGCATGGTCGAGATGAACGGCGCGTCGCGCGGCGCGGGGTCGGCCTTCGGCGGCGTCAAGATGTCGGGCCGGGCGCGCGAAGGCGGCGTGATGGGTCTCGAGGAGTTCATGGATTCCAAGGCCATCAGCGGCTGGGCCACGGACTGAACCCATAATGCCCGGCATTTGATCGGTTAACTTGTTCTTTGCCCTGCGGAGCGCGACATTCCGTGCGAATGTTCAAGGCGGTGCGGCATGGCAAGGCAGAAGGGATCCGCGGGATCCACGATCATGATCAAGCGGGTGACCGCCTCGGGCGAGGGGGGGCACCATGGCGGGGCATGGAAGGTGGCCTATGCGGATTTCGTGACCGCGATGATGGCCTTTTTCCTGCTGATGTGGCTGCTGAACGCCACGACCGAACAGCAGCGGCAGGGGCTGGCCGATTACTTCAACCCGACCATCGTGCGCACCCCCGGCGCCTCGGGCGAGGGGGTCGAGAAGCAGGGCAAGGAGCCCTCGGACACCCCGCTGGAGCAGGTCGCCGAGGAGATCGAGCGGCAGATCCGCGCCACGGGGGGCGAATCGCGGCAGCTGACCAACCTGCTGCGCCATGTGGTCACCCGCATGACCGATGAAGGGCTGGTGATCGAACTGGGCGACCTGACCGATCAGCCCTTGTTCGTGGATGACACCGGCCAGCCTCAGCCGGTCCTGCGGGAACTGACGCGGATCATCGCCCGCGTTGTCGCCAAGACCCGCAACCAGATCGCCATCGCGGGCCATGTCCGGGCTTATCCCGAAACGCTGGTGACCTCGCCGGTCTGGGCGCTGTCGGATGCCCGCGCCCATGCCGTGCGCAACCTGCTGGAGGAGGCCCGCCTGGACGGACAGCGGATCCAGCGCGTCACCGGCTATGCCGACCGCAAGGGAAAGACCGCGAACCCGATGGATCCCGCCAACAACCGGATCGAGGTGATTTTACTCAGATGACTGGGCGCGGTTAGGCGAATCTTAAGCCCTGGCATGGATGATCGGGATCGAACCACAAGAAGGTGATGCCATGTCTATGTCTTCCGCGATGAGCGCCGGTGTCTCGGGGCTGGCGGCCAATTCCACCCGTCTTGCGACGATTTCCGACAACATCGCGAATTCGGGCACCTATGGCTACAAGCGGATGGAGACTGATTTCAACTCCTTCGTGCTGAACCAGAACCGCATCGCGGGGCTGTATTCGGCGGGCGGCGTGACGGCCACGACGCGAAGGCTGATCGAGGATGACGGGGCGCTGTCCACGACCACGCATCCGCTGGACATCGCCGTGTCGGGCCGGGGGATGCTGCCGGTCACCTCGGCGGTGGATCTGGACAACGGCTTTACCGACCTGCCTTTCATGATGACGCGGACCGGGTCGTTCCGCACCGATGCCGAAGGCTACCTGAAGACCGAATCGGGCCTGGTGCTGATGGGCTGGCCTGCGCAGGCCGACGGCACGGTTCCGACGATGTCGCGCGACAGCATGGGCGGGCTGGAGCCCATCCGGATCAACCCCTATCAGACCGCGGCCGATCCCACGACCGAGATTTCGCTGGGCGTGCGCCTGAAGGCGACGGAAACGCTGCCCGATGCGGCGGGCGATGCCTATGACGTGAAGGTCGACTATTACGGCAACCTCGGCACGTCGGAATCGCTGAACATCAGCTTCATTCCCGACACCTCCGACGCGACGGGCATGTCGAACACCTGGGTGATGGAGGTGCGCGATTCCGCCTCGGACCCGGCGTCGAACCTTGTGGGAAGCTATCGGATCACCTTTGATGGAAGCCGGGCCAGCGGCGGCATGATCGCCAGCGTGACGACGCTCAGCGGCGGCGCCTATGATCCTGTGACCGGGGCCATCGGCTTGACCGTGGCGGGCGGTCCGATGGATCTGGTCATCGGCACGCCGGGCGGGGCGACCGGGCTGAGCCAGGTTTCGACCAGCTATTCGGCCACCAACATCGCCAAGAACGGCTCCCCGGTCGGCAACCTGACCACGGTCGAGGTCGATGCGGACGGGTTCCTGAAGGCCACCTACGACACGGGCTTCGTGAAGACGCTGTATCAGGTTCCTCTGGTGGACGTGCCGAACCCGAACGGGCTGACCTCGGTCGATTCGCAGGCCTTCACGATCTCGTCCACCTCGGGCAGCTTTTTTCTGTGGGACGCGGGCGACGGGCCGACGGGGTCGGTCCAGGGCTATGCCCTGGAGGAATCCACCACCGACGTGGCCGAGGAATTGACCCACCTGATTATGACGCAGCGCGCCTATTCGTCCAACGCGAAGATCATCCAGACCGTGGATGAAATGTTGCAAGAAACCACCAACATCAAACGGTAAGGGTAAGCAGGGATGAGCATCGCGCGCGCCCTTGGAAACGCCATCTCGGGCCTGACCGCCACCGCGCGGGGAACCGAGGCGGTCGCGGCCAACCTGGCCAACGCTTCGACCCCCGGTTATGCGCGGCGGGATCTGGTTGTCAGCGCCCAGACGGCCGGCGGCAATGCCGGTGGGGTGCGGGTGGATGGCGTGACGCGCGCCGTCAATGCCAGCGTGCTGTCCGAATCGCGTCTGGCCGAGGCCGCGCGCGCCGAGGCCGCCACGCGCCTGGATTTCGCGACACGGATCGAGGACGCGATCGGGATCGCCGGCAACACCGGCAGCCTGGGCTCGGCGCTCAGCGATTTCCAGACCGCGCTGGCCTCGGCGGCCAGCCGGCCCGACGACGAAATCCGACTGACACAGGTGGTGGACAAGGCAGCCGCGCTGGCAAGCCGGCTGAACGCCGTTGCGGACGAGATTCAGGCGGCGCGCACTGCCGCGGACCAGGCCATCGCCACGGACGTCGCCAGGCTGAACACCTCGTTGGCCCGGGTGGCGGACCTGAACCGCAAGATCGCCGTCATGGAA
The DNA here is from genome assembly GCF_042648745.1 of Paracoccus angustae. Classification (NCBI taxonomy): domain Bacteria; kingdom Pseudomonadati; phylum Pseudomonadota; class Alphaproteobacteria; order Rhodobacterales; family Paracoccaceae; genus Paracoccus; species Paracoccus angustae. Next base: position 112,089 of record NZ_JBHRXY010000008.1, read on the forward strand.
GCGGACGGCTCGGACCCGTCGTCGCTTTATGACCAGCGTCAAGGCATCATCAGCGAGATATCGAAGATCGTCCCGGTCCAGGAGGTGACGCGCGCCGCGGGTGCCGTCGCGCTGTTCACGGCCGAAGGCGCGGTTCTGCTGGACGGCGCCACGCCGACGGAACTGTCCTTCACCGCCGCGGGGCAGGTGACGGCGGGCAGGACGGCCGGGACGGAATTGTCCATGCTGATCCAGAACGGCGCGGAACTGACCCAATCGCAGATGCGGCTTTACGCCGGCGGCTCGCTTGCCGCCAATTTCGCCATCCGCGACGAACTGGCCCCCGCGGCGCAGGAACTGCTGGACGATCTCGCGCTGGATCTGCACGACCGTCTGGCGGACCCGGCGGTCGATGCCACGATCACTTCCGCATCGGCCGGGCTGTTCACCGATGGCGGGACGCGTGCCGGGGCGGCGGACAAGACGGGACTTGCGGGGCGGATCCGCGTCAACGACGCCGTCGTGGAAAGCGCGGGGGGCGAGGCTTGGCGCCTTCGCGCGGGCCTTGGCGCCAGCACCTCCGGAGAGGTCGGCGATTCGTCGTTGCTGGTCGCCATGTCCGAGGCGCTGGAGAACGCGGCGGCCGCCGCGGCGGGCACCGGCTTCAGCGGCAAGGCCTCGCTGGCCGAGCGTCTGGCATCGGTCGAATCGCAGATGTCCACCGCGCGCGTGAATGCGCAGTCCGAGGCGACGATCCGCAACAGCCAGGCGGATACCATCACCTCGCGGCTGACCGCCGACGGCGTGGACAGCGACGCCGAGATGCAGAAGCTGCTGCAATATGAACAGGCCTATGCCGCCAATGCGCGGGTGATCCAGGCCATCCAGACCATGATGGACCAGATACTGGAGATTTGAGCGATGACGGTGCAATCCATCGGGGATCAGGCGCGGGCCTTTGCCATGCAGTCGGCCTCCAGCCGGATCAAGACGACGCTGGCCACCCTGACGGCGGAGCTTTCCAGCGGCGAGGTCGCCGATCTGGGCGCAAGGCTGGGTGGCAACACCCAGAACCTGGCCGGGATCGAGGCGCGGCTGACAATGCTGGCCCAGTTCAAGAGCAACGCGTCCGAGGCTGCAGCCCATGCCAAGGGGATGCAGGACGCCCTGACCGCGATCCGGTCGGCCACCGAAGACCTGGGGCAGGGCCTTTACATAGAGCCTGCCCCGACCACCGACGGGCTGATGGCCGCCCGCTCGGCCGGGGCGGCCTCGACCCTGCAAGCGGTGATCGGGCAGTTGAACGGCTCGGTCGGGCAGCGGTTCCTGTTCTCGGGCATGGCAAGCGACACGCCTCCGTTGGCCCCGGCCGACACGATCCTGTCGGAACTGACGACGCTGGTCTCGGGGCTGGCCACGGCCGAGGATGTGGCGCAAGCGGTATCGGACTGGTTCGACGCGCCTGCGGACGGCTTCGCGGATGCGGCCTATCGCGGCAGCACCGGGGGACAGCCGATGCCCATCGGCGAGGATACGATCATCGCCCTGGCAACGACCGCCTTGTCGCCGGCGATCCGCGACAGCCTGAAGGGCCTCGCGACCGCCGCCCTGATCGACCGCGGCATCTTGGCCTCTGATTCGCAGGAAGGACAGAAACTGCTGCAAGGCGCCGGCAAGGCCCTTCTGGACAATTCCCCCGCCCTGGTCGCCGAGATGGCGCGCATCGGCTATGCCCAGCAGGTGATCGCCAGCGCACAGACCGAAGGGGACGCGGCCACCGCAACGCTGCAAACCGCGCGCAACACCCTGCGGGAGGCCGATCCCCTGGCCACCTCGGTCGCGATCAGCGACGCGGAAACCAAGCTGCAAACGCTTTATTCGGTGATCGGCCGGCTGTCGCAACTGAAGCTGGCGGACTACATCTGATGCGGCGGGTCCTTGCAATCATCGCCATGGCTCTGCTGCCGGTCATTGCCGCGGCGGCCCCGGTCCGGGTCAAGGATCTGGCCGATTTCGACGGGGTGCGGGGCAACGACCTTGTCGGCTATGGCCTGGTGGTCGGCCTGGACGGCACGGGCGACGGCTTCCGCAATGCCCCCTTTACCGAGGAACTGCTGGCCGGGCTGCTGGAACGGCTGGGCGTCAATGTCACGGACGAGGCTCTGCGGTCCCGCAACGTGGCCGCCGTTGTCGTCACCGCCACCCTGCCGCCCTTCGCGCGGTCGGGCAGCCGCATCGATGTCGGAGTGTCCACCATCGGCGATGCGAAAAGCCTGTTGGGCGGAACGCTGGTGATGACCCCCCTGAAGGCCGCCGACGGCAACATCTACGCGGTGGCCCAAGGTTCGATCATCGCCAGCGGCGCCTCGGTCGAGGGAGAGGCGGCCCGCGTGGTCGAGGGGGTGCCGACCTCGGGCAAGATCCCGGTCGGCGCACGGGTCGAGCGGGAGGTCGAGTTCGACTTTGCCGGCATCGAGAACATCCGCATCGCCCTGCGCAACGCCGACTTCACCACCGCTACCCGGATCGAGGATGCGATCAACCGCGACTTCGACCGCCGTCTCGCCGTGACCCAGGACAGCGGCACCGTGATGGTCGAGTTCCGGCAGTTGGGCGATGTCAATCCGGCCCGCGTGCTGGGCCGCATCGAGAACCTGACGGTCGAGCCCGAGGACCGCGCCAAGGTCGTCATTGATCACAAGTCGGGCACCATCGTCATCGGCGAACGCGTGCGCATCTCTCGGGTCGCGGTGTCGCAGGGCGCCCTGACGCTTCAGGTCAGCGAGGCGCCCATGGTGTCGCAGCCCAATCCCTTTGCCCGGGGCGAGACCGTCACGGTGCCGCGAACCGTCGCGGAACTGCGCAACGAGCCCGGCATAGGCTTTGCCGAGGTTGCGGGGGAAACCTCGCTCAGCGATCTGGTCGAGGGGCTGAATGCGCTTGGCGTGCGCCCGCGCGAAATGATCGACATCCTGAAATCCATCCATGCCGCGGGGGCCTTGCACGCCGATCTGATCGTTGAATAAACCGGACATGTTCCTCGGTTGGGCGAATGACACTGCCGCGGTCATCGCATAAACGGGAGGCGACGTTTCCAGGTCTGGATGATCTCATGAAGATAGAAGCGACCGCCTTGCCGGATGTTCTTGTTATCACGCCTGCGCGCTTTGGCGACGAACGGGGATTTTTTTCGGAAAGCTGGAACCGCAAGACCCTGTCCGACGCCGGCGTGATCCTGCCGGACTTCGTTCAGGACAACCATTCGATGTCGCGTCGGGCGGGGACCGTCCGGGGGCTTCACTATCAGGCGCCGCCCTTCGCGCAGGGCAAGCTGGTGCGCTGCGGGCGCGGGGTCTTGTGGGATGTCGCGGTTGACGCGCGCCGCGGCAGCCCGACCTATGGCCAGTGGGTCGGGGTCGAGCTTTCCCATGAGAATGGCCGGCAGCTTTGGGTTCCGCCGGGGTTCCTGCACGGTTTCGTCACGCGCGAACCCGATACCGAGATCGTCTACAAATGCACCGCCCATTACGACAAGGCCAGCGATGGCGCGGTCCGATGGAACAGCCTCGGCATCGACTGGGGCGCCGACGACCCTGTGCTGTCCGACAAGGACCGGGACGCCCCGGCCTTTGCCGACTGGCAATCGCCTTTCGATCATGAAGGTGCCGCATGAAGTTGCTTGTTACCGGCGGTGCCGGCTTTATCGGTTCGGCCGTGGTCAGGCTTGCGGTCCGGCGCGGGCACGAGGTCGTCAATGTCGATGCGCTGACCTATGCCGCCAATCCCGCCAACGTGGCCGAGGCCGCCGGAAGCCCGCTTTACCGTTTCGAGCATGTCGACATCCGCGACCGGGCCGCGCTTGACCGGGTGTTCGCCGCGCACCGGCCCGATGCCGTCATGCACCTGGCCGCCGAAAGCCATGTCGACCGCTCGATCGACGGACCCGCCGCGTTCATCGAAACCAACCTGCTCGGCACCTTCAACATGCTGGAGGCCGCGCGCGGCCATTGGACCAGCCGCGGCCGGCCCGAAGGCTTCCGCTTCCACCACATCTCGACCGATGAGGTCTTCGGCTCGCTGGGCGAAACCGGGCAGTTCACCGAAACCACGCCCTATGATCCCCGCAGTCCTTATTCCGCCAGCAAGGCGGGCTCGGACCATCTGGTGCGCGCCTGGCACGAAACCTATGGCCTGCCGGTGGTGCTGACCAACTGTTCCAACAATTACGGGCCTTACCACTTTCCCGAAAAGCTGGTTCCGGTGGCCATCCTGAAGGCCTTGGCGGGCGAGCCGATCCCGGTCTACGGCGACGGCGGCAATGTGCGCGACTGGCTGTATGTCGAGGATCACGCCGACGCGCTGCTGCTGGTCTTGGAAAAGGGCGCGGTCGGGCGCAGCTACAACATCGGCGGCGAGAACGAGGCCAGAAACATCGACCTGGTGCGCACCATCTGCGCCCATATGGACGCCCTGCATCCCCAAGGCGCGCCCCATGCCGACCTGATCGCCTTTGTCGCCGACCGCCCGGGCCATGACCGCCGTTATGCCATCGACCCGGCGCGCATCCGCACGGAACTGGGCTGGCGCCCCTCGGTCACGGTCGAGGAGGGGCTGCGCCGCACCGTCGAATGGTATTTGCAGAACCGCGGCTGGTGGCAGCCGCTTTTGTCGGGCGACGGGGTCGGCCGGCGTCTGGGGCAGGCCGGATGAAGGACCTGCTTGTTCTGGGAAAATCCGGGCAGCTTGCGCAGGCGCTGGCTCGGCAGGCGCCCGAGGCCACCTTTTGGGGCCGGGCCGAGGCCGACCTGTCCGATCCGCATGGGGCGGCGGCAAGGATCCGCGACCTGCGGCCGGGGGCGATCATCAACGCTGCGGCCTATACCGCCGTGGACCGCGCGGAAACGGATGCCGAGGCGGCGGCGATCCTGAACGCGACGGCGCCGGGCCTGCTGGCCCGGGCCGCGGCCGATCTGGGCATCCCCTTCCTGCATGTCTCCACCGACTATGTCTTCGACGGCTCGGGAAAGGTCGCGCGGGCCGAGGATGCCCCGACCGCGCCCCTGGGCGTCTACGGCCGGACCAAGCTGGACGGCGAAAGGAAGGTGGCAGCGGCGGGCGGGCAATGGGCCGTGCTCCGCACCTCGTGGGTGTTTTCGCCCGACGGGGCGAATTTCGTCAAGACGATGCTGCGCCTTGGCGCCGAGCGGGACGGGATCAACGTGGTGGCCGACCAGACCGGCGGCCCGACCGAGGCGGGGCGGATCGCCGCCGCGCTGCTGGAGATGACGCGCCAGATGCGGAACGATCGGCAGAAAGGCGGTCTTTACCACTTCGCCGGAGCGCCCGACATCAGCTGGGCCGGTTTCGCGCGCGAGATCTTCGCGCGGGCAGGCCTGGCCTGCCGGGTGAACGATATTCCGTCCAGCAATTATCCGACACCGGCGCGGCGTCCGGTCAATTCACGGCTGGATTGCACGCGCATCGCACGTGATTTCGGCATCGCTCGGCCCGACTGGCAGGCCGATCTGGGGAATGTGTTGAAGCGTTTGGGACATGTGGCATGACGGCACGCAAAGGTATCATTCTGGCCGGGGGGTCGGGGACGCGGCTTTATCCGATCACGATGGGGGTCTCGAAGCAGCTTTTGCCGCTTTATGACAAGCCGATGATCTACTACCCGATCAGCGTGCTGATGCTGGCGGGCATCCGCGACATCGCGATCATCACCACCCCCGAGGATCAGGCGCAATTCCAGCGGCTGCTGGGCGACGGCGCGCAATGGGGGCTGCGCTTCGAATGGATCGTCCAGCCCTCGCCCGACGGGCTGGCGCAGGCCTATCTGCTGGCCGAGGGTTTTCTGGAGGGCGCGCCATCGGCCATGGTTCTGGGCGACAACATCTTCTTTGGCCACGGCCTGCCCGAGCTTCTCAAGGCAGCCGACGGGCGCGGCAGCGGCGGCACCGTCTTCGGCTATCGCGTATCCGACCCCGAGCGTTACGGCGTCGTGGACTTCCAGTCGGACGGACAGGTGCGCGCGATCATTGAAAAACCCGAATTGCCGCCCTCCAACTTCGCGGTCACGGGGCTTTACTTCCTGGACGGCACCGCGTCCGAGCGGGCCAGGCAGGTCAAGCCTTCAGAGCGGGGCGAGCTTGAGATCACGGCCCTTCTGGAAAGCTATCTGGACGATGGCAGCCTGACGGTCGAAAAGATGGGCCGCGGCTTTGCCTGGCTGGATACGGGCACGCATGAAAGCCTGCTGGATGCGGGCAATTTCGTGCGGACCTTGGAAAAGCGGCAGGGCCTGCAAACCGGCTGCCCCGAGGAGATCGCCTTCGAGGCCGGCTGGATCACCGAGGACATGTTGCGAGAGCAGGCGCAGAAATATTCCAAGAACGCTTACGGACGTTATCTGATGGGCCTTCTGGGGCCGCGATGACGCAAGCGGCCCAGCAGGGCCGCCGCATAAAGGGCCGCCGTTCCGGCCCGCGTCTGGCGATAAAGCCTGCCGCGGGCCATCGACAGGGCTGCGGCTGGCCCCGCCCGGTGCAGGGCCGCGCCGAAACGGTCGAGAATGGCGCGGTTGCCAGGCAGAAGCTCTGAGCGGACGGCATCCAGCGCGGCGTGGTTGACCGCCAGCCAGCCGCCATAATCCCCCGCCAGCAGCAACCCGATCCGTTGGGACATCGCGCGGACCGTGTCGTTCCGGCCCATCTCGCTTCGGGCGTGCTGGCGATAGAACAGGGCGGGCCTTGCGTCATGGATCAGCACGGCCCCCGTGCCGGCCGTGACCTGATAAGCCCACCAGTCGTGCGATTCGATGCCAAGAACCTGCGCGGGTCCGACGCAGCGCCGCAGGATCGCCGCGGCTTCGGCGTTGAAGACCGAAGTGTTGCCCGCCATGATCGCCTGGACCAGCGCATTGCGAAAGCCCAAGGGGCGGCGGAAGTGGCGCGATTGGGCCACGGGGGTCAGGGACGCGTCGGTGATGACGGTGCGGGCGGCGTAATGGGCCGGTCCGTCCTGCAAGGACAGCGCGGCCACCGCGCGGGCCAGCTTGTCGGGAAACCAGACATCGTCCTGGTCGCAGAACGCGACGATTCCTTCGGGCGCGGCCGACAGCAGGTGCAGGAAGTTCTGCGTGGCCCCACGCCGGGGGCCGCAGATCAGTTCCACCTGGCCCGCGGGACGCCGTGCCGCGAAGTCCGAAACGATCCCGCGCGTTCCGTCGTCGGACCCGTCGTCAGACACGATCAGCCGCCAGTTGCGGTGGGTCTGCGCGGCGATGCTGTCCAGTTGCGCGCCGATAAAGGCGGCACCGCGATAGCTGGCCAGCAGGATCGTGACCTGCATGCTGCTGGCTTGGGGCAGGGGGTCTGGTCGGTCCACCGGCATGTCCTTGGAAAAGCAGGACCGGTTTCTGCCCTGCCGCCCGGGGCAATGCAACCGTCAGCCTGCCTGGCGGGCGATATCCCCGATCAGCACGGCCTTGACGGTCAGGTCGGTGCTGGCCTGGGCAGCCTTTTGCAGCCGCTCGCGCAGGGGGGCCAGCCGGGCCTCGGACGTGAAGTTGCCGTCGAAGCCGCCGGTATTGGCATGGATCAGCAGTTCGCGCAGCAGCGCGTCGCGCAGCCGGTGTTCCTGCTGCTCCATCGCCTGCAAATCGCTGCCGGGCGTCTCGATCGTCAGGGTCAGGATCATCACCGCGCCCATGTCGCCGTTGCGCATCAAGGGCACAAAGAACTGGGTCGGGAAGGTGAACCATCCTTCGGCCGGAACGGCCTCGCCGCCGTGTCCGCCCCCCTGATCCGCCGCCGGCGCGGACGCCGCGTGATCCGAGGCGTCCGGCGCGCCTTGATCGGCGCTGGCATGGTCTTCGGGTTCCGCGCTGCCGTGGCCCTCGTCGGCGGGCGCCTCGGCGGCGGCAGGGTCGGTCGCCTTGGCGCCGGGGCGCAGCATCTCGCCCGCGGCGACCCCGCCGACAAGGGCCAGGACAGGGATCAGAAAAGCCAGGATCTTCTTCATCGGCGGCCTCAGTAAGGCAGAATGACATCGGCCAGCTGCTGGCCGAAGCGGGGTTGCTGGACATCCGTGATCTGCCCGCGCCCGCCATAGGAGATGCGCGCCCCCGCGATGCGGTCATAGGCGATCTCGTTGCTGCGGTCGATGTCGGCGGGGCGGACGAAGCCGCTGACCGTCAGTTCGCGCAATTCGTAGTTCACGCGCACTTCCTGGGTGCCCTCGATCTGGAGGGTGCCGTTGGGCAGCTGGTCGATCACGGTGGCGGCGACGCGCAGGGTCAGCTTGTCGCGCCGGGTGATGTTGCCGCTGCCCTTGTAGGACGACGAGGCCTCGGCCTGGGCCAGGTTGTCGAAGCTGCCGCCCTCGGGCAGCTTTTCGTTCAGCCGCTGCGGGATGCCCACCATCTGCGGGATCGACACGCTTTCGTCCGAGGACCGGCTGCGCCCCGAGGTGTTGGTCATCTGCGCCTCGTCGTCGATCTCGATCACCACGGTCAGGATGTCGCCGCGCGTCGCCGCCCGCCGGTCGCTGATCAGCGAGGACGTGGTTCCGGCCCAAAGCGAGGCCGCGGCCTCGGGGCGGCCGGAATCGACGGGAATTTCCAGGGGCGGGTTGGTCATGGCGATGAATTCCTCGCTGTTGCGGGGCGAGGTCAGGCTGGGGGGCTTGCCCATGTGGTCGGTGCGCGCGCAGGCGGCGGCAAGGGCCAGGCACAGGAAAAGGGTCGGTTTCATGGGGAATCCTTTGGTCTATTTCATCGCCAGCAGGCTGCCGTCGGGCTGAACCACGGCGCTGACGGTGGCGCGCGATTCCAGGTTCATGACGCGGATCACATCGCCCGCGGCGCCGTCCGACAGGGTCCGCGCCTCGGTCACGATGCGCAGCGCGCCGCGCCGGAAGACCAGCGGATGGATCTGATTGCGGGAGATCAGCTTGGGAGCCTGCAACAGCGAGGCTTGCAGCGGGCGGCCTTCGTGGATGGTGATGCGGGTTTGCAGCCCGATCGCCTCGGACGGGTCCGACAGTCCGGGCCGGTCGCCGTCGATGGCGCGCAGGTCGCCCGCCGTGATGACCGTGCCCGCGGGCAGGGTGCGCGCCGCCGCCAGCACCGCCGCGTGCGCGGGCAGGGGCGACAGCGCCAGAAGCAGGATCAGCCAGCGCATCAGCGCACCTGCGTGGTGGCCGACAGCATCTGGTCGGCGGCGGTGATGACCTTGGCGTTCAGCTCGTAGCCGCGCTGCGCCTTGATCAGTTCGGTGATCTCGCGCACGGAGTCGACCGAACTGTCCTCCAGATAGCCCTGGCGCAGCGTGCCAAGACCGTCCTGGCCCGGCGTGGTCAGCTGGGGCGTGCCCGATGCGGCGGTTTCCAGGAACAGGTTGGACCCGATCGCCTCGAGCCCCTTTTCGTTGGAAAAGCCCGCAAGCGTCAGCTGGCCCAGCATCTCGGGTTCGACCTGGTCGCTGAAATAGGCGTAAACCTCTCCGGCGGCATTGATGGAGATCGTGCTGGCGTCGTCCGGGATGGTGATGCCGGGCGCGACCGGATAGCCGTCCGAGGTCACCACCAGCCCGTCAGGGGACCGCTTCAGTCCGCCGTCGCGCGTATAGGCCGAAATGCCGGAGGGCAGCGTCACCTCGAGATAGCCGTCGCCGTCGATGGCGAGATCAAGGTCGCCCCCGGTCTGGGTCAGCGAGCCCTGTTGCAGGTTGATGCTGACAGCCGTGGGGCGCACGCCCAGGCCCAGCTGGACGCCTGCCGGGATAACGGTACCGTCGGCGGCGGTCACGGTGCCGGGACGGGTCGCCTGCTGATAGGTCAGGTCGGCGAATTCCGCCCGGCGGGCGTTGTAGCCGGTGGTGGACATGTTGGCCAGGTTGTTCGAGATGACCTCGACCCTGGTCTGCTGCGCGCTCATGCCGGTGGCGGCGATCTGCAAGGCTCTCATGGTGACACCTTTCAGCGGGTCATGCCGGTGATCGCGCTGCGGATGCGCTGATCTTCGCGGTCAAGGAAGGATTGGCCCAGCTCGTAAGCGCGCTGGACTTCGATCATGCGGGAAATCTCGAAAACGGAATCGACGTTGGATTCCTCGAGGAAACCCTGGCGGATGCGGGCGTCCTCGACGGGTTCGGGGGCGGCGTCGGTGGTGAAGGACGTGCCGCCCTGGTGGGTCAGCTGCGCGTCCCCGGGGGCGGTGAAGACGCCGATCTTGCCGAAAGCCACGCCATTCGCGGACAGCGTGCCGTCTGCGCCCACCGCGACATCGCTGGCGCCGGACGGCACGATGATCGGCGCCATGCCTTCGTCCAGCAGGCGGAAGCCGTCGGCGGTCATCAGCTCGCCCTCGGGCGAAGGCAGAAAGGCGCCGGCGCGGGTCAGGCGGTTGCCTTCGGGCGTTTCGACCAGAAAGAAGCCCTCGCCCTCGATCGCCAGGTCGAAGTTGCCGTTGGTCTGGGTCAGCACGCCCTGGTCCAGATCCAGCATCCGGCCGCGGGCATGGGCCATTGACAGCGTGTCGCCATGCCGGTCAAGCGCCGAGAGATGTTCGGCAAAGATCACGCCCTCGCGCCGGAAGCCGGTGGTGTTGGCGTTGGCGATGTTGTTGGCCACCACGCGCATCTCGGCCATCAGGCCGGACTGCCGAGTCAGCGTCGCATAGATCGCGTTGTCCATTGTCAGCTTCCCGCGATCAGGGGGATGATCTGGCCGAGATAGAAATCGGACAGCGCCGTGGTCATGAAGCTCATGGATACCCAGAAGACCGCCAGCATCAGCCCGACCTTGGGCACAAAGGTCAGCGTCATCTCCTGGACCGAGGTCAGCGCCTGGAACAGCCCGATCACCACGCCCGCGATCAGCGCGACCGCCAGCATCGGAGCCGAGATGCGGACCGAGATCAGCAGCGCCTGGCGCAGCATGTCGAACAGCAGCGTTTCATCCATGGATCACACCGGCATCCGCAGGATTTCCTGATAGGCCTCGACCACCTTGTCGCGGATGGCGACCACCGTTTCCATGGTCAGCTCGGCCTCGGCGATGGTCTGGACCAGGCGATGCGTCTCGATCTGGCCGGTCATGGCGCCGGTCGCGGCCTGGTCGACCTGGCCCATCTGGGCGGCGAAATCCTCGGCCGCCTGCGAGATCGCCTGGACGGCGGGACCGGGCTGGCCGGGGGCCACGGCATTGCGGGCGGCGGAATAGGCTCCGGCTGCATTCAAACTGGCAAACATGGGCGACCCTTTCTAGCGACGCAGAAGTTCCAGAAGCGACGCGCCCATCTGGCGCGTCTGCTCGAACATTTTCAGGTTGGCTTCATAGCTGCGGCCCGCTTCGCGCGAATCCGCGATCTCGATCACCAGATCGACGTTCGATCCCAGGTAATAGCCGTTCTCGTCCGCCAGGGGATGCGAGGGGTCGTAAACCCGCGGCAGGTCCGTCCGGTCCAGCCGCAGCCTCGAGGCCTCGACCTCGCCGGTGGGGCGGCCGAAATCGGTGGCCTCCTCAAAGGTGACCAGCTTGCGGCGGTAGCCGGGCGTGTCGGCATTGGCGATGTTCTCGGCCGTGTGGCGCAGGCGTTCGCTCTGGGCGCGCATGCCGGATGCCGACAGGTGCAGGGCGGAAACGGGACGGTCCATCACGCCCTCCGCCCGATGCTGGTGCGCATCAGGTCGAGCGCCGAGCTGTAGATGCCCAGCGACAGGTCGTGGCTGCGCTTGACCTCGGCCGCCTTCAGCATCTCCTCCTCCAGCGAGACCGAGTTGCCGTTGGGCGAGACGCCGGTTTCCGCCGTGGCGGCATGGGCGGCGGGGGACCATTCCGGCGCGTCCAGGTGACGCGGATCGGTGGTCCGCATCGGCGCGGATGCCGCGCGGTAGCTGTCGGCGAAGGATGCCACATCCTCGGCCTTGAAGCCGGGGGTGTCGGCATTGGCGATATTGCGGGCGACGGTGGTCTGCCGCTGGCTCGCGTGCTGGCCCAGGGCGCGGGCCATGCGCATCATTTCGATCTTTTCAAACATGAGGCTTCTCCTCATTGGCGATAACCCGGTCTTAACCCCGATTCGTTTAGAAACCGTTTGCGGCTTGAAAAAACAGGGGGCGGAGATGGACCACTTGACCTCGATCGCGGCGCGGATCGCCGATCTGCGCATCACCCGGCACTTCGGGCGGGTGCATTCGATGCAGGCCGGGCTGATCCGGGTCGAGGGGTTGAACAGCCATGCCTCGGTCGGGGACAGGGTTCTGATCTCGCTGCAAAAAGGCCATGTCGCGGGTGAGGTCGTCGGGCTTGCGCCCCGTCATGCCGATGTGCTGCCCGAAGGCGATGCCGAAGGGCTGTCGGTCGGGGCCGAGGTCGAGCTGCTGTTTGCCCCCACCATCGCCCCCTGCGACGCCTGGGTGGGGCGAATCATCGACCCCCTGGGCCAGCCGCTGGACGGCCGTCCCCTGCCCAGGGGCCGCGAGCCGCGCCCCTACCGCCGCGAGGCGCCGCCCGCCGTGCGCCGCAAAAGGCTGGGCGCGCGCCTGCCCACGGGTTTCGCGGTCTTCGACACGCTGCTGCCGCTGGTCACGGGCCAGCGGATCGGGCTGTTCGCGGGATCGGGGGTGGGCAAGTCCACGCTGCTGTCCGGGCTTGCCAAGGGGGTGCAGGCCGATGTGGTGGTCATCGCCATGATCGGCGAACGCGGGCGCGAGTTGCGCGAATTCGTCGAGAAGACCCTGGGCCCCGAAGGCATGGCGCGGGCGGTGATCGTGGCCGCGACCTCGGACCGTTCCCCCCTTGTCCGGCGGCGCTGCGCCTGGGCGGCGATGGCCGTGGCCGAGCATTTCCGCGACCAAGGCCGCCATGTCCTGTTTCTGGCCGATTCGATCACTCGCTTCGCCGAGGCGCATCGGGAAATCGCCCTGGCCGCGGGCGAGCCTCCCAGCTATCGCGGCTTTCCGCCCTCGGTGTCGAACCTGATCATGGCGCTGGCCGAACGGTCGGGGCCGGGGCTGGAGGGGACGGGCGACATCACCGGCATCTTCAGCGTGCTGGTGGCGGGGTCCGACATGGAGGAACCGGTCGCCGACATCCTGCGCGGCACCCTGGACGGCCATGTGGTGCTGGACCGAACGATTGCAGAACGTGGGCGCTTTCCGGCCATTGATGTGGTAAGATCGGTGTCGCGGTCCTTGCCCGACGCCGCCACCGCTGACGAGAACAGGATGATCGGCAAGGCCAGGGCCGCTCTTGGCGCCTATGCGGAATCCGAACTGATGATCCGCGCGGGCCTTTACGCACCCGGATCGGACGCGCGGCTGGATGAAGCGGTGAAGCTTTATCCCCAACTCGACGACTTCGTGACGCGCAGGACGAACGGGGTCGCGGACAGCTTTGTGGAACTTGCCGCGGCGCTCCGGGTTCAGGGCAACCCGCGCCACGGCGCGCGGGCGTAATTCAGGGTGCAAGCGGTTGAGATCGCTTAATGAATGTTAGACGGGGGAACCGGCCCATTGCGCAGTGCAGCGCGATTTGCAACTGTCTTCTGCCAGAGTTAAGGGGACGGAATTGGCAATCACCGAGTATTTTGTCCGTTATCTTCAAAGGCGTGACACTCTGGCCCCGAAAGATCTGGAACGCCTGCGGGCCGTAAGGACCGAACACGCGAGCTATGGCGCGGGCGAGGTGATCGTTCCGGCCAACAGCAGTCCGGCCCGCAGCTGCATGATGCTGCGTGGACTGTCCGCGCGATCCAACCGGCTGGTCGGGCGGCCCGACGACCGCGTGATCACGGCCCTGCACGTGCCCGGCGACTTTGTCGATCTTCACGCCTTTGTCCTGGCGAGGCTGGATCATTCCATTGTCGCGGTCGGCCCTGTCGAGGTCGAGTTCATCGACCATTCCGAACTGACCAAGATCACCGAGAACTTTCCCCATCTGACCCGGCTTCTGTGGATGGCCACCCTGATCGACGCGGCGATCCACCGGCAATGGCTGGTCGCCGCCGCCTCGCTGCGGTCCAGCGCGCATCTGGCGCATCTGCTGTGCGAGATCTACACGCGCCTGAATGCCGTCGGCGCGGCCTCGAACGGGCAGTTCCAGTTGCCGCTGCTGCAACGCGAACTGGCGGATATCCTGGGCTATTCCCCCATCCATGTGAACCGCGCGGTCCGGGACTTGCGCGATCGCGGTCTGATCCGCTGGTCGGGATCGGACATCACCATCATCGACTGGAAGGGTCTGGTGCTGTTGTCGCGCTTCGACCCGTCCTATCTGGATCTGGAGCGCGCCAGGCGCTGATCCCCCGCGCCGTCACTGGCACAGCCGCCAGCCGCCGCGCCGGACGGCCGTGTCCAGGTGCAGGTGGTCGTCATGCGCCTCGTTCGAACCGGGGCCCAGAACCGTGGTGAAGAACAGGCAGCCGGAGGCGCGGATGGTGCGCTGAAACGCCTCGGCCAGATCGCCCGTCTCGGTGCGCGGCTGGATCGCCAGGGGTTCGGCATCCGCGAACCGGATGGCGGCGATGTCGATGGCGTTGCCAAGCGCATGTTCCGACAGCTTCGGCTGCGCCTCGCCCGTGCCGATGCGCGGGCGGCAGTCATAGGTGGTGCCCAGTTGCAGGCCCGTGACGCGGGGCGCCCCCGGCAGCATGACCGCCGCCGGACGCAGGAAATCGCGCGCCCAGAAGCCGAGCCCCCGCGCCGTGTCGCAGCGCATCACCGCGCCGCCTTCCAGAACCAGGTCGGGCAGGATCCGGTCCACCCGGATCGGCCGGGCGATGCCGCAGTCGGGATCCTCGGGGTTCGTGATCGCGGGCTGTTCGGCGTAAACCGTGCCCAGATGGGCCAGCGCCAGCTTGCAGGCGGCAAGCTGCTGATCGGTTTCCCGCAGCATCCACCAGGCAGGAGGGGCGGGGGGGCCGAAAACCTCGGCCGGCCCGGGCGGCGCGGCCTTTGCTTCCGCCCCGGAAGGGCGCGGTGACGGGGGCAGTGACGGAGGAGGCGGGGGCGCGGCATCCTGGGGCCGCTCTGGCGGGCGGTCCTGCGCGCTGGCGGGTGTCAGCGACACGCACAGTCCCAGCAGGATCGCGCCCGCCCGGATCATGGCCGTTCCGCGACGGGCGGGACGACGAAGCCGTCGGGCAGGGCGCCGGTCAGCGCATCGGACAGCGGATCGGCGGGCGGAACCCGCGCGTCGGCGTCCTCCTCGGAGGTGTTCTCGTAGACCGGCTCGGCCCGGGCGCGCTTGGCGGCCAGGGGATCCGTGTAGTCGAGCGGTTGTTCCGGGGCGGCAGGGATGGCCGGATCGGCGACGGCGGCGTCGGCGGGGGCTTCCAGCGGCTGGGACGGGGCCGGGGTTCCGGTCGTGGCGCCGGTCGCATCGGCGATGGTGATGCCCTGGGGCAGGAACTCGACCGCGGTGGCGTTGACGCGGACCATATGGGCCAGCTCCTCGGCGTCCCAGTTGGTCAGCCGCACGCAGCCCATCGACTGGTTGCGGAACAGTTGCGAGGGCGTCGGCGTCCCGTGGATGCCGTAGGTCGGCTTGGACAGCCCGATCCAGACGGTGCCCACCGGCCCGTTCGGTCCTGGCGGCACCACCAGAACCTTGTCGTTGTCGCCCTGCTGGAAGTTCTTCTTCGGGTTGTAGGTGTAGTTGGGGTTCAGCGCCACCGTCGCCACCTGGTGGTTGCCCGAAGGCGAGGGCGTGGCCGAAGATCCGATCGTCGCCGGATAGTCCACCAGCAGCCTGCCGTTGGCGTCGAACCCGGCCACGCGGCGGGTGTTCACGTCCACCAGGATGCGCGCCACCGTGCCGCGCATCCGGCTGCCGGTGTTGATGACCTTGATCGTGGCGCCGGGCACCAGGTCGATGCCGGGGTTCAGGAAGGCGATGAACTTCTCGTCCATGTGGAACCGCTCGCCCAGGCGTTCGGCGACGCTGGTATGGGCCATGGCGGGCATCTTCGCCTTTTCGGCATAGTCCGTCGGGATCGCGTCCACCAGGCCCTGCGCGTCCTCGGGGGCGATGGTGTAGTCCTGGGTCGCGGGCTGCGCCGCAAAGGATTGCAGCAGGTTCCAGACATGCGGGTCCATCACCCCGTCGATGGGCAGGCCGGACCGGCGTTCAAAGGCCATGATGGCGCTTTGGCTCATGCCGCCCTTGAAGCCGTCGATCACGCCGGGCGAGATCCCGGATCTGTCCAGCAGCACCTGCACCTTTGTCGTCAGGGCCGACCGCCCCGAAGGCAGGTCGCCGCCGTTGTAGCTTGCGGCCTCCACATCGGCCGCCAGAAAGGGCTTGTCGGTCTGGGCCTGCGCGGGCAGGGCACACAGCGAGGCAAGCGCCAGGGCAAGCAGGGTGGAGGTCGAAAGGCGCGGCATGGGGATCTCCGTCGGATGGGCGCAGCATTGGCGGTCCTGCGCGAAACCGCCAGATAGACCGCCGGTCACATTTCGGTCAATTCCCGTTTGAGTTCGCCGCCGCCGCGGCATAGCCTGCCCCCGCGGCAGCATATCCGGGGACAGGGTGACGGGCGAGGGAATGGGCATGGCGGGCCTTGCCGCGGTGGCGGCGGCGGTCGCGCTGACGGCCCTGCGGATGCCGGCCGCCCTGGCGCTGATGCTGTCCGGCGCGGCCGGGCTGGCCTGGACGGGAACCCTGGACCGGGCGTGGGATCCGCTGGCGGCGCTGCTGTGGTCGCCGGATCTGGCGCTGGTGCCGCTGGTCCTGATGCTGGGGAACACCGCCTTCTACGCAGGCTTCGCCACGCGGGTGCACGACGCGGCAGCCGTGATCCTGCAAGAAAGGCGGGGCGGACTTGCCCTGGCGGCGATCGGGGGCTGCGCGGGTTTCGCCGCGGCCTCGGGGTCGTCCCTGGGCTGCGCCGCCACCATGTCGCGCATCGCCATGCCCGCGATGCTGCGCGCGGGATACGATCCGCGCCTGGCGGGGGCCTCGGTGGCGATGGGCGGAACGCTGGGCGCGCTGCTGCCGCCGTCGATGCTGCTGATCGTCTGGGGGCTGCTGTCGGGAACGCCGGTGGGCGCGATGATCCTGGCGGGGCTGCTGCCGGCGGCCTTGTCGCTGGCGGGAATGGTCGCCACCGTGCTGTGGTGGGTCCGGCGCGACCCGCGCTCCGCGCCCCTGCCGCAGCCGGCGACGGTCTCGCCCGGCGCGGCGCT
Organism: Paracoccus angustae; assembly: GCF_042648745.1. Lineage (NCBI taxonomy): Bacteria > Pseudomonadati > Pseudomonadota > Alphaproteobacteria > Rhodobacterales > Paracoccaceae > Paracoccus > Paracoccus angustae. Next base: position 129,260 of record NZ_JBHRXY010000008.1, read on the forward strand.
GCGCGCGGTCTGGCCCGCGCCGGTGCTGTTCGCGATCGTCGTGGGCGGGATCGCCTCGGGCCTTCTGACGCCGGTGGCCGCCGTGGCGATCTGCCTGGCCCTGACGCTGGGCCTTGGCCTGGCCCAGCACCGCCTGACCCCCGGGACGCTGTGGTCCGCCCTGCGCGAGGCCCTGCGGCAGACGGGCGCGGTTCTGCTGGTGCTGGTCGCGGCGAAGCTGTTTCTGGTCTTTCTGGACATGACGGGCATTCCGGCGGCGCTGGCGGACTGGGCGGCCGGGATGCCGCGCCTGGGCGTCCTGGCCCTGCTGGTTCCGGCCTGCGCCGTTCTGGCGCTGCTGGCCGAGCCGCTGGCGATGCTGGCGCTGTTGCTGCCCTTCGGGCTGGCCCTGGCCGACGCCTGGGGCCTGGATGCCGTCTGGGCCGGCATCGCGGCCGTCAAGCTGATCGAGATTGCGCTGGTCCTGCCGCCCTTCGGGCTGATCGCCGTTATCGTCGCAACGGCCAGCAGGACCGTTCCGTCCGGCCCGATCCTGTCGGGCGTCGCGCGGTTTCTGTTTGCGGACCTTCTGGTCCTGGCCGCGATCGTGCTGTTCCCGGCCTTGTCGGGCTGGCCTTAATCCTCGGACACCAGGCGGTGCTGGGGCGGATAGAACTGGCGGGCGAAGGACACGGGGGTCGTGTCGCTCCAGTTGGTGCGCTCGATGGTCAGCACGGGGGTGCCTTCGGCGATCTTCAGGTGGCGGGCGCAATCACCCGTGGCGGCATCCGCCAGGATCGAGAAACGGCCATGCGTCAGCGCCACCTGGCTTGCCAGCCATTCGTGGGCGGACCGCTCCTCCACGTCCTGGCGGGTCAGGGGCGGCAGGATGCGCGGGTTCAGCCAGACCGATTCGCAGCAATGCGGCTGGTTGTCGGCGGTATAGGTCGCCTTGACCAGCACCAGCTCCTCGCCGGGGGAAACCTGAAGGGCGCGCGCGGCGGCATCGGTCGGCAGGCGGGTCATGAAGTTGGACAGGCGATAGGCATAGGCCGCGCCCATGGCCTCGATCTCGGTGCGGATGGCGGGCATGTCCAGCACCGTGCGCCGGGCCGAGGTGGCCGCCACCCGCGTGCCCACCTTGCGGCGGCGTTCGATGATGCCGCTGTCGGCCAGCTCGCGCAGGGCCCGGTTCACGGTGGCGCGCGCGCAGCCCAGGCTGACCGCCAGTTCCTGTTCGGTGGGAATCAGTTCGCCGGGCGGCCATTCCCGGCTGCGGATCCGGTCCAGGACATCCGCGCGGACCGATTGCCAGGTGTTCATCCGCCTGCCGCCGCCCGCCGCGCCGGATGCGCGCAGCGACCGGACCAGGTTGCCGGGTATTTTTGCCATTTTTTTACTGTGGAACTCGAAACATACAACCTGACCAATGTCGGAAAGAGTTGACGCAAAAGGAAGCTGTCCAAATCGACAGTGGACACCGACCGGCAAAGGCTTGCCCAAGCCGGAGGCGACAGTCCGCTTGCGCCGGGCGGTGCGGCTGCTATTGCATGATGTGCAGCCGACCGCAGGGGGGAACGATGCGCGCCGAGGCCACCACCGCGAACACCACGGCTGCCACAGGCACCGCCTGGGGCATCCTGACCGCCATCAGCCTGTGCCACACCGTCAACGACGTGATGCAGTCGATGCTGGCCGCGATCTATCCGCTGCTTCAGGTCGAATTCTCGCTGAGCTATGCGCAGATCGGGGTGATGACCTTTGCCTTCCAGGTCACGGCATCCCTGCTGCAACCGCTGATCGGCATGGCGACGGACCGCCATCCGCAGCCGCGCTCGCTGCCCTTCGGCATGGCCTCGACCTTTTGCGGGGTGCTGCTGCTGGCCTTTGCGCATCACTACGGGATGCTGCTGGCGGGGGCGATGCTGATCGGGGTGGGATCGGCGGTGTTCCATCCCGAAAGCTCGCGCGTGGCGCGGCTGGCATCGGGCGGGCGCTTCGGCACGGCGCAGTCGCTGTTCCAGATGGGCGGCAATTTCGGGCAATCCCTGGGCCCCTTGCTGGCGGCCTTTATCGTGGTGCCGCTGGGCCGCCCGGCGGTGGCCTGGTTCGCCGTGGCCGCGGCCGGGGGCGCCGCGCTTCTGTGGCATGTGGGCCATTGGGCCGAGGGACGGCGCCGCGCCGCCACCGCCAAACCCGACACCGCCCTGCGCCTGCCCCGCGGCATCGTGATCCGGGCCATCGTTGTGCTGGCGGTCCTGACCTTCACGAAGAACATCTATACCGCCTCGATGAGCAGCTATTTCACCTTCTTCACCATCGAGAAGTTCGGCCTGGGTCCGCAAGGCGCGCAGATCATGCTGTTCCTGTTCCTGGGCGGGATGGCCGCGGGCGTGATGCTGGGCGGGGTCGTCGGCGACCGGATCGGACCCTTGCGGGTGATCTGGTTCTCGATCCTGGGGGTGCTGCCGTTCACCCTGCTGCTGCCCCATGTCGGGCTGGCGGCGACAGGGGTGCTGGCGGTGATCATCGGGCTGATCCTGGCATCCGCCTTTCCGGCCATCGTGGTCTTTGCGCAGGAACTGGTGCCGGGCCGCACGGGCACCATCGCCGGGCTGTTCTTCGGCTTCAGCTTCGGCATGGGCGGCATCGCCGCAGCCGCCCTGGGCGTGCTGGCCGACGCGCAGGGGATCGAGCGGGTGTTCGTTCTTTGCTCGTTCCTGCCGATGCTCGGCGTTCTGACGATCTTTTTGCCGCGGCCGGGGCGTCTGATCGGCGGATGACGGACAGGGCGCTGTTCGTCCACATCAGCCCCGATAACTGCGGCGAGGCGCGGCTGGCCCGGCTGTTCCGCCGCAACGGCCATGCCGCCGTCTGCCACGACAACGGGCGCCTGGCCGAGGACATCCTGTTTTCCCGCGCCCGGGACGGCGATCCCCTGGGCGCTTGGCCGGGCACGGTGCTGTTTGCGGGCCTTTACCGGCACGCCCCCCATTGGCGTCCGCCGCTCGAGGCATGGCGGCGGTTCGGCTGGCTGGCCCAGCGTTTCCCGCAGGCGCGCTTCATCCTGACGCTGCGCCGCACCGAGGACTGGATCCTCGACCGCCTGACCCGCGACGGGGGTGCCGTCGCGCGCTGCCATGCCCATCACCGCGCCTGCGACACGGCCGGCCTGCCCGATCTGTGGGAAGCCGACTGGCAGGCCCATCTGGCGGCGGTGGATGCCTTTTTCGGCGCCGATCCGCGCCTGATCCGCGTCGATCTGGACCGCGAAACGCCCGCCGATCTGGCCGCCCGGCTGACGCCGCTGCTGCCGATGCCCGACCCCGGCTGGCAGCAAGGCTGGTTCCCCAGGTCGGAGGGCGCGTCCCCGGGTCCGGTCCGGCTGCCGATCCCGGCCCCCGCCGAACGGGTCGATCCGGCCTATGCCGAGAACGTGGCCGCCTTCTGCCTGCGCGGCCTCGAGCCCGGCGCGCGGCCTGACGGGGGATTTTCGGAATATTTTTCCGTATGGGACGGCGGCAAGGTCGTGACCGACCGCCACGGCGCCCGCCGCCGCATCGCGGTCCAGGACGGCATCGCCTTGTCCGCCCCCGCCCGGCACTTCAAGCTGATCCGGGCCGAAGCGGTGATCAACGACGCCCTGCGCCTGGACCGCCCCATGCCCCTGCGCATCGACATGGAGGATTCGCGCTGGTTCGGATCCCCCCAGGGCGAGCCGCTGGCGGCCCCGGTCCTGTGCCACAACCGCCGCAAGGGCGCGAAGAATGCCGTGCTGTGGCCCCTGCCGGACCAGCACAGCATCGGCCTGGCCGGTTTCGATCCCGATGCCGCGCCGGATCCGATCCCGTGGGAAGACAAGCTGGACCGGGTGGTGTGGCGCGGCATGATCTCGGGCAGCGAGATGACGGGCGGCGTCAGGCCCGGCCCGGCGTCCCATGCCATCCTGCGGCAACTGGCCCAGGCGGGAAACGATGCCTCGATGCGGCAGGCGGCCTGGGACCGGCTGTGCAACACCAACCGGCTGGCCTTTCTGCGGCGCTGGTGGGGGCATCCCGACTTCGATCTGGGCGTGGTGATGGCCTGGGGGTATCGCGACTTTGCCCGCGATCCGCTGCTGGCGCCTTACTGCACGCCCCGCCAGGGCCGCGCCTTCTTCCGCCGCTTCCGTTACCAGCTTTGCCTGACGGGCTACGACCACGGATCGAACTTCATCGGCGCCATCGACGGCCGATCCGTGCTGCTGGCCGAGGAAGACGGGTGGGAGGTGTTCTATTCCGGCCGCTTCCAGCCGTGGAAACACTATATTCCGCTGGAACGCTTTTGCGGCGACATTGCCGAAAAGCTGGCCTGGGCGCGCGAAAATCCCGGCGAATGCAAGGCCATGGCTGCGGCGGCCCGGGCCGAGGCCGCGTTGTTGCGCCGCCCCGCCGCGCGCCGGGCAATCATGGCGCGGATCCTCGACGGGCTGGCGGCGGCAGGATAAGCCATGGGCAGGAGGAACCCATGACCACGATCCGCATCGAACCCCTCACGCCCGAAGCCTTTGCCCCTTTTGGCGACGTGCTGGCCCCCCGCGCCGCGCCAGACCGCATGATCAACGCGGGCCGCTGCGAACGCCACCACGCCCTTGCCACCGTGGAACGGTCCGGGGGAGAGGCGATCATCTCGATCTTCCGGTCCCAGGCCGTCAGCCTGCCCTATGACTGCACCCTGCTGGAACGCCACCCCCTGGGCAGCCAGGCCTTCATGCCGCTGGGACCGGACGCCTGGCTGTCGATCGTGGCCCCGGACGAGGGCGGCAGGCCCGGGGTGCCGCGCGCCTTTCTGGTGCCTGCGGGCACGGGGGTGAACCTGCGCGCGGGGGTCTGGCACGGCGTCCTGACGCCCCTGGACCGGCCCGCGGATTTCCTGGTCGTGGACCGGGAGGGCGAGGGCGTGAACCTCGAAGAGGTGACCATCGCCCCTGTAACCGTCACCGCATGATTCCGCCCGACTTCAGCTTCGAACTGGCCGCCCTGGGGCGTGGCGCCCGCCGCGTCGCGGGCGTGGACGAGGTCGGGCGCGGCCCCCTGGCCGGGCCCGTCACCGCATGCGCCGTGGTGCTGGACCCCGGCAACATCCCCGGCGGGCTGAACGATTCCAAGAAGCTGACGGCGAAGCGGCGCGAGGCCCTGGCCGAATGGCTGATCGCCCACTGCGATCACTGCGTCATCCATGTCGGCGTCGAGGAGATCGACCGCCTGAACATCTATCACGCCTCGCATCTGGCGATGTGCCTGGCGGTGAAAGGCCTGCGGCACAGGCCCTGTCATGTCCTGGTGGACGGCAACCGCGTGCCGCGCGACCTGTCCTGCCCCGGCGAGGCCATCGTGGGCGGCGATGCGCGCTGCGCGACGATTGCCGCGGCCTCGATCCTGGCCAAGGTGGCGCGCGACCGGCTGATGGTGGATTTGGCGCAACATCATCCCGGCTATGGCTGGGACACCAACGCGGGCTACGGAACCCCCGCGCACAAACGGGCCCTTCTAGATTTGGGCGTGACCCCTTACCATAGGCGTTCGTTCGCGCCCGTCCACAACATCTTGTGTAAACCCCCGCTGGCAAGTCATTGATTCAAAAAAGAAATTGACGCCGATTCGGGTCTGAATCATGTTAACGGGATACCAGACCGGCCCAAGCCGGCACTTTCCCGAGGCAAAGATGATCAAGACCAAGGAACAGCGCATGGCAGCCGCGCGCCCGCTTCCCCTCAACCAGATTCTGGCGGGCGACTGCGTTCCCGTGATGAACGCGCTTCCCGAAGCCAGCGTGGACCTGATCTTTGCCGACCCGCCCTACAACCTGCAACTGCGCGGCGACCTGCACCGGCCCGACAATTCCAAGGTCGATGCGGTGGACGACCATTGGGACCAGTTCTCGAATTTCGCCTCCTACGACGCCTTTACCCGCGACTGGCTGGCCGCCGCGCGCCGCCTGCTGAAGCCCAACGGGGCGATCTGGGTCATCGGCAGCTATCACAACATCTTCCGCGTGGGCGCCGAGATCCAGAACCAGGGCTTCTGGATCATGAACGACGTGATCTGGCGCAAGTCGAACCCGATGCCGAATTTCCGCGGCAAGCGGCTGACCAACGCGCATGAAACGCTGATCTGGGCGGCGAAGTCCGAATCGGCGAAATACACCTTCAACTACGAGGCGCTGAAGTCGCTGAACGAAGGCACGCAGATGCGGTCGGACTGGGTGCTGCCCATCTGCAACGGCGGCGAGCGGCTCAAGGACGCGGCGGGCGACAAGGCCCACCCGACGCAAAAGCCCGAATCGCTGCTGCACCGCGTGATCATCGGCACCACCAATCCCGGCGACGTGGTGCTGGACCCGTTCTTCGGCACCGGCACCACCGGGGCGGTCGCCAAGATGCTGGGCCGCGACTTCATCGGGATCGAGCGCGAGGCCGCCTATCGCGAGGTGGCCGAGCGCCGCATCGGCCGCATCCGCCGCCTGGACGCCGAGGCTTTGGCCACCACCCGCGCCAAGCGGGCGGAACCGCGCATCCCCTTTGGCCAGGTGATCGAACGCGGCATGCTGCGCCCGGGCGAGGAGCTGTTTTCGATGAACAACCGCCACAAGGCCAAGGTCCGCGCCGACGGGTCGCTGATCGGCAACGACGTAAAGGGCTCGATCCACCAGGTCGGCGCCGCGCTGGAAGGCGCGCCCAGCTGCAACGGCTGGACCTACTGGCATTACCGGCGCGAGGGCCGGATGATCCCCATCGACATCCTGCGCCAGCAGATCCGCGCCGAGATGGAGGGCGAGGTGTCCCGCCCGAACTGATCCCCCGAGGTTCGCCACGTTCCCCCGGCTGCCGCCATCAGGGGAACCGCCTTGCCCCGCCATCCTTGCATGGCGGGGCTTTTTCAGGCCGTCCCCTCAGACCCAGGGACGGGCTTGGGCCATCCGCGTCTCGTAGCTTTCGATAACGGGGGCCTTCTCCATGGTCAGGCCGATGTCGTCCAGCCCGTTCAGCAGGCAGTGCTTGCGGAAGGGATCGACCTCGAAGGCGAAGGACTGCCCGTCCGAGGTGGTGACCGTCTGGTTTTCCAGATCCACCGTCATGCGGGCATTGGCGCCCTTGCGGGCATCCTCCATCAGCACGTCCACGGCGTCTTGCGGCAGCACCACGGGCAGGATGCCGTTCTTGAAGCAGTTGTTGAAGAAGATGTCGGCGAAGCTGGTGGAAATCACGCAGCGGATCCCGAAATCCAAAAGCGCCCAGGGCGCGTGTTCGCGCGAGGAACCGCAGCCGAAATTGTCCCCGGCCACGATGATTTCCGCTTGCCTGTAGGCGGGCTGGTTCAGCACGAAATCGGGCAGTTCGTTGCCGTCGCGGTCATAGCGCATCTCGTCGAACAGGTTGACCCCGAGGCCCGACCGCTTGATCGTCTTGAGGAACTGCTTGGGGATGATCATGTCGGTGTCGATGTTGACCAGCGGCATGGGCGCCGCGATCCCGGTCAGGGTGGTGAACTTGTCCATGATCGGGTCTCCTTACACCGTTTCCGCCGCAAAGGCGCGGACATCCACCAGATGCCCGGCCACCCCCGCCGCCGCCGCCATGGCGGGCGACATCAGATGGGTGCGGCCCTTGTAGCCTTGGCGTCCCTCGAAGTTGCGGTTGGAGGTCGCGGCGCAGCGTTCGCCGGGGGCAAGCTGGTCGGGGTTCATCCCCAGGCACATGGAACAGCCCGCAAGCCGCCATTCGAAGCCCGCGTCCTTGAAGATCCGGTCCAGACCTTCCTCCTCGGCCTGGGCGCGGACAAGGCCCGATCCGGGCACAACCATGCCGCGCACGCCTTCGGCCAGCCTGCGGCCTCGCAGGATCTGGGCGGCGGCGCGCAGATCCTCGATCCGGCCGTTGGTGCAGCTTCCGATGAAAACCGCGTCGATGGCGATGTCGGTCAGCGGCGTGCCGGGGGTCAGGCCCATGTAGTCCAGGGACCGCCGCGCGGCCTCGACCTTGCCGCCGGTGAAGTCCTCGGGCGCGGGCACGGTGGCGGTGATGGGCAGCGCGTCCTCGGGGGACGTGCCCCAGGTGATGGTTGGGGCGATGTCCTCGCCGCGCAGGGTGACGACCTTGTCCCAATGCGCGCCGTCGTCGCTGTAAAGCGTCTTCCACCAGGCGACCGCCGCGTCCCATTGCGCGCCCTTCGGCGCGTGGGGACGGCCCTTGACATAGTCGAACGTCGTCTGGTCCGGCGCGATCAGGCCGGCGCGGGCGCCGCCCTCGATGGCCATGTTGCAGACCGTCATGCGGCCTTCCATGGACAGGCTGCGGATCGCCTCGCCGCAATATTCGATGACATGGCCGGTGCCGCCGCCGGTGCCGGTCTTGCCGATGATCGCCAGCACCACGTCCTTGGCGGTGACGCCGGGGGCAAGGCGGCCCGTCACCTCGACCTTCATGTTCCTGGATTTCTTCTGGATCAGCGTCTGCGTGGCCAGCACATGCTCGACCTCGCTGGTGCCGATGCCGTGGGCCAGCGCGCCAAAGGCCCCGTGGGTCGAGGTGTGGCTGTCGCCGCAGACCACCGTCATGCCGGGCAGGGTCCAGCCCTGTTCGGGGCCGATGATATGGACGATGCCCTGGCGGATGTCGGTCACGGGGTAATAGACCACGCCGAATTCGCGGGCGTTTCGGTCCAGCGCCTCGACCTGGATGCGCGATTCCTCGTTGTCGATGCCGCTTTCGCGGTCCCAGGTGGTGGGCACGTTGTGGTCGGGCACGGCGATGGTGCGTTCGGGCGCGCGGACGGTGCGGCCGGTCATGCGCAGCCCTTCGAAGGCCTGGGGGCTGGTCACTTCGTGGACCAGGTGGCGGTCGATATACAGAAGGCAGGTGCCGTCGGGCTGGCGGTCCACCACATGGGCGTCCCAGATCTTGTCGTAAAGCGTCCGCGCGGCGGCGGTTTGGGGCTCAAAGGTCATGGCTGTCTGGCTTTCGGCTGTGATGCGTCGGATGGCGGCAAAGGCTCGGCTGCGGCGGAACCGCAGCCCGTCACAGTCGCGCCGTGACGCCGCGCGTTTCGCCAAAGAACCGCGACGGCAGCCGCGCGCGGTCATGGATGTCGAAATAAATGAACCCGGACATGGCCGATCTTTTATGCGCCTTTTGGCGTTGACGCAATATTGTCGGAGGTGAGAACGGGATGGAGCCGGTCGGTCCAGACATCGTGGATGCCGCCCAGGGCCTGTGGTCGCGCATCGCCCTGTTCTTCGAAACGATGATCCTGCCCACGCGGCTTTATCAGCTGGCCGCCATCGCCGGGCTGATCCTGTCGTCCTGGGCCATGGGGCGGATCGCCGCGCGCCTGTGGGGCGACTGGCTGCACAGGCGCGACAACTGGCCGAAAGGCTGGCTGCGGCTCGGGGTGCTGATCGGGCGCCGGCTGGGGCTGATGATCTTCGCGGTTCTCGCCTGGGCCGTCGTGTTGGTCATGCAAGAGATCACCTGGCCTTCGCGCAGCGTGCTGATCGCCCTGGCGGCCTCTATCGCGACGGCCTGGCTGGCGATCTTCTTCCTGGTGCGGCTGATCGCCAACCGCTTCCTGCGCCGGACGGTCAGCTGGATCGCCTGGGTCTGGGTCACGCTGTTCCTTCTGGGCCTGACGGAACCGGCGGGCGATTTCCTGGACAGCATCGCCATCACCCTGGGCGAGTTGCGCTTGTCGGCCCTGACCGTGCTGAAGGCGCTGGTTGTGACCGGCCTGATGATCGGCGCGGCGCGGGCCTTGTCGCGGCTGATCTCGGGGCGGCTGGCCCGGAACGAGGACATCTCGCCCACGATGCGGGTGCTGACCACGAAGCTGTTGCAGATCATGCTGTTCAGCCTGGCGCTGATCGTGGGCCTCAAGGCGGCGGGCTTCGACCTGACCGGCCTTGCGGTCTTTTCCGGCGCGGTGGGCGTGGGCCTGGGCTTCGGGTTGCAGAAGGTCGTCTCGAACCTGGTGTCCGGCGTGATCATCCTGCTGGACAAGTCCGTAAAGCCCGGCGACGTGATCAGCCTGGGCGACACCTTCGGCTGGATCGAGGAACTGGGCGCCCGCTATGTCAGCGTTGTGACCCGCGACGGCAAGGAATACCTGATCCCGAACGAGGATCTGGTTACGGGCCAGGTGGTCAACTGGTCCCACACCAACAGCTTCGTGCGGCTGGACCTGAAGTTCGGCGCCTCCTACGACGACGATCCCCACAAGGTCAGCGCCGTGGCCATCGCCGCGGTCAAGACCGTGAAGCGCGTGCTGACCCATCGGCAGGCGGTCTGCTGGGTTACGGGCTTCGGCGACAGTTCCATCGACTATGTGCTGCGATTCTGGATCGACGACGCGGCGGGCGGGCTGACCAACGTGCGCGGCCAAGTCTATCTGGCGCTGTGGGACGCCTTCAAGGAACAGGGCATCACCATCCCCTTCCCGCAGCGCGAAGTGCGGGTTCTGAACGCCGCGCCGCCGGTCCGCATGGGCGAAGCCCGGCCGGACGGCGCGGAAGCGGGCAGCGATCATTGAGATGTCGCGAAAACTTGCTATCTTTATACCATCCCCTGCGCCGGGGGCGATCGGCGCGCTGACCGGAGGATACAACCCTGTCACAAGACGTCTCGCCGGCCACGGGGCCGGCTGCGACCCCCGCGGCGCATGATCTGACCAGCGACCAGATCCTGGACCGCATCCTGTCCTCGCTCGACGACGACAAGGCCGAGGACATCGTTACCATCGACCTGCGCGGACGGTCGGCCATGGCGGATCACATGGTGATCGCATCGGGCCGCAGCGCGCGCCAGGTGGGCGCCATCGCCGAAAAGCTGGCCGAACGGATGAAGCAGCTGACCGGCCGCACCCCCCGCATCGAAGGCAAGGACACCGGGGACTGGGTGCTCATCGACACCGACGACGTGATCGTCCATGTCTTCCGCCCCGAGGTGCGGGAATTCTATCAGCTCGAAAAGATGTGGATGCCCGCCGACGCCCTCAGCCGCGTCCGCGACGGGGCCCGCCCGGCGATGTAGTCGGGCCAACGTGCGAATCGACATCGCCGCGGTCGGGCGGCTGCGGAAAGGCCCCGAGGCGGCGATGGTGGCGGATTACCTCGACCGTTTCGCCAAGACCGGGCGCAGCCTCGGCCTGCCGCCCATCACCCTTCACGAGGTCGAGGACAAGCGCGGCGGCGGCATGGCCGCCGAGGCCGAGCTTCTGGCCCGCGCCGTCCCGCCCGGCGCGGCCCTGGTGATGATGGACGAACGGGGCGAGCAGCCGACCTCTCCCGATTTCGCGCGCCGGCTTGCGGGCTGGCGCGACGGGGCGCGCGATGTCTGCTTCGTGATCGGCGGCGCGGACGGGCTCGATCCGGCGCTGCGGGCGCGGGCCGACTGGCAGATCAGCCTGGGCCGCATGGTCTGGCCGCACATGCTGGTCCGGGTGATGCTGGCCGAACAACTGTATCGTGCCGCGACGATCCTGGCCGGCTTGCCGTATCATCGCGCATGAGCGCGGCAACGGGGCCTGCGAAGCCCTGCCGAGACGCGACGCCCGGGTGAAACAGGAACGGTTCTTCACCTTTGCGCAAATATCCTCGGGGGGTCCGGGGGGCGAAGCGCCCCCGGCTTCGCCGGTTGCCGCAACCGCCGCGTCGGCGTAACAAGGCGCAAATCATCCGAGGGGCGATATGACGAAACCTGTGGTCCTGTGCATTCTCGACGGTTGGGGCATCTCGGACCGCCCCGAACAAAGCGCGCCGGATCAGGCCGCGACGCCGAATTTCGACCGGCTGATGCGCGACTGCCCCCACGCGACGCTGACGACCTTCGGTCCCGACGTGGGCCTGCCGCGCGGCCAGATGGGCAATTCCGAGGTGGGCCATACCAATATCGGCGCGGGACGCGTGGTCGCCATGGATCTGGGCCAGATCGACCTGGCGATCGAGGACGGCAGCTTCGTGGGCAACGAAGGGCTGGTCCGTTTCGTGGAACGGCTGCGCGCCACCGGCGGAACGGCGCATCTGATGGGCATCGTGTCCGACGGCGGCGTGCACGGCCATGTGGTTCATGTCCAGGCCGCCATCCGCGCCATCGCCGGGGCGGGCGTGCCGGTTGTTCTGCACGCCATCACCGACGGGCGCGACGTGCCGCCCCAATCGGCCATGGGCTTTGTCACCGAATTGCAGGGCACGCTGCCCGAAGGCGCACGGATCGGCACGGTGATCGGGCGCTATTTCGCGATGGACCGCGACAACCGCTGGGAACGCGTGGAACGCGCCTATCGCGCCATCGTCGCGGGGCGGGGGGAACCTGCCCTGTCGGCCGACCTGGCCGTGACCGACGCCTATGCGCGGGGCGAGACGGACGAGTTCATCCAGCCCTTCATCATCGACGGCTACAACGGCGCGATGGACGGGGACGGGTTCTTCTGCCTCAACTTCCGCGCCGACCGGGCGCGGGAAATCCTGACGGCGCTGGCCGATCCGACCTTTGACCGGTTCGACACGTCCGACCGGCCCGAATGGGCGGCGCTGCTGGGCATGGTCGATTACAGCACCCGGCACAACGAATACATGGCCACGGCATATCCCAAGCGGCAGGTGCTCAACACCCTGGGGGCCTGGGTCGCGGCCAAGGGCCTGCGCCAGTTCCGCCTGGCCGAGACCGAGAAATACCCCCATGTCACCTTTTTCCTGAACGGCGGCAAAGAGGCGCCCGAACCGGGCGAGGACCGCTTCATGCCCGCCAGCCCCAAGGTCGCCACCTATGACCTGGCCCCCGCCATGGCCGCCGACGAGGTCGCGGCGAAGCTCGTCGAGGTGATCGGCGCGGGCTATGACCTGATCGTGGTGAACTTCGCCAATCCCGACATGGTGGGCCATACCGGCAGCCTGCCCGCCGCGGCCCTGGCCTGCGAGGCCGTGGACCGCGGCCTGGGCCGGATGCTCGATGCCCTGGACCGCGCGGGCGGCGCGGCGGTGATCTGCGCCGACCACGGCAATTGCGAAACGATGATCGACCCCGTGACCGGCGGGCCGCATACCGCCCACACCACCAACCCGGTGCCGGTGATCGTTTACGGCGGCCCGGCGGGCGCAAGGCTGCGCAACGGGCGGCTGGCCGATCTGGCGCCGACCGTTCTGCACCTGATGGGCCTTGACCGGCCCGCCGAGATGACGGGCGAAAGCCTGATCGTGGCCGCATGAGGTTTCTGCTTCCCCTGGCCTTGGCCGCCTTGGTCGCCGCCGCGCCGGTTCAGGCGCAGGAATCCTCGGTCGGCGCCGCCGTGGCCGAGGCGCAGGACGCCGCCGCCCAGCTGCGCGCCGCCGTTTCCAAGCTGGCCGATGCGCTGACCGCCGACGACCAGGTCGTCGCCCTGACCGCGGTGATCCGGGGCTACGAACAGGGCCTTGCCGCCCTGCGCGAAGGGTTGCGCCAGGCCAGCGCGCGCGAGGCGGAGCTGCGCGCCCGCTTCGAATCGCAGCGGGTCCAGCTGGCCTCGGTCTTGGGCGCCATGACGGCGTTGCAGCGATCGCCCGAAACCACGATGCTGCTGCATCCGGCGGGCGCGCTGGCCAATGCGCGATCCGGCATGGTGCTGGCCGACGTCACCCCCGGGTTGCGCGCCGAGGCCGAGCGGTTGCAGGACGACCTGCGCGAAATCGCCACCGTGCGCGAATTGCAGGCGGGTGCCGCGCAGATGCTGGGCGCGGGCCTGGCCTCGGTCCAGGAGGCGCGCAGGCTGCTGGCCAGTGCCGTCACCGACCGCTCCAGCCTGCCGATCCGCTTTGCCGAGGCGCCCGCAGAGCTGCAAAAGCTGCGCGACGCCGCGCAATCGCTGGACGAATTCGCCGCCGGTGTCGCCAAGGTCCAGATGGACGTGGGTCCGCCCATGGAGGATTTCGAGGGCGCCAAGGGCAGCTTGCCCCTGCCCGCGGTGGGCACGATCCTGCGTCTTTACGGCCAGCCCGACGCGGCCGGCGTCAAGCGCCCCGGCTGGGTGATCGCCACGCCCCCCGCCGCGCTGGTCACGACCCCCTGGCCCGCGACGATCCGATACCGGGGTCCGCTTCTGGATTACGGCAATGTGATGATCGTCGAGCCCGCGCGCGGTTATCTTCTGGTCTTTGCGGGCATGTCGCAGGTGTTCGGGGAAGTGGGCGACGTGCTGCAAGCGGGCGATCCCTTGGGCCTGATGGGCGGGACCGAGGCCTCCGCGCAGGAATTCGGTGCGCAATTCGTGGCCGATGCCGCAATCGGCGGCAATGCAGGGCAGACCGAATCCCTGTATCTGGAATTGCGCAAGGGACAGGAAACTCTGGACCCGGCGGAATGGTTCATGCTGAATTCCGTCACGGGGGTCCGACAGGACTGAAGGCAGGAAAGGCCGACATGAAACATTATCTGATCGCGGGCGTGGGCGGCGTTCTGGCCGGAGCCCTGCTGACCACCCAGATCGCCGGGCCGCTGGTGGCGCAGGAAACCGGCAGCAACGCGTCGATCTACGAACAGCTGGAACTGTTCGGGAACGTCTTCGAACGCGTCCGCGCCGACTATGTCGAGGCGCCCGACGACAAGGAACTGATCGAGGCCGCCATCAACGGCATGCTGACCTCGCTGGATCCGCATTCCTCATTCCTGTCGGCCAGCGACTACGAGGACATGCAGACCCAGACCCGCGGCAGCTTCGGCGGCCTGGGGATCGAGGTCAGCCAGGAGGAAGGGCTGGTCAAGGTCGTCTCGCCCATCGACGACACGCCCGCCGCCGAGGCCGGGGTCCGGTCGGGCGACTTCATCACCCATGTGAACGGCGAATCGCTGATGGGCCTGACGCTGGACCAGGCGGTGGACATGATGCGCGGCCCCATCGGGTCCGAGATCACCGTCACCATCCTGCGCGAGGGCGAAACCGAGCCGTTCGATCTGACCATGACGCGCGACACGATCAAGCTGACCGTGGTCAAGACCCGGATCGAGGGGAAATCGGTCGTGCTGCGCGTGTCCACCTTCAACGACGAGACCTACGACACGCTGAAATCCGAACTGGACAAGGCGGTCAAGGACGCGGGCGGGATCGACAAGGTGACGGGCTTCGTGCTGGACCTGCGCAACAACCCCGGCGGGCTGCTGAACCAGGCGATCAGCGTGTCCGACGCCTTCCTGGACGCGGGGGAAATCGTCAGCACCCGCGGTCGCAACCCCGAGGAAAGCGAACGCTGGAACGCCGAGCCGGGCGATCTGGCCCAGGGCAAGCCGATGGTGGTGCTGACCAACGGCGGGTCGGCCAGCGCGTCCGAAATCGTCGCGGGCGCGTTGCAGGATCACCGCCGCGCCATCGTCGTGGGCGAAAAGACCTTCGGCAAGGGGTCGGTGCAAACCGTCATGCCGGTAACGGCCGAAAGCGCCATCCGCCTGACAACCGCGCGGTACTACACGCCGTCGGGCCGCTCGATCCAGTCGCTGGGCATCCAGCCCGACATTCTTGTCGCCCAACCCGCCCCGCCGCCCGCCTCCGAGGAGGAAGAGGAAGGTCCGCGCAGCCAGTCGAACTTCGGCCGGTCCGAGGCCGACCTGCGCGGCGCGCTGAACAACGATTCCGTCAGCGACGACGAGAAGAAGCAGATGGAGCAGGAGGCCGCCGAGGTCGAGGCCACCGCCAAGCTGCGCGAGGAGGATTACCAGCTGGCCTATGCCGTGGACATCCTGAAAGGCCTTGCCGCCGTCGATTTCCAAGCGGGGCAGGTGCCGGCCAGCGAAACCCCCGCCGTGACGGGCGAGGGGTCGGGGACCGAAGGCCCGGGCGCGGCCAACACGAATGGCTGACGAGGAGCGGACCGGGCCGGGCGGGCTGCCCTATCGGCCCTGCGCGGGCGTGGTGCTGATCAACGCCGACGGGCTGGTCTTCGCGGGCCAGCGCATCGACATGCCCGGCGCCTGGCAGATGCCCCAGGGCGGCATCGACGGCGACGAGACCCCGCGCGAGGCCGCCCTGCGCGAGCTGGTCGAGGAGACCGGCGTGTCCCCCGACAAGGTCGAGATCCTGGGGGAAACTCCCGGCTGGGTTTATTACGACCTGCCGCCGGAATTGCTGGGCAAGGTCTGGAAAGGCCGCTTTGGCGGTCAGCGTCAGAAATGGGTGCTGATGCGGTTCCTGGGGGACGATGCCGACATCCGCATTGACACCGGCCATCCCGAGTTCGAGGAATGGCGCTGGATGCCCGCGGCGGCGCTGCTGGAAAACATCGTGCCGTTCAAGCGCGGGGTTTACGAGGAGGTGCTGGCGGCGTTCCGGGAGTGGCTGCGGTAAAGGTTGTCTGGACGAAAAGGGCGGTTTGCGGACAAACCTGCCGCTTGCCGCAACGGTTGCGGCGGCCTTGGCGAAGGAGATGCGAGATCGCGGAACATCCGTCCTGGCTTCGGCATTGCTGTTCCCGGGAACATCGCCGTCTTAAGGCTGTTTGCCCGTGAGTCCACGATCTATCGGGGATGCAGATGGCAAGGCGACCGGGGGTCTGCGCTCCGGTTGTCCGGCATCGTCCCTTCCTTCGCCGAACAGGAACTGCGCCCATGCATCCACTTGGCCAGCCATCTTTGGGGCAGCGTATCGGCGTCATCTCCGACACGCACGGTCTGCTCCGCCCCGAGGCGCTGGAGGCTCTCGAAGGCGTCCACCATATCCTGCACGCGGGCGATATCGGCGATCCCCGCCATCTTGACGCGCTGGCGCGCATCGCCCCGGTAACGGCTATCCGCGGCAACATCGACCGCGGCGACTGGGCCAAGGCCCTGCCCGAAACGGTCAGTCTCACGACCGAAGGCCTGCGGATCCACATGATCCATGACCGCAAGGCCTTGCAGGCCGATCCGCAAGCCGAAGGGTGGGACGTGGTGATCTCGGGGCACTCCCACAAGCCCGGCGTCGAGGAAACCGGCAGCACCCTCTGGCTGAACCCCGGCGCGGCCGGCCCCCGCCGCTTTCGCCTGCCGATCACGCTGGCTTTCCTTTGGAAAGAGGCCGGGCGCCCCCGCGCCATGATCCACCCCTTGCCTGTCTGACTTGCTTCCGCTTGGACATGGCCACCTGAATGGCCCCAAGTCTGCCGGAGGCAGCGGCAGAATCCCTCACGAGTTCGCTACGGATCAATGCCGGCTGCGCAGCATGAAGGCAGGGGTCGTGACCGCAACGGGCCCAAGGCGCCTGAACCATAAGGGCGCCCTTTCGGACGCCCCTTTCTCCATCACCGCCGCAACTGCCCCAGCAGGATCGACGTCGGATATCCGTCCGGCGTCACCCCGATTGACCGCTGGTAGGCCGCGACGGACTCCATCGTGGCCGATCCGAACAGCCCGTCGATCTCGCCCTGGTAAAAGCCCTTGGCGCGCAGGCGCTGCTGGATTTCCTGGCGTTCCGACGTGGACAAGGGGCGGTCGTTCCTCGGCCACGATCCCTGGATGCCGGCGCGGCCCGCAATGCGTTCGCCCAGGAAGGCCACGCCAAGCGCGTAGTTGTCCGAGTTGTTGTAACGCAGGATCGAGCGGAAGTTGTCGAGGATCAGGAAGGCCGGGCCGTTCGCCCCCGCCGGCATGATGATCGAGCCGTTGCCGCCGGGCAGCGCGCCGCCGCCGATCCGGCGCACGCCCTGGGCTGCCCAGTCCGACCGCCGCGTGCCCTTGCCGACCAGGCCCATGTTGAAGCCCGGCGGCAACTGCACCTCGGCCCCCCAGGCCTGGCCGGGGATCCAGCCGTTGCGGCGCAGATAGTTCGCGGTGGATGCCAGCGAATCGGTCGGGTCGTCCGACCAGATGTCGCGCCGCCCGTCGCCGGTGAAATCGACGGCATAATCCAGGTAGGACGTAGGCATGAACTGCGTGTGGCCCATGGCCCCGGCCCAGCTTCCCAGCATGTGTTCGGGATCGGTGTCGCCCGACTGGAGGATCCGCAGCGAGGCGATCAGCTGATTCTGGAACATCTCGCCCCGGCGGCCGTCATAGGCCAGCGTCGCCAGCGACGGGATGATCTGCATCTTGCCCCGGTTGGCGCCGAAATTCGATTCCATCCCCCAGACGGCCAGCACGATCTCTCGCGGGACGCCATAGCGGGCCTCGATCCGGGACAGGATGCCGGCCAGTTGCGCGGCCTTCTGCCGTCCGGTTGTCACGCGCACGTCGGATACCGCGCTGTCCAGATAAAGCCAGACGGGGCGCGAGAACTCGGCCTGCTTGCGGTCCAGGCGGATCACCTCGGGGTTGTAGCGGGCGATGCGCATGGCGCGGTCATAGGTGGCGGGCGATACGCCCGAGGCGATGGCGCGCGGCCGGAAGGATTGAACGAAATTCTGCAAGCCCGCCTCGTCCCCGGCCGAGGCCGCGGGGATCGGCGCGGGCGTGACCGGGGCGCTGCCCCCCGTCGCGCCCGGCGCGCGGTTCATCGGGCCCGCGCATGATGCAAGGGCACCCACCAAGGCGGTGGTCAGGAAGATGCGGGAAAAACTCATGGGGATCGCCTGTCCGTAACTGCTGCTGTTCTGGTTGGCAGGCAGTCTAGCGAATGGGACCTTGCTTGAATAGGCCGGAAGCCTTTCAGTGCAACGTGTCGTTGTCGTCCGACGCGCCTTCGCAACCTTTGAAAAAGGGCTGCATCTGCGCGATGACGACCGAGTTCTCGTCCAAGGCCCGTTGCATCAGGGCGCGTTCCTCGTTGTCGATCTCGTGGCCCTCGGCCAGGCGTTCGTCCAGCGTGCCGTATCCGGTCACGTCCAGCGGCGCGAGATCCGCCTGCTTCAGGATCGCAACGGTTTCGCGCACCGCCTCGGCCTCGTCGCGGCCCGCGGCATAGCAGATCAGCGCGGCGCCGGTGGACCCGTCGGGCAGGCCGTCGTCCTTGGTGCGGCCCACCTCGACCAGCAGGGTATAGACGTTCATGGGCCGGGTCTCCTTGGTGGATTGTTTCCCTGCAACAGCACGAGTGGCGCCGCGCCGCAACGAAAACCGGCGCGGGGCTTCCCCCGGCTTGCCCGGCTCGCTAAGGATCTTGCGGCAAGAACAGGGGGGCGGGGATGAGCAAGAGCCTGGCACGGGTCAGAACGGCGCTGGACAGGGCGGGCCTTTCCGCCGAGATCCTGGAAATGTCGGACGGCACCCGCACGGCCGCCGATGCGGCGCGGGCGGCGGGCTGCACGGTGGACCAGATCGCCAAGTCGATCATCTTTCGCGGCGAGGAGACCGGCCATGTCGTCCTGTTCCTGACTGCGGGCGGCAACCGGGTCGATCCGGCCCGCGCCACGGCCGTTGCGGGTCAGCCGCTGGGCAAGGCCGATGCCGCGCTGATCCGCGAGGAAACGGGCTTTGCCATCGGCGGCGTCGCGCCCGTAGGGCATCTGAAGCCGGTGACGGCCTTTTTCGATCCGCGCCTGCTGGATTTCGACAGGGTCTGGGCGGCTGCGGGCACGCCGCGCCACGTCTTCGCCATCGCGCCAAGGGCGCTGCTGGACCTGACCGGGGCAAGGGTGGCGGATTTCACGGGGTGATCGGTTCAGGCGGCTGCGAAATCTTTAGAAGCGTGTCGCTGCCGGGGCCATGCCACGTGGATCGCGACAGCTCGACTCCCCACCGGCGCTTGTCGCCGCGCGGGTATTGAACCCAGTATTTCATCAGATCGAATCCGAACGACCCGTTATCGGCCTCGGCTTCAAGAACGGGCAGTTTCGACGAAACCATGTCGGCGGCAAGCGCGGCCAATCGGTCCCGGTCTTCCATGGTCAAGGGCCGGAGCGTGTCTTCGATGCTGCACCCGCCCTTGCTGCGGGTCGGCAGCCAGCCGCTGCGGGGGTCGAACCACGTCTCCTCCTGCGGCCAAAGCTTCATCTGCACCAGCCGGGATCCGGGAACAGGTCTTTCATGCCGCACCAAGGGCAGGCATTGTTCCACGAACAGGGAAATTCCTTCGTTCACGCGATCCCGGTCCGGCGTCAGAACCTTTGCCCCGAACCAGCCTGCGGCAGGCCCGCGAGGGCAATCAGGCCAAGGATCGCGCTGCGCTTCATGACGCCAGCAATCTGTTCATCAACGGGCTGTCCGCCCGCTCCAACCCCTCGATCACGTCGAAATGGTGGCGGCCGGGGTCAATGACGCAATCGGTCGCGGCGCCCAGGCCGGCCCAGACATTGGCCAGAAGCCTGGCCTGGCGGATGAACTCGGGCCGCTCCGACCCGCCGACCCAGGTGGTGACGGGAATGCCGGGGCGCGGGGCCAGCAGGGCCGGGCTTTCCGCCGCCGCTTCGGCCTCGTCCAGCCGCAGCGTGGCGTTCATCGCCGTGCGCAGCAGCGGGCGCAGGTCGGCCAGCGGAGAGATCGGCACGCAAGCCGTGACCCGCGCCGCCACCGCATCGGGCAGCGCATCGGGGCAGATCATCCGCGCCGCCAGATGCCCGCCCGCCGAGTGGCCGGTCAGGGCGATGGGACCGTCCACCCGCGCCGCCGCCTCGGCGATGGCGGCGGCCAGCTCTCGCACCATGCGCGCGATACGCGCCGCGGGCGCCAGGGTATAGGGGGGCAAGGCGACTGCCCAGTCCCGCGCCAGCGCGCCTGCCGCCAGATGCGACCAGAAGCCGGGGCCGGATTCCATCCAGTAGCCGCCATGGACAAAGACCATCAGCCCCCGCGCGGGGCCCGACGGGCGGAACAGGTGGCCGCGGCCCAGCGGCTCGGGCGGGCGGCCCGCGCGAAATCGGGCAGAGGCGTCCTGCCAGCGCGCCACGAAGCCTTCGCCCCGGGGGATATGGACGGTGTTCGCATAGGCGTCGTCCCAGTCGGTGATGTGATAGATCATCCTGCCTCTCTCTTTCCGGCAGGAAAGGCCGCTGATACTGTCGGGGTCAAGACGAGGAACCTTCATGACCGATTTCGCCGCCACCCGCCGCGCCTTTCACCTGCCCTCCGGGATCACCTATCTGGACGGCAATTCGCTGGGGCCGATGCCCGTCGCCGCTGCCGACCGCGTGGCGCGGATGATGGCGGACGAGTGGTCGGACATGCTGATCGCCGGCTGGAACAAGGCGGGCTGGTATGTCCAGCCGCGCCGCGTGGGCGACCGCATCGCGCGCCTGATCGGCGCGGGTCCGGGCGAGGTGGTGATGGGCGACACGCTGTCGATCAAGGTGTTCCAGGCGCTGAGTGCGGCCCTGGCGCTGCGTCCCGGGCGCCGGGCGATCCTGTCGGACAGCGGCAACTTCCCGTCCGACCTTTATGTGGCCGAGGGGCTGGCCCGCGCCGTGGGGGCCGAGCTGCGCGTGGTCGCCCCCGAGGATGTCGAGGCCGCGATCACCCCCGACCTGGCCGTCCTGATGCTGACCGAGGTCGATTACCGCACCGGCCGCCGCCACGACATGGCCGCGCTGACGGCCAGGGCCCATGACGCGGGCGCGCTGACCTTGTGGGATCTGGCCCATTCGGCGGGCGCCGTCGATGTGGATCTGACCGGGGCGGATGCCGATTTCGCGGTCGGCTGCACCTACAAGTATCTCAACGGCGGACCGGGCGCGCCGGCCTTCATCTGGACCCATCCCCGCCACGCCGATGCGGCCCAGCCGATCCTGCAAGGCTGGATGGGCCATGACGCGCCCTTTGCCTTCGAGGGGGGCTACCGCCCTGCCGCGGGGATCGAACGGATGCGCGTCGGCACGCCCCCGGTGATCGCCCTGACGGCGCTGGACGCCGCGCTGGATGTCTGGGACGGGGTGGCGATGCCCGACCTGCGCGCCCGGTCGGTCGAATTGACCCAGGCCTTTATCGCGGGGGTCGAAGCGGAGTGCCCGGAGGTGACGCTGAATTCGCCCCGCGATCCGGCGCTGCGGGGTTCTCAGGTCAGCTTCCGCCATCCGCAGGGCCATGCGGTCATGCAGGCGCTGATCGCGGCGGGGGTGGTGGGCGATTTCCGCGCGCCCGACGTGCTGCGCTTCGGCTTTGCGCCGCTTTACAACGGCAACGACGACGTGAACCGCGCGGTCGGGACGCTGGCCCGGATCCTGCGCGACGGCTCGTGGGATGCCGAAAAGTTTCATCACAAGGCCGCGGTGACATAAAGGCGGGGTCTTTCGTCTTTCACGATTGTGACGCACAAATGCCGCATTCGATGGGACAGGTTTATGCGCGCGTTGGGATTGGCACTGGTCTTTGCTGTGGGTGCAGGCGCATCCCCGCTGCTGGCGCAGGACGGCCCGTTGCGCGTCGAACTGGTCGCGGCCCGGGAAAGGGCGGTCCAGCTTGACCTGCAACTGTCGGGCAGCATCACCGCCACCGACAGCGTCGAGCTGAGCTTCCGCCAGGCCGGGCGGGTGATCCGCGTGCTGGTGGACGAAGGCGACCGCGTGGCCCAGGGGCAGGAACTGGCGCGCCTGGATTCGGTCCAGCAGGACCAGGCCCTGCGCGTGGCCGAGGCCGGGCTGGCCGCCGCCCGCGCCGGTCTGGCGCAGGCCCGGCAGGCCAGCGACCGGGCCGAGGCGCTGCTGGCACGCGGCGTCGGCACCCGCGCCGCCCGCGACGAGGCCCTGCAAGCCCTGTCCGAGGCCCAGGGCAATGCCGAGCGGGCCGAAAGCACGCTGGACCAGGCCCGGCGCGCGGTGGGCGACACGATCCTGCGCGCGCCCACGGATGCCGTGGTGACGGGCCGCGACATGGCCCCCGGCCAGATCGTCGGCGCGGCCCAGGTGGTGCTGACCATCGCCACGCTGGAGGGTCTGGAGGCCGAATTCGCGGCCCCCGACCATCCCGGACTGGACAGTGCCCTGGGCACCTCGGTCCGGCTGGACACCATCGACATCGACCGGCCCGGAATGCGGGGCAGGGTGACGGAAATCTCGCCCCTGGTCGATCCGGCCACGGGAACCGTCACCCTGCGCGTCAGCATCGACGATGTGGACGGCGACACCGCGCTGCTGGGGGCCGCCGTGCGCGGCCATGTGGACATCGCCGCCGATACCGGCATCGCCGTGCCCTGGACGGCGCTGATGCGCGACGGCGACCGGCCGGCCGTCTGGCGCGTGGACCGGGACAACCGGGTCAGCCTGGTGCCGGTGAGCATCGGCCATTTCGCCAATGACGTGGTGTATCTGTCCGGCGGCATCCAGGCGGGCGATGTGGTGGTGGGGGCGGGTTCGCAGCTTCTTTATCCGGGCCGCCAGGTCCAGCAGGCCGAGGCGCTGCCATGAGGATGCCGATCGTCCTGCTTGCCGCGCTTTCCTTTGCCGCGCCCGCCCGCGCCTTGGACCTGCCCGCATGGCTCGACTTCAGCTCGCAGGCGCAGGAGGACGTTCCGATCCGCCCCGTGGTGTCCGAGATCGTCGAGGACCGGGGCGAGGATGCGCGGTGGATCCCCGGCGTCGTGGCCTCGCGCACGCAGGTGACGATGGCCTTTCAGACGCTGGGGCGGATGGTGTCGCGCGATGTCGATCTGGGCGACCGGGTCCGGCAGGGCGACGTGCTTGCCAACCTCGCCGCCGAGGATCTGGAGGCGACCACCCGCGCCGCCGAAGCAGCCCTGGCCGCCGCCGAGGTCCAGCGCGACACCGCCCGCCTGACGCTGGAACGGACAAGGGCGCTGGCCGCCCGCAATGTCGCCAGCGCCGCGCAACTGGAACAGGCGCAGCGCGCCGCCGCCGCCGCCGAGGCGGGCGCCGAACAGGCGCGCTCCGCCCTGGTGCAGGCGCAGGATGCGCAGGGCTACGCGCGCATGATCGCGCCCTTCTCGGGCGTGGTCAGCGCCGTTTACGAGGCCCCCGGCAGCGTGCTGAGCGCGGGAACGCCGGTTCTGCAACTCTCGGCCGAGGATCAGCGCGAGGCGGTGATCGACCTGCCCGAATCGGCCCTGGCGGGCCTGCCCGGCGATGCCGTCTTCACCGTCTGGCAGCGCACCGATCCCGACCGGCAGGTCCGCGCCGTGCTGGACCGGATCGACCCGATCGCCGATGCCGCGACCCGCACGCGCAGGCTTTATCTGACCCTGCCGCCCGATTCCCCCTTCC
Source organism: Paracoccus angustae (assembly GCF_042648745.1). Lineage (NCBI taxonomy): Bacteria > Pseudomonadati > Pseudomonadota > Alphaproteobacteria > Rhodobacterales > Paracoccaceae > Paracoccus > Paracoccus angustae. The sequence goes on from NZ_JBHRXY010000008.1 coordinate 153,287, forward strand.
GCCTTGGCGCGCTGGTCCGCGCCCGGCTGGGCACCGCCGCCGAACCCGCGCTGATGCTGTCGGCTGCGGCGATCTTCCGGCGCGACGGCGCCCCCCATGTCTGGCGCGTCCTGCGCCAGGGCGATGCCGCCCGCGTCGAGGCCGTGCGCATCACGCCCGCCGCCGAATTCCAGGACAGCGTGCTGATCGGCGAAGGGCTGGAGCCGGGCGATGAGGTGGTGATCCGGGGCGTCAATTCGCTGGCCGACGGCCAGCCCGTGGGGCCAAGGGTCCAGCCATGAAGCGTTTCAACCTGTCCGACTGGGCGCTGCAACACCGCAGCTTCGTGTGGTTCCTTTTGATCGTCTCGCTTGTGGCGGGGGCGCTCAGCTACAACAATCTCGGGCGCGAGGAAGACCCGAACTTCACCATCAAGACCATGGTGATCAGCGCCGCCCTGCCCGGCGCCACCATCGACGAAACGCTGAACCAGGTCACGACGCGCATCGAGAAAAAGCTGGAGGAGCTGGACGAGCTTTACTTCACGCGGTCGGTCACCATGCCGGGGCAGGCGGTCGTTTACGTCGAGTTGCTGGACACCACCCGCGGCCCCCGCGTGCCCGAGATCTGGAAGCGCGTGCGCGACATGATGTCCGACATCCGGCCCGAATTTCCGCAGGAATTCGCAGGGTTCCAGTTCAACGACGATTTCGGCGACGTGTACGGCAACATCTATGCCTTCACCGCCGACGGGTTCAGCCCGCGCGAGCTGCGCGACCGGGTGGAACGCATCCGCAAGCAGGTCGCGGCCCTGGACGCCGCCGGCAAGACCGAGCTTCTGGGCGAGCAGGCCGAGCAGATCTATCTGGAATTCTCGGCCGCCCGTCTGGCCGCGCTCGGGCTGAACCAGCAGGAGGTGATCGCCACCCTGGCCCAGCAGAACGCCATCTCGCCCTCGGGCGTCATCCAGGCCGGGCCGGAACAGGTGCTGGTCCGCGTGGGCGGGCAGTTCGACGATGCCGATTCCATCGCCGCCGTCAACCTGCGCGTGGGCGAACGCTTCTTCAACCTGGGCGACGTGGCAACCGTCACGCGCGGCTATCAGGATCCGCCGCAGTCGCTGTTCCGCCACAACGGCAAGCCCGCCATCGGTTTGCAGATCGGCATGCGCGAGGGCGAGAACATCCTGGAATTCGGCAAGGAGCTGGACGCCCTGATGAAGCGCGTCGCCGCCGACCTGCCGATCGGGATCGAAATGGCCAAGGTGGCCGACCAGCCGCATGTCGTCGACGACGCCGTGGGCCATTTCGTCACCGCCCTCGCCGAGGCCGTGCTGATCGTCCTTGTCGTCAGCTTCGTCAGCCTGGGCTTCCGCGCGGGCTTCGTGGTCACGCTGACCATACCTCTGGTGCTGGCGATCACCTTTGTGATCCTGGACCTGTACGGCATCACCTTGCAGCGCATTTCCCTGGGGGCGCTGATCATCGCGCTGGGCCTGCTGGTCGATGACGCGATGATCGCCATCGAAACGATGATTTCCCGCCTGGAGATCGGCGAGTCGCTGGAAAGCGCCGCCAGCTATGCCTGGACCTCGATCGCCTTCCCGATGCTGACGGGCACGCTGGTCACGGTGGCGGGCTTTATCCCCATCGGGCTGAACAGTTCGGCGGCGGGGGAGTTCACCTTTTCGCTGTTCGTGGTGATCGCGGTGTCGCTGGTGATTTCCTGGGTCGTCGCGGTGCTGTTCGCGCCGCTGCTGGGGGTCGCCTTTCTGCGCCCCTATGCGGCGCATCACGAACACAAGCCGGGTTGGCTGCGGCGGCGGTTCCACGGGCTGCTGCTGTGGTCGATGCGCCGCAAATGGATCGTCATCGCCCTCACCCTGGCGCTGTTTGCCGCATCCGTCTGGGGAATGCGCTTTGTCGAACAGCAGTTCTTCCCCACCTCGGACCGGACCGAGGTTCTGGTCGACATCGCCGAACGCCAGAACACCTCGATCGCCAAAACGCGCGCGGACATGGACCGGCTGGAGGAGATGCTGGCCGGCCACGACGACGTGCTGTTCTGGACATCCTATGTCGGCAGCGGCGCGCCGCGCTTCGTGCTGGCGATGGATGTGCCGACCCCCGGACCCTATATGGGCCAGATCGTCATCCAGACCCCGGATCTGGCCGCCCGCGACCGCCTGAAGGCGCAGATCATGGACCGGGCGGCGCGCGAATTCGCGGGGGTCGACATCTATGTCAAAAACCTGGAAATCGGTCCTCCGGTCGGCAAGCCCGTGCAATACCGCGTCAGCGCCCCCGATGCCGACGCCGCCCGCGACGCCGCGCGCGATCTGGCAGCCGTGCTGGCGAAAGAGCCGCGGCTGCGCGACATCTCCATGGACTGGAACGAGCCTGCGCGGGTGGTCCGGCTGGAGATCGACCAGGACCAGGCGCGCCGGTTGGGGGTGACCAGCCAGGAAGTGGCCGATACCCTGTCGGCGCTGTTTTCCGGCGTGACGGTCACGCAGCTGCGCGACGACATCTTCCTGATCGATGTCGTCGGGCGGGGCGAGGCGGATGACCGCACCTCGCTGGATTCGATCCGCAACCTGCAACTGAGACTGACCGGCGGCCGGGGCACGCCCCTGGTCTCGATCGTTTCGATGGACTACGCGACCGAACAGCCGCTGATCGCGCAGCGCGACGGGCTGCCCACCGTGACCGTCAAGGCGGCGATCTCGACCAGCGACCAGCCCGCCACGCTGGTCAATGCGCTGGCGCCCGCCGTGGCCGAGTTTCAGAAGGGGCTGCCGTCCGACGTGACCATCACCGTTGGCGGCACGGTCGAGACCTCGGCCGACAGCCAGGAGCCGATCGCGGCCGTGGTGCCCGTGATGCTGCTGATCATGGCGCTGCTGGTGATGATGCAGATGCAAAGCTTCCGCCTGTCGCTGATCGTCTTTGCCGCCGCGCCCCTGGGCCTGATCGGGGTGGTGGCGGTGCTGGTGCCCTTTGGCGTGCCGATGGGGTTCGTGGCGATCCTGGGGATCCTGGCGCTGATCGGCATCCTGATCCGCAACTCGGTCATCCTGGTCCACGAGATCCAGGAACTGCTGCACAAGGGCCGCGACCCCTGGCAGGCGGTGTTCGAGGCTTCCGACAGCCGCGCCCGGCCGATCCTGCTGACCGCCGCGGCGGCGTCTCTGGCGCTGATCCCCATCGCGCGGCAGGTGTTCTGGGGACCGATGGCCTTCGCCATGATGGGCGGCATCATCGCGGGCACGCTGATCACGCTGGTTTTCGTGCCCGCCCTTTATTGCGCGGTGATGCGGGTCAGGCCGCCGGCGGACCGGGCCTGATTTTCCGCCGCCCGCCTGCCCGCACCGTTGCGGTGCGGGTTCCACCGGCGGCAACGCCTGCCGGCGGTGCCATCGCGGGACGCAAATGGCGCCTCAGCCGAGGTCCGGGAAGAACCTGTCGGAAGCCGTGAAGATCTCGCAGCCATCCGCGGTGACGCCGATGGAATGTTCGAACTGCGCGGACAGGGACTTGTCGCGGGTCACGGCGGTCCAGTCATCGGCCAGCACCTTGGTTTCGGGGCGGCCCAGGTTGATCATCGGCTCGATGGTGAAGAACATGCCTTCCTCGAGGGCCGGGCCCTTGCCGGGGCGGCCGAAATGCAGCACGTTGGGCGGGGCGTGGAAAACCCGGCCCAGGCCATGGCCGCAAAAGTCGCGGACCACCGACATGCCGTGGCTTTCGGCATAGGTCTGGATCGCCGCGCCGATGTCGCCGAAGGTGGCGCCGGGGCGCACCGCCTCGATCCCCTTCATCAGCGCGTCATGCGTCACCTGGATCAGCCGGCGCGCCTTGATCGAGGCCTTGCCCGCCACATACATGCGGCTGCTATCCCCGTACCAGCCGTCGACGATCACCGTCACGTCGATGTTCAGGATGTCGCCGTCGGCCAGAACCTTGTCGCCGGGAATGCCGTGGCAGACGACATGGTTCACGCTGATGCAGCTGGCATGTTCATAGCCGCGATAACCGATGGTGGCCGAGGTCACGCCCAGGTCCTGGACGCGGCGGGTGATGAAATCGTCCAGCGCCCCGGTGGTGACGCCGGGGCGGACCAGCGGCCCGACCTCGTCCAGGATCTGCGCGGCCACGGCGCCCGCCTTGTGCATGCCCGCGAAATCCTCGCGCACATGGATGCGGATGCCTTCCTTGGTGATGTGGCTCTGGTCCATCGGTGATCCTTTCGTTCGCTCGCATAGATAGACCCGCATGGCCACTTGTTCCAGTCCCGCGCGTGGGCATAGATGCGGGGCAGCACAGGTTTCAGGGGGCAGGGCGATGCAATCCGACAATCCGACGGCGGCGATCCTGGTGATCGGGGACGAGATTCTGTCCGGCCGCACCCGCGAAGGCAACGCGCATCACCTGGCGCAGGTGCTGTCCGCGACCGGCTTCGACCTGCGCGAAATCCGCGTGGTGGCCGACGACCACGACCGGATCGTCGCGGCGATCCGCGCCCTGGACCGCGGCCTGGGCGGGGACTACGACCTGCTGTTCACGTCGGGCGGCATCGGGCCGACGCATGACGACATCACCGCCGACGCCGTGGCCGATGCCCATGGCACCACGGTCGAGATCCACCCCGAGGCGCGCGCGATCCTGCAAGCCCGCTGCGACCGGATGGGATACGACCTGACCGAAAACCGCCTGCGCATGGCCCGCATTCCGGTGGGCGCGACGCTGATCCACAACGCGGTGTCGGGCGCGCCGGGCTTTTCCATCGGCAACACCCATGTGATGGCGGGCGTGCCCGAGGTTTTTCGCGGCATGGTCGACTGGCTGATCCCGCGCCTGCCCGGAGGCCGCCCCGTCCAGTCCCAGAGCGTCGAGGTCCGGCGCGGCGAAAGCGACGTGGCCGAGGGGCTGCGCGCCGTGGCGGGCGATTACCCCGACCTGTCGCTGGGTTCCTATCCCTTCCAGGACGCGACAGGCTGGGGCACGAACCTGGTGGTGCGCGGCCTTGACGCCGATCGCGTGGCGCAGGCGATGGCGGCGCTGAAGCAGCGCCTGTCGCTTTGATGGAGCCCGGTCTGGCCCGGGCCTTCGAGGAGACCTGGCCCGCCGCCGAATACGCGGATGCGGGCGGCTTCCGGGTGGGGCGCGGCCTTGGCGCCGGCGGGCGCGTCAGTTCGGCCCGCGTCATTGGGACCTGGGCGCCCGAGGACATCGCGGCGGCCGAGGCGATCCATCGGGACTGGAACCAGCAGCCGATGTTCCGCGTGCCGGACAGCGACGGCGCCCTGATCGCCGCCCTGGCCGCCGCCGGATACCGGCGAGACACGCCGACCGCGATCATGCAGGCGCCCGTGGCATCGCTGACCGGCCAGCCGATCCCGCCCTTGACGACCTTCGCCGTCTGGCCGCCCCTGGCGATCCAGCGGGACATCTGGTCGTCAGGCAGCATCAACCCGGCGCGCCAGGCGGTGATGGAGCGCGTGGCGGGACCGAAGACCGCGATCCTGGGCCGCATGGACGACCGCGCGTCGGGCGCCGCCTTTGCCGCGATCGGGGGCGAGGCGGCCATGGTCCACGCGGTCGAAGTCCTGCCGCAGTTCCGCCGCCGCGGTCTGGCGGGCTGGATGATGCGGCAGGCCGCGGCCTGGGCCGCGGATCACGGCGCCACGCGGATCGGCCTGGCCGACAGCCGCGCCAATGCGGGCGCCCGGGCGGTCTATGACCGGCTGGGGTTCGTCGAGGTCGCGGGTTACGCCTATTACGCCAGGCCGTCATAGCGCCGCGCGGATGCTGGCTGCGATCAGGGCGGGCACCTCGGGCGCAAGGCCGATGGGGTCGAGGCGCGGGCCGGTGAAGCCCGCCCGATCCAGGGCTTGGGGCAGGTCGTCCAGGACATGTTCGGCCCGCAGCGCGAACAAGGGCAGGCTGACGGCGCGGCTCAGGCCCCTTGCCGCGTCGGCGATGAAGGGTTCCTGTTCGACAAAGCCCGTGACGACGCGCGCGAACTGCGGGGCGATGCTTTCGGCAAGCGCGGTGGTGATGGCGAAGGACGCCTGCGAGCGTTGCGAGCCATGGGCCGAAAGCAGCAGCGTGGTGTCCCGCGGCGCCCATCCCTGAGCGGCCGCCGCCCCATGGGCCTGCGCCACGATCAGGCCGGGCAGGGCCGGATCGGTGCCGAAGGGCCGCAGCACCCGCGCCCCGCCCGCCCCCGCCTGCGCCAGGCGGCGGGGCAGTTCGGTGCGGGTGAACCAGCCCTCGGCCATGAACATCGGATAGATCAGGCTGTCGTCGCCGGCCACCGCCGCAAGGGCGCCGGGCATGGCCAGCGTCGCGCCCGCGACCGGGCAGCCGGGGTCGCGGGCGGCGACGCGGGCGGCCAGATCCTCGATGGCCCGCTGCTGCGGGCCGGGATCGCCCGGTTGGCCGTGCGATACGATGATCGCCTTGGTCACCATGGGCGCGTCACGGGCGGAAATGCCGGGCCAGGGCCTCGGGCATGGGAAACTCCTCCAGCGCCCGCGCGCGGCCCTCGGGGGACATCTTGGCGGCGGTCTTCTGGATGATGCGGTCCATCTTCTCGTCGGGAATCGCAGCCATGAAATCGCCCAGATACCAGCGGATGAAGGTGAAGCAGATCACGTCCTCTAGCGCCTGCACCTCGGGGTCGCGCTTGAGGCCCTGCTTGGTCAGCATCTTGCGGGCCCGGGCGATGTCGTCCTCGCCATAGCCCGCATCGGCCATGATGCCCGCGATGCGGGCGGCGTGGCGGCGGCCTTGTTCCTGGCGCCATTGCAGATAGCCCGCCCGGTCCATGGGATAGGCGTCTCGCGGCAAAAGCCAGCGTTCGATATGCTGGCCCCGGCAGGCGATCCGCAGCGGGTCCGAGGCCCGGGGGAACAGGTGCTGCTGCTGTTCGGTCATCCGCTGGCCGTAGAGCAGGTTGGCGGGCTTGCCCTCGTCCAGGTTCGGATCAAGGGCATTGGCGGCGTCGATGGCCTGAAAGGCGTGGTCAAGGCGGCTGGTCATGGGGCGTCCTTTTTGCCGCAGTTTCACCCGCTGGCGGCTCTGCCTGCAAGCGGCTAGATGGGGGCCATGACCGGATGGATCGAATATCTGCTTGCCTGGATCTGTTTTTTGGGCGCGCACATGATCCCGGCGCTGCCCGGGCCGCGCGGCTGGCTGATCGGACGCCTGGGACGGCGGGGATACCTGGCCGCCTTTAGCCTGCTTTCGATCGGGCTTTTGTATTGGCTGATCGTCGCGGCCGGGCGCGCGCCCTATGTGCATCTGTGGGACCAGCCCTTGTGGAGCCGCTGGCTGGTCAATGCCGCCATGCCGCTGGCGATCCTGACGGCTGCGCTGGCGCGCGGCATGTCGGGGCTGGTCGCGGCCTTTGCTCTGTGGGCGGGCGCGCATCTGGTCGCCAACGGCGATCTGGCCCATGCGGTCTTTTTTGGCGGGATGGGGATCTTCGCGCTGTCGGGCGTTGCGCGGTCGGGGCTGCCCCGGACGTTCCGCGTGACATGGAAGCGGCTGGGGCTGGCGGTGCTGGTCTGGGCGGCGCTGCTGCATCTGCATCCGCTGGTGATCGGCGTGTCGCCCTTGCCTGCCTGACGGCAGGCGCAAGCCGGGGGCGCTTCGCCCCCCGGACCCCCCGAGGATATTTGGGGTCCAATGCAGGTTACAGCCGGAAGCCGTCCGGGATGGTGTCATGACCGTTCAGGATCAGGTCGGCCACAACCTGCGCGATCTTGGGAGCCATGCCGAAGCCGATCTTGAAGCCGCCATTGGCGACGTAGTGGCCGGGGCGCCCCGGCCAGGGGCCGAGGATCGGGGCGCGGGTCCGGGCACGGGGGCGGGCGCCGGCCCAGCGGTCGATCACGGGGGCGTCGCGCAGTTGCGGGCAGATGCCGCGGGCCTTGGCGATCAGGGCGTCGATGCGGTCATCAACGTTCAGGTCGGCGTAATCGTTCTGGGAGGTCGAGCCAACCGCCACCGTTCCATCGGCATGGGGCACCACATGCAGACCGTCGGCAAAAACCTGCGGCGCGTCGGGGGCGGCGTATCGCAGCAGCGCCGATTGGCCCTTGACGCCCTTGCCGACGGGTCGGCCCAGGTCGCGGGACAGATCCTCCAGTCCGGGCGTGCCGGTGGCCCAGAGGACCGCGCCGGCAAGGGAGCCGGGGTCTTGACCCTCGACGATGTCGCCGCCGTGGTTGCGGATGGCGGCGGCAAGCGCCGCGCCGGCCGCGCGCGGGGACAGGCGGGCGGTCAGGCCGTCGAACAGCCAGAAGCCCGAAGGGCTTTCGGGCACCAGATCGCCAGCCGGGGCGTCGGTCAGGCCCATCGCGCAATCGGCGGGCCAGCGTTCGGCTGCGGCGGCGATGCGGTCGCGCAGGCGTTCGGCGGCGGCCGCATCGGCCACGGGTTGCAGCCGGCCCGTGCGCGCATAGCCGGAGGGCAGGCCGGACGCGGCCTCGACCCCCACCCAGAAGGCCGGAGCCAGCAGCAGGCTGTCCAGCTGAAAGGCCTTTTTCGGGTTCCAGTTTTCGGGCGCGTGGGGGGCCAGCGCGCCGACATGGCCGCCCGAGGATCCCGCCCCGATCCGCCGGGCCTCGATCAGGCGGACGCGGGCGCCGCGCCGGACCATCTCCCACGCGCAACTCAATCCGAAGATGCCGCCGCCGACGACCGTGACGCTTGTCAAAGCCGGTGCCTTTCCCCTAGCTGCCGTTCATGAGCGCGTTACCCGATCACGACCCCGCCCGCCACCCGCAGCTTGACTGGCGGGACGGCGGCGTGCCGGTGTCCGTCCGATTCGACGATCCCTATTTCAGCCTTGCGGGCGGATTGGCGGAAACGCGGCATGTCTTTCTGGACGGCAACGGCCTGCCCGCGCGGCTGCGGCCCGGGTTCCATGTGGCGGAACTGGGCTTCGGGACCGGGCTGAACTGCCTGGCGCTGGCGCAGGCCTCTGCCGTGCCGGTCGTGATGACCAGTTTCGAAGCCTGGCCGATGAGCTTGCCGCAACTGGAGCAGGCCCATGCGGCCTTTCCCGAACTGGCGGATCTGTCGGCGCGGCTTCGGGCAGGCTGGGGCCGCAATGTCGTTCAGGTCGGCCCGGTCGAATTGCGGCTGGTGCGGGGGGACGTGGCGCAAACCCTGCCGGCCTGGCAGGGCCGGGCGGACGCCTGGTTCCTGGACGGCTTTTCCCCCGCCAAGAACCCCGCGATGTGGAACCCCGGGATCATGGCTCATGTCGGGCGCTGCACCGCGCCGGGCGGCAGTTTCGCCACCTATACGGCGGCGGGCGCGGTGCGGCGCGCCCTGGCCGACGCGGGGTTCCAGGTCGATCGGCGCCCGGGTTTCGGCCGCAAGCGGCACATGAGCGCGGGGATCAAACCCTAGCGGCCCACGCGCGGGATGCGGGTCGGGACATAAACCACCTCGGGATGCGGGGGATGGCCATGGGTGCGGGCCCAGAAGCCCGTTCCGCCAAGCCGCAGGAAACGCGGCAGGGCCAGCACGACGCCCGCCAGAAAGCCCCCGGCATGGGCCCAGTAGGCGACCCCGCCCTGATCGCCCGGGGTCGTGTAGCCGCCGAAGATCTGGATCGCCAGCCAGACGCCCAGCACCACCCAGGCAGGCAGGGTGAAGACCTTGAAGAAGACGATGAAGATGGCGAGGATGTCGACCTTTGCCCGCGGAAACAGCAGCAGATAGCCGCCCATCACGCCCGCGATCGCGCCCGAGGCGCCGACCATGGGAATGGCCGAAAACGGTTCGGCCGCGATCTGGGCGGCGGCGGCCACAAGGCCCGCGATCAGGTAGAAGGCCAGAAAGCCCGGCCGGCCCAACTGTTCTTCCAGGTTGTCGCCGAAGATATAGAGAAACAGCATGTTTCCCGCGAAATGCATGAACCCGCCATGCAGGAACATGTGGGTCAGAAGGCCCCACATCAGTTCCCCCTGGATCACCGCCAGGGGATAAAGCGCCAGCCGCGTCCACAGCCATTCGCCGCCCTGAACCACCGGCAAGGTCAGCAGGAACATCGCCAGGTTGACCGCGATCAGCCCGTAAGTGACCCAGGGCCTTTGCAGCGACGGGTTGTGGTCGCGGATCGGGAACACCGGATCAGCTCCCGTCTGCGGGAACCAGGCCGATGCGTTCCCTGCCCTCGGGGTCGATCAGGGCGATGCCATCGCCCAGTCGGCGGGCGGCGGTGATGCTGCCCAGGGCGTTGCCGAAGCGCATCTCGGCCAGGTTGCGGTCCGCTTCCGCGCAGGCCATGCGGGTCATCACGGTGCCGCTGACGGTCATGGCGCCGTTCCGCTGGGTCAGCTGCCCGCTGTAGCGGTTGCAGGGCGCCCGGCCGGTGACGCGGCTGCCTTCGCCCACGTCGAAGGTGACGCCCGCCGGGGCGGGGGCGCCGTCGATGCGGGCCACGGTGAAGCTGCTGCCCGGCCGCAGCATCGAAACGGACCGCTCGCCCGCGTCCTGGCAGGCGGTCAGGGCCGAGACGGCGGCAAGAATGGCAAGGGTACGGGTGATGGTCATGCGGTCCTCGGAAGGGGGCGCTGGGGGGCTTTGCGGCCAGCATCGCGCGGCGGCCCGGGCTGCGCAAGGGCGGGCCTGTTCGGAGAGCAGGCGCTGCGCTAGCATCCGCCAAATCCGCCAAGGGAGCGATTCCGATGACCACCATGACCGACCGCAAGAACGCCGCCATTTCCCGGGGCGTCGGCATGACCACGCAGATCTATGCCGAACGCGCCGAGAACGCCGAAATCTGGGATCGCGACGGCAACCGCTTTATCGACTTTGCGGCGGGCATCGCGGTTGTGAACACCGGCCACCGCCATCCCCGCGTGATCGAGGCCGTCAAGGCGCAGCTGGACCGCTTCACCCATACCTGCCACCAGGTCGTGCCTTACGAGAATTACGTTTCGCTGGCCGAGCGTCTGAACGCGCTGGTTCCCGGCGATTTCGACAAGAAGACGATCTTCGCCACCACCGGGGCCGAGGCGGTCGAGAATGCCGTGAAGATCGCCCGCCACTACACGGGCCGTCCCGGCATCGTCAGTTTCGCGGGCGGATTTCACGGGCGGACCTTTATGGGCATGGCGCTGACCGGCAAGGTCCAGCCCTACAAGGCGGGCTTCGGGCCGATGATGCCCGATGTCTGGCACCTGCCCTTCCCGAATCCGCTGCACGGCGTTTCCAAGGAGGACGCCCTGAAGGCCTTGCAGCAGTTGTTCAAGGCCGACCTGGAACCCGGCCGCGTCGCCGCCATCATCGTCGAACCCGTGCAGGGCGAGGGTGGCTTTTACGAGGTGCCCGCGGGCTTCATGGCGGAGCTGCGCGCGCTTTGCGACCATCACGGAATGCTTGTCTTAAGATTCTTCCTGGCTCCTGTGCGATACGGGAGCCGCTCTCCGGCACCTTATACATGCCGGAGAGCGG